>NZ_JBHXVG010000021.1:0-154355 GCF_042672405.1 Streptomyces sp. NPDC127197 | reverse complement strand
CGCACTCTGGGCAGCCGGCGCCTGAGCCGGAGCACTCTGGGCAGCCGGCGCCTGAGCCGGAGCACTCTGGGCAGCCGGCGCCTGAGCCGGAGCACTCTGGGCAGCCGGCGCCTGAGCCGGAGCACTCTGGGGGGCGGGCGCCGTGTCGGGTGCGTTGTAGGTGGTGGGCGCCATGGCGGGAGCGTTCTGGGCGCACGCGGGAGTGGCGGCACCGGCGGCGATCAAGGACCCGGCAACGACGGCGGCAGCCTTCAGGGACTTCATCGTGTTCCTTTCTTCGGCAACGCAGATTGCCGGAGGGGATTCTGTCGCCGTGCCTAACGAGCTGTGGTCTGGGCGGAAACCGGAGGTGCCGAAGATTGCAAGTCCTCATATGAGATCTCTGAAGGGCTGAGGTCTCTGAAAGACACAGTCGTGGTGCCGCCCCCCGGAGGACGGCACCACGACTGGACAGGCGAGAGCCGTACCGTACGACGCTCGTGCGACGCTCACGGGACCGTCAACAGCACCGTCTGGGGCTGCGTCGACGCATTCGCGGGGAGCGTTACGGCCGACTCCTCGGGCACCGACGTCGATGTCGACGTGCTGGGCAGCGGCGGCAGGCCGGTGCCGATCAGCTCGTCGATGAGGCTCCCCACCTGGTCGAGCAGGTCGTCGACCGACAGAAGCACCTGGTTTTCGTCATCGGAGGTGACCGCCTCCAGAAGGCTGTCGATGGCTTCCTCCACAGCGTCCAGCTCGTCGTCCGTGAGGTCGGCGTCGCGCGGCAGCACGCCCGTCGCTGGGGCCGCGGTCGCCGGAGCCTTGGCGGCCGCCTCGGCCAGGGAGGCCTTCGCGGCGGCGCCCAGTTTCCTGGCCTTGGCGGCGGGCAGTTGACCGTCCTCGGCCTTGAGCACGGCGTTCAGCAGGTCGGTGACCGGGGCGAACTCGCTCCCGAGGACGCCCAGTTTCCTGACCTGCGCGTGAAACGTGTCCGCGCCGGGGTGCCGCACATCGGGCGACGCCGTATGGCTGCGCTCGCGGGTCGAGTCGGCCGCCATGGCGGCGGGGCCGGTGATCCCGACCAGGAGGGCGGCGCACAGTGCGCTGGATGCCATGCGCCGTGCGGGCAGAGCACGCATGGAGATTCCTTTCGACGGGCGTTGGATCCTGAGCCCACCGTGAAAGCGCCCATGGCCTCCCGCAACCGATCATAGGCTTTTCATGCTCCCGCGGATCCCCCTGTCGCCGCGTCCTGCCTGATCAGACGGTACGTCAGGCCGACTGCTCCCCCGCCCTCGTTCGGCGGAACGGCATCGGCACGTGCTCCTGAGAGTTGCGCCGCCAATGGCGTGATCCCAAGTGTCGCCTTTCACCATATTTGTCCGGCTAGCGACTAGAGTGACGCATCTCCGAGACACCCTCCGGGCGGACACATCGCACTCGTGTCGCTGCTGCCACCGCCACCTGTTCCGAAAGGGCACCGACGGTCATGCGTCATTCCCTGGGTCCGCTGCTTCGCCATGCGACGGTCGGCGTTCTCACCCTCGCCGCGATGTGGACACCCGGCAGCTCCCTGGCTGCCGCTCCCGCACCGGAAGCGGAGAGCCTCGCGTTCGCCCAGCGGTACCGCGCACACCAGCACGGCGGCATCGTGCGCGCGGCCAACTCCTCCATCACCTGCAGGCAGAGCACGGCACCTTCGTGCCCGGACGTGCAGGGGGGCGGGCAGGGGGCGAACGGCGACTTCGACATGTTCTACATCGACGTCGACCGCGACCCGAACACCTACAACTCCTCCCGCGCTGAGGTCCGCCTCCCCTCCGGCTCCCGAGTGACGTACGCGCGCCTGTACTGGGGCGGAAACCTGCGCGTCGGCGAACAGAAGCCGCCGGAGGACAACGGACGCGTGCTGATCGCCGAACCCGGCGGTGAGTACCGAGAGCTCCTCGCGGACACGGTCGTCGGACACCGCGTGGCAGACGGCGCGGACGCCTTCCAGGCGTCGGCGGACGTCACGCGGCTGGTGCGGGAGGGCGGCTCGGGCCTGTACACCGTGGCGCAGGTCAACGTGGCCATGGGCGGGTCGGCGGCCGGGGCGTGGGGCGGCTGGACGTTGGTGGTGGTGTACGAGAACGCGGCGGAGCCGCTGCGGCACCTCGCGGTCTGGGACGGCTTCGTGCCGCTGAAGTCCGGCTCGGGACAGGAGATCCGGCTGCGCGATCTGCGCTTCGCCGCAGGCGCCGGGGGCCGCTCGGGCCTGGTGGCGTACAACGGCGACCGCGGCACCACCGGCGACTCGCTCACCGTGACGAACGGGTCCGCCTCCGTCGCCCTCGGCGACGCCGCCAACCCCCAGAACGACGTCCTGAACTCCACGATCAGTGAGCCGGGAGAGGATGCGGCGCGGGTGCCCGCGCACGCCAACACCCTCGGCTACGACTCCGATGTGTTCGACCTCGGCAGAGTCCTGCAGAACGCCGGTGACCAGTTGACCTTCCGGCTCCGGTCCCAGCAGGACGCCGCGTGGGCCGGTGCGCTCTTCGTCGCTGTCGACGCCCAGCAGTGACCCCGTTGCCGCCCGCCCCGAGCGCCGTCGTGAGCGAGGAAGCCGCGCATATGCACCTGTCACCCATCAGCCCTCGGCTGCGGGTTCTGCACCTCACCCAACCGGTGGACGGCGGGGTCGCGCGCGTGGTGACGGACCTGGTCCGGGCTCAGCTGGCGGACGGCCTGGACGTCACCGTGGCCTGCCCCGACAGCCCGCTCACCGGGCAACTGCAGGCGCTCGGCGCGCACGTACGGCACTGGCCCGCGACGCGGTCGCCGGGTCCGTCGCTCGTGCGGGAGGTACGGCACCTCGTACGGGTCATCGACGAGGTACGCCCCGATCTCCTGCACGCACACAGTGCGAAGGCCGGGCTCGCCGGGCGGCTCGCGGTGCGCGGGCGGATTCCGACGGTCTTCCAGCCGCACGCCTGGTCGTTCGAGGCGGTCGGCGGGGGCACCGCGGCCCTGGCGCTCAAGTGGGAGCGCTGGGGGGCGCGTTGGGCCGCGCGGTTGGTGTGTGTGAGCGAGGCGGAGCGCGCCACCGGCGTGCGCGCGGGGATCACCGGTCGGTGGACCGTCATCCCCAACGGCATCGATCCCGAGCGCTTCCACCCGGCCGACGCCGGCGCCGTGCGGGCCGGGCTCGCACCGCTCGCCGACGTCCCCCCGGCGGCGCCGCTCGCGGTCTGCGTGGGGCGGCTGTGCCGACAGAAGGGGCAGGACGTCCTGCTCCGGGCGTGGGACGCCGTCGTACGCAGGGTGCCCGACGCCCGCCTCGTCCTGGTCGGCGACGGGCCGGACCGCGAGCGCTTGCGCGAACGCGCCCCGGAGTCCGTGCTCTTCGCGGGAGCCGTCACCGACGCCTCCCCCTGGTACCAGGCCGCCGACCTCGTCGTCCTGCCGTCCCGCTGGGAGGGCATGGCGCTGGCCCCGCTGGAGGCGATGGCCTGCGCGCGGCCCGTGGTGGTCACGGACGTCGACGGCGCCCGCGAGAGTCTGCCACCCTCCTTCGCCGCCCGGTGCCTGGTCCCGCCGGAGAAACCGGCGGCACTGGCCGGGGCCGTCGGCGACCTGCTGCTCGACCCGCTGCTGCGCGCGTCGCTCGGCGAGGCCGGCCGTCGGCATGTGCTGTCCACCCACGACGTACGGCACACCGCCGAGGCGCTCGCGGACGTCTACCGCGACCTGCTCGGCACCTGGCCCGCCGCCCGAAGGGCGCTCCCGTCCCGCGCGGCCGGGACCGCCGAAGCCCGCGGCGCTGAGCACGGTCAGCCGCCCGGCACGGGCCGTGGCGCCGAGGCGAACCAGACAACACAGCGCGTCGAGCCCACCAAGCACAGGGAGTCCAGTCACTCGTGACCGCCGAACGTACCGTGCCCTCCCCCGGCCTGCCGCCGCGGGACCACGGATTCTCACCAGTTTCGGTCCTGCCGCCGCGCGGCACCGCCACCGGTTTCCGGTTCCCCGTCCCGCGCCGTCCGGCCCGGTCGGCCTCACCGGTCCCGCTGCTCCTCGCGGACGGCGTCGCCGCCCTGTCGGGCACACTGGCGCTCACCGAGGCGCAGCGCCATCCGCTGCTCGTCACCCTGCTGGTCGTCGCGTCGCTGCTGCTGCGTCCGCGCGACGGCCGGCCGCCGGTGCCGGGGCTGCTGGAGGAACTGCCCGCCGTGTGCGGCCGCATCGCGGTGGCCTGGCTGGCGCTCTCGGCGCTCGCGGCGGCGTACCGGCCGGAGCACGCGTTGTCCGTCGGCACCGTACTGACGGGCCTCGCCCTGCAGGCAACGGTCGGCTGTGTGCTGCGCGGAGCCGTGCACGGGCGGCGGCGCGCCGCACTGCTGCGCCACCCGCACACCGCACTCGTCGTCGGCCCGGTGGCGACCGCGCAGCGTGTCGCCGCCGCCGTGCTGCGCCACCCGCGGTGCGGTGTGCGGCCGGTGGGAGTCGTCGCCAGGCAGCCGGACGGCACCGAGGGCCTGCCGGTGCTGACGACCGGCGAGGAGGTCGAGCGTGCGGTCATCCAGAACGGGGTGCGGGCGGTGCTGGCCGTTCACCCCTCCGTACGCGCCGAACAGGGGCCGCTGCTGCGGGCGCTGGCCGAGTCGGGCTGCGTGGTCTGGGAGGTCGACGCCGACTCCCCGTCGTACGCGACGAGGGAGCGGCTGGCCGGGTTCTCCTGCCGGCGTCTGGACATGTCCCCGGTGCGCCGCGGCGGCGTGGGCAAGCGGGCGCTCGACATTCTCGTGTCGGGGTCGCTGTTGCTGCTGGTCAGTCCGCTGCTCCTGGCGTGCGCGGTGGCGCTGCGGATCAGCGACGGTCCCGGCGTGGTGTTCCGGCAGGAGCGCATCGGCAAGAACGGAAAGCCGTTCACGCTGCTGAAGTTCCGTACCCACCGCCCGGTCGACGAGCACGAGTCGGCGACCCGGTGGAGCGTGGCGAACGAGATCGAGATGCGCTGGTTCTGCCGTATGTTGCGGCGCACTTCCCTCGACGAGCTGCTCCAGCTGTGGAACGTGCTCCGGGGCGACATGAGCCTGGTCGGGCCGCGGCCCGAACGCCCCTTCTTCGTCGCGCAGTTCAGCCAGACCTACCCCGGTTACGCGGTCCGCCACCGCATGCGGACCGGCATCACCGGCCTCGCCCAGGTCCACGGCCTGCGCGGTGACACCTCGATCGAGGACCGCTGCCGGTTCGACAACGCCTACATCGACGACTGGTCGCTGTGGCAGGACATCTGCATCCTGCTGCGCACCGCGGCCACCCTGGTGCGCCCGACGGGGGGCTGAGAGACGTGAGCCACGCCCTGACATCGCTCCCGGGCCGGGCCGCCGCGCTGATGCCGGTCCTCCCCGTGGTGGCCGTGCCCGCGCTGCTGGCCCTGCCGCTGACGCCGGACGGCGCGGGGCCCGCCGACGTGGTCTCCGGGCTGGCGGTGGTGTACTGCGTGCTCCGTCTCCTGCGCGAACGGCGGCGTCCGCTGTCGCCCGTCGCGGCCGTGGTGCTGGGCCTGCCGGTCGTGGGGCTCGCGCTCGCCGCGATGGGAGCGTCCTCGCCCCAGGCCGGGCTCACCGGCCTGGGGCGTTATCTGCAGATCTTCGTGCTCGTCCCGGCAGCCGTGCTGCTGCTGATCCGCGACCGGGCCGGCTTCCGGCTGGTGGCCTGGTCGTTCGTGGGGCTCGCGCTGTGGCAGGGGGCCGTGGGCGTGCACCAGTACGTCACCGGGACCGGCGCCTCCTACCAGGGCGAGGACATCCGGGCGGTCGGCACCTTCGGGCCGCATGACGTGATGGGCATGGCGATGGTCGTCTCGCTCGGCCTGGTGTGTGCGGCCGGGATCGCGCTGGGCCCGGCGTCCGTACGGCAGCGGGCGGCCGCCGCCGGGTGCGCGCTGGCCCTGCTGCTGCCGCTCGCGCTCTCCTTCAGCCGGGGCGCCTGGATCTCGACCGCCCTGGCGTGCGCCGTGCAGCTGGCGCTGACCGGGCTGCGGCGGGCGCTGAAGGTGGCGGCGGCCGCGGTCGCCGCCGGCGTGATCCTGGTCGGCGGGTTCGGCGTCGGCACGGCGCTGTTGCAGCAGCGGATCGACAGCATCGCGCAGGTCACCGACGCCCCCGACCAGTCCGTCGTCGACCGGTACACGCTGTGGGCGTCCGCGACCGGCATGTGGCGGCAGCAGCCGCTGACCGGCGTCGGTATGAAGGGCTTTCCCGAGTACCGGGACCGGCACGCCACCCTGGCGCTGTCGTCGGGCAGCGAGATCGCGGGCGCGGGGACGGCGTACCAGCGGCAGCCGTTGCTGTCGCCGCACAACATGTACCTGCTGCTGCTGAGCGAGCAGGGCCTGGTCGGGCTGCTCGCGCTCGCCGGGAGCTGGCTGGCGCTGCTGGTGTGCGGCCTGCGCCGGCTGCTGCGCGTCCGGGGCCGCGGACCGGGACTCGACTGCGCACTGGTCGGCTGCGGGCTGCTGGTCTGGCTGCTGACCGACTTCGTGTACGGGGACATCGGCGGCCCTTCGACCGTCCTGACCGCTGTGGCCCTGGGGCTCGTGGCGTGGTGGGCGCTGGCCGGTGACCAACGCGTGGACGGCGTGCCACGGGGCGGGGCACGCCGGCGCGTCGAGGAGGCCGTGGCGCGATGACCGTGAGGCCTTCGCGGACCCCCGGATCCGCAACCGACGGCGCGGCGGCCGTACCCGCGGCGCGTGCCGCCACCCTGGCCGGGGGCGGCGACGGTCCGGCCTCGGCGTCCCGGAGGTTTCTCGCCCGGGCCGCGCTCGTCACGGCGTCGCTGTCCATCGCCGGTTCACTGCTCGGCCTGGTGCGCGACCAGTCCCTGGCGCGGCTGTTCGGTGCCGGGAGCGACACGGACGCCTTCCTGGTCGCGTGGACCGTGCCGGAGTTCGCCGCCACGCTGCTCATCGAGGACGGGCTGGCGTTGGTGCTGATCCCGGCGTTCAGCATGGCGCTGTCCCGCCGCGCCCGGGGCGCCCCGGACGACCCCGTCCGCGCTCTGGTGGCCGCTACCCTGCCCCGTCTGTGCCTGGCCCTCGCCGCGGTGGCCGCGCTGGTCGCCGGTGTGGCCCCCTACCTGGTCCGGGCCCTGGCGCCGGGCCTGCCCGACCCCGGCCTCGCCGCCGACTGCACCCGGCTCACGGCGACCTGCGTGCTGGCCTTCGGGCTCGCCGGGTACTGCAGCGCCGCCCTGCGGGCGCACCGCCGTTTCCTCGCGCCCGCGGCGATCTACGTCGCGTACAACACCGGCATCATCGCCGTGATGTTCCTGCTCGGCGAACGCTGGGGGGTGCGCTCGGCGGCGATCGGGGTCGCGGTGGGCGGCTGTCTGATGGTGGCGGTGCAACTGCCGTCGCTGTGGCGGCAGTTGGCCTCGCGCAAGCCGACTCCTGGCGGGGGCGGGGCCGATGTCGGGGAGCGGCCGATGCAACTCGCCCTGATCGCCGCCGTACTCCTCTTCGCGCTGTGCCGCCAGTCGCAGGTCCTCGTCGAACGCTTCCTCGCCTCGTCCCTGCCCGCCGGGGCCATCTCGCACCTGAACTACGCGCAGAAGGTCGCCCAGCTCCCGATGACGCTGTCGCTGATGCTGTGCACGGTGACCTTCCCGGTGGTGGCGCGGGCGCTCGCGGACGGCGACACCGCACGGGCCCGCAGCCGAGTGGAGCGGGATCTGGTGCTGGCCTCCTGTGTGGTGCTGCTGGGCATGTGCGCGGTGATCGCCTGCGCCCCGCAGATGATCGAACTGCTCTTCCAGCGCGGCGCGTTCACCGCGGGCGACACCGCGGCGACGGCGGCCGTCATGCGCGTGTACGCCCTCGGACTGCTGGGCCAGACCCTGGTGGGCGCCCTGGTCCGCTCGTACTTCTCGGCGGGCCGGCCCAGCTGGTACCCCGTCGCCGTGATGACCGTGGGCATCGCCGTGACGTCCTCGATCGGCGCCGCGACCGTGCGCCCCTGGGGCGTGGAGGGGATCGCCGCCGCCAACGCCATCGGCATCACCGTCACGGCCGCCCTGCTCCTCGCCGGCCTGCGCACGGCCCGGCGCAGCAACCCCCACAGCGTCTCGATCCGCCTTCCGAAGGTCCTGGCCGAGCTGAGCAGGCCGGTGCTCGCCGCGGTCGCCGCCACCGCAGCCGGCGCGTTCGTCGCGAGCCGGTTTCAGTCCCCGGTGGCGGGCCTCGCGGCGGGCTGTCTGACCGTGACCGCCGTCTTCGTTCCGCTCATCTCGGCCCTAGGCCCTGTCGCATCCGCACTGCGCTCCGTACGCACCGTCACACGAAGGCTCACACATGGCCGCTTCCACTGATTTCCTCGACACCGGCAGACTCCCCGCCCCGCGCCCCGGCCCGGTCCCGTGGGTGGCGATGTACCACTCGGTGGGCGACTGCACGGACGACCCCTACCGCATCACGGTCACGCCCGAGCGGCTCGACAGACAGCTGGCCTGGCTGCACCGGCGCGGACTGCGCGGTGTGTCCGTGGCCGAGCTGCTCGCCGCCCGCTCCCGGGGCGGGCGGCGGGGACTGGTCGGGCTCACCTTCGACGACGGGTACGCCGACTTCGTCACCGACGCCCTGCCGCTCCTGCGCCGTTGGAACTTCGGGGCCACCCTCTTCGTCCTGCCCGGCCGGCTCGGCGGCGACAACGCCTGGGACCCGCTCGGCCCGCGCAAGCCACTGCTGACCGCGGACGGCATCCGGCGCGCGGCCGCCGAGGGTGTGGAGATCGGCTCGCACGGGCTGACCCACGTCGACCTCACCAAGGCGGACGACCTCACCCTGAAGACCGAGGTGGTCGAAAGCCGCGCGCTGATCGCGGAGTTGACCGGCGCCCGGGTCGACGGCTTCTGCTACCCGTACGGCACGGTCGACGCCCGCGCCGTCGAGGCCGTACGGGAAGCGGGATACGCCTACGCCTGCGCCATCGACCCCGGCCCGCTGACCGGTCCGCACGCCCTGCCGCGGGTGCACGTCGGCCAGAACGACACGACCTGGCGCCTGCACCTCAAGCACCGGCTGCACCGGCTGCGCCACCGCCCGGTGGAGGGCCTGTGAGATGAAGGCTCTGCACATCATCACCGGCCTCGGCGTCGGCGGCGCCGAACAGCAACTGCGCCTGCTGCTGCGCCATCTGCCCGTCGACTGCGACGTCGTGACGCTCACCAACCCCGGTGCGGTCGCCGAGGGCCTCGCCGCCGACGGCGTCCGCGTCGTGCACATCGGCATGGACGGCAACCGCGACCTGACCGCCCTCCCGCGCCTGGCCCGGGTGATCCGCGCAGGCCGCTACGACCTGGTGCACACGCACCTGTACCGGGCCTGCGTCTACGGCCGGCCCGCCGCACGTTTCGCCGGGGTCCGCGCGGTCGTCGCCACCGAACACTCCCTGGGCGACTCGCAGATGGAGGGCCGCAGGCTGACGCCAGGCGTACGCGCGCTGTACCTCGCCAGCGAGCGGCTCGGCTCGTCGACGGTCGCCGTCTCCGCAACGGTGGCCGACCGCCTGAAGCGCTGGGGCGTGCCCGCGCCCCGCATCGAGGTCGTCCCGAACGGCATCGACGTGGACCGCTTCCGCTTCGACCCGGAGCGGCGCGAGCGCACCCGCCGGCGCCTCGGCCTGCCGGAGGGCGCGTACGTCATCGGCGGCATCGGCCGGCTCACCCGGGGGAAGCGGTTCGACGTCCTCGTGCACGCGCTCACCCGGCTCCCGGACGACCACTGGCTGCTGCTGGTGGGCGGCGGTCCGGACGAGCCCATCCTGCGCCGCACGGCCCACGAGGCCGGCGTGGCCCACCGCGTCCTGTTCACCGGCGAACGCCCCTACGTCCCCGACGGCTCCCCCGGCCCCGACCTGCCCTCGCTCACCTCCGCGATGGACCTGCTCGCGTCCCCGTCCATGGAGGAGTCCTTCGGCCTCGCGGCCGTGGAGGCGCTGGCGTCCGGCCTGCCCGTGCTCTACGCCTCCTGCCCGGCGATCGAGGACCTGCCGCCGTCGGCCGTCGCCGGCGCCCGGCGGGTGCGGGGCGGCGCCGAGGCGTACGCCCGCGCGATCGCCGAGGTCCGCGCGGCGGGCCCCCGGCCGCGCACGGCACCGGAGGTCACGCACCGCTACAGCATCACCCGCAGCGCAGCCCGCCTCATGGACGTGTATGCGGCCGCGCTCTCCAGTTCGTCGTCGTCCCTCTCACCTCTGGGAGCCAGCCCGTCATGACCACCACTCCGATCCGTCAGCGCCTGTCCCTGGCCCGTCTCAGGAAGCTGCCGTCCTGGTCCGTGCTCGCGGCCGGCACCCTCCTCGGCGGCCTGCTCGGCGTCACGTACGGCCTGGTCACACCCCCCAAGTACACGGCCACCAGCTATGTCATCGCCGTACCGACCGACAAGGGCGGCCCGGAATCCGCGCTCGGTTTCGCGCAGGCGTACGGCCGGGCCGCCACGCAGCTCGCCGTGCTCGGGGACGCACAGGTGTGGGCGCGCGTGCCGGTGCGGACACTGCAGCACAGCGTCCGCACGGCGACCTCGCCGGACGCGCCCATGGTCGCCGTCACGGCCACCTCCTCACGTCCCGGCCTCGCCGTCGACATGGCCAACGCGGTCTCCCGTGCGCTGACCCGGCACGCGGACGACACCAGCAGCAGCACCCAGGTGCGGCTGGTGCAGTTCTCGCGGGCGGTGAAGCCGACCGAGCCGACGTCCACGTCGCCGGCGGTGACCGCTCTGGTGGGCGCGAGCGCGGGCGGGCTGCTGTGCGGTCTGGCGCTGCTGGCGCGGCCGAGGCAGGCCCGCCAGGACGACGACCCGCTCCCGGCCGCCTCGGTGCCGGGCCCGGCCGCCGCCGCCGATGTGCGCGGACAGCGGTGACGGCGGTGGAAGCGGTCGAACTCCCGGCGGCACTACCACCAGTCGAAGCGGAGGCAGAGCTTCCCGCCGAGCGCCTCCTCCAGCCAGCTGCCCAGGTCCACCGGCGTGCACTCCTCCTCCGGGGCCGGCGGTGTGGGGGGCGGCGTCGGCTCCGGCGTGGGTGGTGTGGGGGGCGGCGTCGCCTCGTCGATGCCGCCGAAGAAGGACCGGTAGAGGTCGGACGACCTCGGGTTGTCCTCGCAACTCCACACACCGTGCGGACAGTAGTCGGTCAGCGTGTTGTAGAGCGGCCGGTGCTCGCCGATCCACGCGAGCATGCGCCGCATGTACTCGGCATTGTCGCCGTTGCGGAAGAGTCCCCATTCGGGATACGAGATGGGTTTTCCGTGGGCCTTCGCGAAATCCACATGGTCCTGAAGTCCGTAGGGCTCATTCACCTGCTGGTCGAACGACTTTCCGACCGGCTGGTCGTAGGCGTCCATGCCGATGATGTCGACCGTGTCATTCCCCGGATAGCACTCCGTCCAGGGGATGGCGTCCCTGCCACGGCTCGGCGTGAATTCGAACCGGAACTTCTGGCCCGGCACCGAACGCATGGTGGTGACGATCCTGTTCCAGTACTTCTTCCAGGCCTGCGGGTCCGGACCGCAGCGATGGGTGTACGTGGTGCCGTTCATCTCCCAGCCGAGCACCAGGACCGTGTCCGGCACCTCCAGCTGGACCAGCCGCTCGGCGAGGGCACGGAAGTGGTGATCGAACTCCCCGGCCGCGCCCCGCCGCAACAGCTTGCGGACCTCGGCGTCGGAGACGCCCGCCTCGTTGCGCTCCTGCAGGGGGACGTTGAGGATGAGCATCCGGTCGTCCTCCTGGTTGCGCCAGTTCGCCCACACGTTGAGGAAGCCGGGGGCGCCCTCGATGTCGCGCCAGCTGTTGCCGGGCAGGTAGGTGTGGCCGACGCGGAGCTCGGCACCGCCCAGCCAGTGGCTGAACCGCGGCATGCGGGCCACGCCACGGGCGTCGGAGCCGAGGAAGGCACCGAAGGTCAGAGCCTTACTGCCCGACGAGGGCCCTGGGACCTCGGGGGCGGGAGCCGCCGGGACCGGCGCCGGAGGGCGAGCATCGTCGCTCGGCACCACCCTCACCTCCACCGGGAGACCGGACGCCAGGACTGCCGACGCGGCTGCGACCGCCACCGCGCCCGCGGCCAGCCAGCGGACCCGGATCCGCTTGTGGTGAGGGGCCATGCTGTTCCTTTCCTCAATCTCCTCCGGCCTTCCGCCGCAGTTCCTGCTTATTGACCAACCGTCACATGAAGTCAGGCACAGAAAAACCAATGGTGCCACTGCCATTGCGGCTTTCGAGTGCTGCGCCCGCCCGTGCGGGTGAGCCAATCCGTTAGAAAGAGAGATTTCGTGCCGCTACTCGACACCCGCGTCCCTGCCGTACTGCTACGAATCGACCGGAACCCTTTTCACCACGGCACGCTGGGAGCCGTGCGTTCGCTCGGCAGAGCGGGAGTGGAGGTGCATGTCGTCGCCGATTCAGCGAGAAGTCCGGTCCATGTGTCGCGTTACGTGCGTCAGATGCATCCCCCGCCGCTCCCGGGAGCCTCCCCGGACGACATCCTCGGCGTGCTGCGCCGCGTGGCCGACCGGATCGCGCGTCCGGCCGTCCTGGTCCCGATGGACGACGCGTGCGCCGTCGCCGTGGCTCGGATGCGGACCGAACTCGCGCCCTCCTACCTGCTGCCGACGATGCCGGGCACGCTGCCCGAACGCGTGGCCGACAAGGCGGAACTGGCCGCCGTGTGCGCGTCCGCGGGCGTCCCCCACCCGATGACGCTGGTCCCGGACAGTGCGGCACGGGCCGCCGCCGACGCGCGGCAGCTCGGGCTGCCGCTGGTGGCGAAGTGGAGCCGGCCCTGGCTGCTGCCGGCCGGCAGCGGGCTGCGCAGCACGGTGCTGGTGCGCTCCGTGCAGCAGGCCCGCGAGCTGTATCTGCGCACCGAGGAGGCGGGCAGTCGGCTGCTGCTGCAGGCGTACCTGCCGCCGGGGCCGAACCGGGACTGGTTCTTCCACGGCTACGCCGACCACTCGGGCACCCTGCGCGCGGGCGGGCCAGGCCGCAAGCGGCTGGACTGGCCGCGGGGAGCGGGGCTGACCGCGGTGGGCTGCTGGACACCCAACCCGCAGGTGCAGGCGCTGGCCGAGCGGCTCACCGGCGAGCTGGGTTACCGCGGCATCTTCGACCTCGACTTCCGCCGCTGCGGCACGACGGGCAGCTATCACCTGCTCGACTTCAACCCGCGCCCCGGCGCGCAGTTCCGGCTCTTCGCCGACAGCGCGGGACTGGACGTCGTACGCGCCCTGCACCTGGACCTGACGGGCCGTCCGCTGCCGGACGGGGCCCCCATGGCCGGGCGGACGTTCGTGGTGGAGAACTACGCGCCCCTCGCGGCACTGCGTGCGGCGCCGGGCGGGCGCGAACTGGCCTGGTACGCCCCGGACGACCGCGCGCCCGGATGGGCGATGTGGGGCCTGTGGTGCAGGCATGTGTCCCGCCGGCTGCGTGAGCGGCTGGGCGCGACGGCGGCGGCACCGGCGGCGCCGCGGCTCATTCCCCGGGCGTCCTCGCCCTCCCTGACCGATAACGAGAAAGCGAGCAGTTGATGATGTACGACCTTCTGGTGGTGGGCGCAGGCCCGTACGGCCTGTCGATCGCGTCCCACGCCGCGGCCGCCGGGCTGAACCTGCGCGTGTTCGGCCGGCCCATGGCGTCCTGGCGGGACCACATGCCCCGCGGCATGTTCCTGAAGTCGGAGCCCTGGGCGTCCAACCTCTCCGACCCGGCCGGGCGTTGGCGCCTGGACGTCTACTGCGCCGAGCACGGCCTGACGGCACGTCATGCGCAGCCGATCCCGGTCGAGGCGTTCGCGTCGTACGGCCTGTGGTTCGCGCGCCATGCCGTGCCGGAGGTGGACGAGCGCACGATCACCCGGGTGGTGTCCGGCCCCGGCGGCTTCACGGCGGTCACCGAGGACGGACAGGCGCTGTACGCGCGGGCGGTGGCGCTGGCGGTCGGTGTCATGCCGTTCGTCGAGATCCCGCAGGCGCTGCGCGGACTGCACCCCTCACTGGTGACGCACAGCAGCCACCACAGCGACCTCGACCGCTTCCGCGGCAAGGACGTCACGGTCATCGGCGGCGGCCAGGCGGCCCTGGAGACCGCGGCGCTGCTCGCCGAACAGGGCACGTCCGTACGTGTGCTGGCGCGGGCCGACGGGCTGCGGTGGAACGACGTGCCGCCGCCCTGGGAGCGCCCCTGGTGGCAGTCGCTCCGCTCCCCGCACAGCGGCCTCGGCCCCGGTTGGCGGAACTGGTTCTACGCCGAGCGCCCCGGCCTTTTCCGGCGCCTGCCGGAGTCGACCCGGGCCCGCATCGCGACCACGGCGCTGGGTCCGGCGGGCGCGTGGTGGGTGCGGGACCGGGTGGAAGGCGTGGTGGAGCTGCTGCCGGGTCATGAGGTCACCGCGGCCTGTGCGGTACCGGGCGGCCTGCGGCTGGACATGGTGAGCCGCGCGGGCGTCCGGAGCGCCCTGGAAACCGAACATGTCATCGCCGCCACAGGGTTCCGGCCGCGCTGCGACCGGCTCGGACTGCTCTCGCCCGAGCTGCGCGGAACGCTGGCGGCCCTGCCCGACGGCTCCCCGGTGGTCGGGCGCGACTTCGAGTCCTCCCAGCCCGGACTGTTCCTCGCGGGCCTGGTGACCGCCTCCGGCTTCGGCCCGGCCATGCGCTTCGTCCAGGGCGCGTCCTTCACGGCGGAGACCCTCGTCCGAGGGGTACGCCGCCGGCTCAGGTCGACCCCGACGAGCGCGACGGTCCCCGTACCGGGAGGCGGCCGCCGAACCGAAACGCCGTCGCCGGTACGCCGCTGACGAAGCAACGCGAAGCCGCTCGGGGCCGCTGACGACTCCCTCGTCGTCAGCGGCCCCGAGCGGCGTTTCCTCCCGGTTCGGGTGCCGGGCGGGTTGCGTCCGGCAGGGGCACCTACCGGTGGGAGGTGGCGCGGCTGCGGCGGTACACCAGGACCCCGCCCGCGAGCAGTGCGGCACTGGCGGCCGAGGCCGCCATCAGCGCACCGCTGCCGGTCTCGGCCAGCTGGGGCACCTCGCCGGGCAGCACCTCGGCCATGGGCGGCAGCTCGCTCGGCGGCGTGGGACGCGGCGCCTCCTTGACGCGCGGAGGAGCCGGGGTGGCGGGCGTGGACGGCGCACTCGGCTTCGCAGGCGTGTCCACCTCGGTGCCGTAGCCGTAGTCACGGTTCGAGCAGGTGTCGTCTGCCGCCTCGTTGAACACCGCGAGGATATCGACGGCGTTGCCGCACACGTTCACCGACAAGTCGACCGGCACCTGCAGGCTGTTCCCGGACAGCACACCGGGAGAATCCTTGGCGACCCCTTCCGCGTGCGCGCCGGAGGTGTCGTCGCCGTAGCCGTCGGAGTCGCCGGAGCTGCTGGAGCTGCTGGACTTGCCGGATCCGCTGGACTTACCGGACTTGTCGAACGTCTCAGAAGAGGACTTGGCCGACCCGTCCTCCTTCTTGTCCGAGGTGTTGGCGCAGCTGTTGCCGAACGCCTTGTTGAGCAACGCGGCCACATCGACGGTGTTGCCGCACAGGTTCAACGGCACCTTGATCGGCACCTGCACGGCGTTCCCGGACAGCACACCGGGAGAATCCTTGGTGACTGCTTCCGCCTGGGTGTCAGCGATGGCGGACGTGCCGTACAGGGAGAGCATGCCCGTGGCGGCGGCCGCCGCGAACACTCCCCTGCTCAGGGTCTGTCGCAATGTCGTTGTCTTCCTGCTCGAAGAATGAAGCACTGGGAAGGCCGGCCTCGGAACGGAGATTTCGTCCAAGGCCGGCCAGGACACAGCCGGGAAGCTGGTGCGTTGGGCGGTCAGTCGTTCTTGCACTTGGCCCGGTCCGAGGAGTCCTTAGCCCTACGGCTTCATCAACACGACACCCGAGAATTGGTTTCGCAGGTTCACCCGGTTGGCGCGCTTACGAGACCACGTCCTTGCGGGCGAAACCCCGGAACGCCAAAGCGAAAAGCACGAGTGCGTATGTAATGGAAATCGCGGTGCCCTGGATCATGCCGGACCACTCGGGGCTGGGCTGGACGGCGTCCGCCCAGGCGAACTGCCAGTGCGCGGGCAGGAAGTGGCGCCAGTCGCCGAGGGCGGTCACCGCGTCGAGGACGTTGCCGACGATGGTCAGGCCGACCGCGCCACCGACCGCGCCCAGGGGGGCGTCGGTCCTGGTCGACAGCCAGAACGCCAGCCCGGCGGTGACCAGTTGCGACACGAAGATGAACGCCACGACCACCACGAGTCGCTGGGCCGCGGTGCCCGCGTCGAGCGCACCGCCGGTGGGGATCTGCAGCGGGCCCCAGCCATAGGCGACGCTGCCGACGGCCAGCGCGACGAGGGGCAGCAGCACCATCGCGGCCAGGCTCAGGCCGAGCCCGACGACCAGCTTGGACCACAGCAGCCGGGCCCGCGGCACGGGCGCCGCCAGCAGATAGCGCAGGGACGACCAGCCGGCCTCCGAGGCGACCGTGTCCCCGCAGAACAGGGCCACCGGGACCACCAGCAGGAAGCCCGCGGAGACGAAGAGGTTGACCGCGGCGAAGTTGGCGGCGGACGCGGTCGCCGAGTCCATCAGCGTGATCCGGTCGCCGCCGGCATCCGGCTCGCCGCCGATCGCGAACGCGACGACCAGCACGAACGGCAGGACGGCGAGGATGCCGAACATGACCAGCGTGCGGCGCCGTTTCAACTGGCGGACCAGCTCGACCCGGAGGGGCAGCGTACGGCCCGCCCGGTAACCGGAGGCGACCTCGGTGCGCTCGGTGAGCGTGCTCATGCGGAACCTCCGATCAGGGTGAGGAAGGCGTCTTCCAGGCGGCGGTGCGGGCCGACCGACGCGACGGGCACTTCGAGCCGTACGAGTTCGGCGACCAGGCGGGCCGGGCTGCCGTCGGGGTCGAGGCGGACGAGGAGTCCGTCGTCGGTGAGGACGGCGGAGGCGACGCCCGGCAGGGCGGCGACCTTCTCGGCGACCGGCTCCTCCACGGGCACGGCGGTGCCGACGAGGAGGGTGTCGCCGGAGCCGACGATCTCGCCGACCGGGCCCGCCTGGACGAGCCTGCCCCGGTCCATCACCACGAGATGCGTGCAGGACTGCTCGACCTCGGCCAGGAGGTGGCTGGAGACGATCACCGTACGGCCGGCCGCCGCGTACCGGATCATCACCTCGCGCATCTCACGGATCTGGGGCGGGTCGAGGCCGTTGGTGGGTTCGTCGAGGATGAGCAGGTCCGGCAGGCCGAGCATGGCCTGGGCGATGGCCAGGCGCTGGCGCATGCCCTGGGAGTACGTGCGCACCGCGCGGGCCAGCGCGTCGCCGAGCCCGGCGATCTCCAACGCCTCGTCCAGGTGGGCGTCCTCGGCCGGGCGGCCGGTGGCCTGCCAGTACAGCTCCAGGTTCTCGCGGCCGGAGAGGTGCGGCAGGAAGCCCGCGCCCTCGACGAAGGCGCCCACCCGGGACAGCACCGGCGCACCGGGGCGGATCGCGTGGCCGAAGACGCGGATCTCGCCGCCGTCCGGCTTGATCAGGCCCATCAGCATGCGCAGGGTCGTCGTCTTGCCCGCGCCGTTGGGGCCGAGCAGGCCGAGCACCTGGCCCTTCTCCACGTGGAAGGACAGGTCCTTGACCGCGTACCGGTCCGCCGAATTCGCGTACCGCTTGCTCAGGTCGGTGATCTGGAGCGGGACGTCGGACAGGGCGGGGTCCGGTGCCGGCGTGGCGGTGCGGCGGCGGGCCGAGAGCAGCAGGGCCAGGGCGATCCCGGCGCCGGTCAGCGGCAGCCACCACACCCAGGCCGGCAGCGGGGCGGCGGCGGTCGTGACGGCGGGGGCCGTCGGGATCGTCAGGTCGCTCTTCAGGGAGACGGTGTACGTCGCCGGGGCGGCCGGGGAGGCGTACGCGAGGTCGGTCGAGGCGAGGACCAGGCGCAGCCGGTGGCCCTTGTCGACCTCGTGGTCGATCGTCGGGAGTGTGATCGTCACGTCCTTGCCGGACCTGGCGCCCTCGACCCTGAGGGGGGTCACCAGCTGGGAGGGCAGCACCTGCTGGGTGCCGTCGGCTCCGACGTCGTACACCTTGGCGAACAGGACCGCGTCGTCGCTGCTGGACTGCACGTGGACGGTCACCGTCGGCGATCCGGTGATGCGCAGGTCGTCGCCGACGGGCGCCGACTCGAAGCGGGCGTACTGGCCCGGGAAGTCGAGGGACACTCCTACGCCCAGCGAGGACAGCTGGGCGAGGCCGCCGGCACCGCCGAGGCCGGGGAGGGCGGAGACGGCGGGCGGGCCGGCGCCGGGCGGGTTGTCGAAGGTCTGCTCGCGTCCGGTCAGTTCCACCGAGCGCTGTCCGCTCTCCAGGCCGGGGTACGCGTCCGCGCTCGCGCCCCGCAGCAGGGCCTCGCCGTCGGTGGAGTCGACGCCTCCGGTGCGGGTGACCCGGAAGGCGGGGCCGGTGTCGGCGTCCTTGTCGTCCTTGAGGTACCGGTCGAACCAGGACTGCACGCGCGCCTGGACGCGGCTCGTCTCCATGTCGCCGCCGTCATGGCCGCCGGCGATCCAGTCGACGTCGACGGGGGCGCCGTTCGCCTTGATGGCCCTGGCCGCCGCGTCGGCCTGGCCGAGCGGGAAGAGGGAGTCGGACTGGCCCTGCACCAGGAGGGTCGGCACCTTGATGCGGTCGCCGACCGCCGAGGGCGAGCGGGCCTGAAGCAGGTCCCGCGCCTCGGTGTCCGGGGTGCCGGACGTGGCGACCCGCTCGTACATCTCGCACAGCCGCGGCTCGAACTCGGCGCAGCCGCCGCCGGAGTTGACGAAGATCCCGGCCCACAGCTTCTTGAACACGCCGTTCGGGAAGAGGGCGTCCGCGAGGTTCCAGTACGTGATCGCCGGGGCGATGGCGTCCACCCGGTTGTCGTACCCGGCGCCGAGCAGGGAGATCGCGCCGCCGTACGACGCTCCCGCCATGCCCACGCGCGGGTCGCCGCCCTTGTCGAGCTGTACCTGGGGCTGCTCGGCCAGCCAGTCGATCAGCCGGGAGACGTCGGCGACCTCGGCGTCCGGACCGTTCAGCCCGATCTTCCCGGTCGAGTCGCCGAACCCGCGCGCCGACCAGGTCAGCACCGCGTACCCGTCTCTCGCCAGGTCCTCCGCCTGCTGCCGTACGTCGTCCTTGCTGCCGCCGAAGCCGTGCGCCAGCAGGACGGCGGGCCGACGGCCGGCCGAGCCCGAGATGAAGTACGAGGTGTCGATGCGCACCCCGTCACCCATGGCCATCACCCGGTCGGCGCGGCGCACCGCGGGCGCGTCGTCGTCGGCGACGGCCGTCCACGTACCGGCACCGGCGAGCGCCACGACCGCGGCCGCGGCCGCGACGATCCGCCGCGGCCGCCGTAGCCCACGCCATGCGGGCAGTCGAAGATCCATGCGTCAACGGTACGGGGCGAACCTGTCGGCAAGTTATC
The DNA here is from genome assembly GCF_042672405.1 of Streptomyces sp. NPDC127197. Classification (NCBI taxonomy): domain Bacteria; kingdom Bacillati; phylum Actinomycetota; class Actinomycetes; order Kitasatosporales; family Streptomycetaceae; genus Streptomyces; species Streptomyces sp. NPDC127197. The sequence continues at coordinate 134,850 of NZ_JBHXVG010000021.1, read as the reverse complement.
GACCGGAGACCGAACCCCCACCCCTCCCACGGAGGTACGCGCCCTCTCCCACGTACTGCGGCCGTGGTACGCCCGCCCCACCGCCCACCGGGCCGGGCACTGGCGTTCGAGACACCATCCGTTCCGCTGAAAAGCCGCATGAAAAGCCGCAAAGCAGCACGTTTCTGGCGTATCCGCATCTGATCCTTGAAGATCTGCCCCTCTGCGAACGGAGACGCCCTGTGCGCATCACAGACATCCAGCGGTGCGAGGTCCGGCCCGGACGGCTCGTCGAGTGGACGCTCAGTCCGGCGACCGTTCAGGCGGCGGCGGACCTGCCGGACGACTCCCGGCCACCGGCGTACATCCAGGAGTCGCACATCCGCACCGCCCGGTCCGTGCGTGAGGACGGCCTGTTCGTGCCGACCTGGCTCGGCACGGCGTTCGACATCCCGGGCAGGATCGACCTGGACGCGCTGGAGGACGCACTGCGCAGCTGGACCCTCCGCCACGAGACGCTGCGCAGCGGCTTCCGTCTGCGCGACGGCGAGATGCGCCGGTTCACGCTCAGCACCGGGGCGGTGTCGCTGCATCGCGAGGTCGTCGGCGACTTCTCCGAACCGGCGGACCTGGTCCGGCACCTGCAGGACCGCTTCGACGTCGCGGCGGACGCGCTCGGCTGGCCGAACCTCATCTACACGGCGGTCGTCCGGGACGACTGCACCAGCGTGTACATGGCCTTCGACCACAGCAACGTCGACTCCTACTCGATCCAGCGCATCCCCGCCGAGGTCCATGAGCTGTATGCGGCGAACGTCGCGGGCCGTGCCGTGGAGCAGACGCCGGCCGGCAGTTACATCGACTTCTGCGAGATCGAGCGGGCGGACGCGGACCGGATCGACGGGACCCATGAGATCGTCGCTCGCTGGCGGGAGTTCATCCACCGATGCGGCGGCAGGCTGCCGAGCTTCCCCGTCGATCTCGGTGTGGTTCCCGGCGGCCGGCTGCCCGCCCAGAAGCTCATGTCCGAGATGCTCGTGAGCCCGGACGACGCCGCCGCCTTCGAGGCGTACTGCCGGCCCTATGGCGGAAGCCTGGTCGGCGTTCTGGCGGCCACGAGCATCATCGTCCGGGAGATCGGCGGGCAGTCCGTGTATCGCACGGTCGTGCCGTTCCACACCAGGGTGAAGTCCCAGTGGTCGGACTCGGTCGGCTGGTATGTCGGCGGCGCGCCGATCGAGGTTCCCCTGGTGCCGGCCGCCGACTTCGCCACCCTCCTGAAGACCGTGCGCAGCCAGCTGCAGACCAGCAGGCCGCTGGCCCGGATGCCCATCGCCCGGGTGCTCCGCCTGCTCGGCTCTGACTTCCGCCCGACGTCGCCCGACCTGTACTCGATCGTCTCGTTCGTCGACGCCCGGGGCATCCCCGGTTCCGGGCGCTGGTCCGAGCTGGCGGCGTACGCACTGATCCGGGTGTCGTACGGCGACCAGGTGTGCGTGTGGTTCAACAGGCTCCACGAGGGCCTGTGGTTCACGTGCCGCTACCCGGACACCGACATCGCGTACAAGAACATGCGGCTGTACGCCGAGCAGTTGCGCGACCTCATCGTCCTGGTGGCCCGCGGTTCGGCACCGTCGGCCGCAGGCGCCGGTCACCTCGCCGACAGGTGAAGAGGGCCGCCGAGCAGCAGGGCTGATCCCCCGCTCGGCGGCCGTACGGCCTTAAGGTGGCCGCTGCTTCCTCAGTGGTTGCGCGGGAAGCCCAGGTCGACGCCCGCCGGGGCGTCCGCCGGGTCCGGCCAGCGGGTGGTGACGACCTTGCCACGCGTATAGAAGTGCGTGCCGTCGTTGCCGTAGATGTGGTGGTCGCCGAAGAGGGAGTCCTTCCAGCCGCCGAAGGAGTGGTAGCCGACGGGGACCGGGATCGGGACGTTCACGCCGACCATGCCGGCCTCGATCTCCAGCTGGAAGCGGCGGGCGGCGCCGCCGTCCCGGGTGAAGATCGCGGTGCCGTTGCCGAACGGCGAGTTGTTGATGAGCGCCACGCCGTCCTCGTACGTGTCCACGCGCAGCACGCACAGCACCGGGCCGAAGATCTCGTCCTGGTAGGCCTTCGCGCTGGTCGGCACCTTGTCGAGCAGCGAGATGCCGATCCAGTGGCCGTCCTCGAAGCCGTCGACCGTGTAACCGGTGCCGTCCAGGACGACCTCGGCGCCCTCCGCCGCCGCGCCCTCGACGTACGACGCCACCTTGTCGCGGTGGGCCGCGGTGATCAGCGGGCCCATCTCGGAGGCCGGGTCGTTGCCCGGGCCGATCTTGATCTTCTCGGCGCGCTCCCGGATCTTCTCCACCAGCGTGTCACCGATCGCGCCGACCGCGACGACCGCGGAGATCGCCATGCAGCGCTCGCCCGCCGAGCCGTAGGCCGCGGACACGGCCGCGTCCGCCGCCGCGTCGAGGTCGGCGTCCGGCAGGACCAGCATGTGGTTCTTGGCACCGCCGAGGGCCTGGACGCGCTTGCCGCCCGCGGAGGCGGTGGTGTGGATGTAGCGGGCGATCGGGGTGGAGCCGACGAAGGACACCGCCTTGACGTCCGGGTGCTCCAGGAGGCGGTCGACGGCCACCTTGTCGCCGTGCACGACGTTGAAGACGCCGTCCGGCAGCCCGGCCTCGGCCAGCAGCTCGGCGAGGCGGATCGACGCCGACGGGTCCTTCTCGCTCGGCTTCAGCACGAACGTGTTGCCGCACGCGATGGCCAGCGGGAACATCCACATCGGCACCATCGCCGGGAAGTTGAACGGCGTGATGCCGGCGACCACACCCAGCGGCTGCCGGATCGCGGCCACGTCGACCCGGTTCGCCACCTGCGTGGACAGCTCGCCCTTCAGCTGCACGTTGATACCGCAGGCCAGGTCGACGATCTCCAGGCCGCGCGCCACCTCACCGAGGGCGTCGGAGTGCACCTTGCCGTGCTCGGCGGTGATCAGCTCGGCGATCTCGTCACGGTGCTCGTCCAGCAGCGCCCGGAACCTGAACAGGACGGACGTGCGCTGGGCCAGCGAGGACTGGCCCCAGGTCACGAAGGCCTCCTTCGCCGCCGCGACCGCCGCGTCCACCTCGTCGACGGATGCGAACGCGACCTTCGTGGTGACCGCGCCGGTCGCCGGGTCCGTGACGGGACCGTACGTGCCCGACGCGCCTTCGACGGACTTGCCGCCGATCCAGTGGTTGACGATCTTCGTCATGCCCAGTTGCTCCTTCACAGATGGCGGCGTCGGGTCGAGACGTGCCGTTCGTACAGCTCACGGGCCTTGACCGCGGACGCTCGGGTCGCGGTCTCGGCCACGGGTACATCCCACCAGGCCTGCGCCGGAGGCGCGCCCGACACTGTGTCTGCCGTTTCGGTCTCCACGTAGACACATGTGGGAGTGTCGGCGGCCCGCGCCTCGGCGAGCGCCGCCCGCAGGTCGCGTACGGTCTTCGCCCGCAGCACCCGCATGCCCAGGCTGGCCGCGTTGGCGGCCAGGTCGACGGGGAGCGGGGCGCCGGCGAAGGCCCCGTCGTCGTTGCGGTAGCGGTAGGCGGTGCCGAAGCGCTCGCCGCCCGTTTCCTCCGACAGGCCTCCGATCGACGCGTACCCGTGGTTCTGCACCAGCAGTACCTTGATCGCGATGCCCTCCTGCACGGCGGTCACGATCTCCGTCGGCATCATCAGGTAGGTACCGTCGCCGACCAGCGCCCACACCGGCCGGTCCGGGGCGGCGAGCTTCACGCCGATCGCGGCCGGGATCTCGTAGCCCATGCAGGAGTAGCCGTACTCCAGGTGGTACTGGTCGTACGACCGCGCCCGCCACAGCTTGTGCAGGTCGCCGGGGAGCGAACCGGCTGCGTTGATGATCACGTCCGACTCGTCGACGATCGCGTCCAGCGCGCCGAGCACCTGCGGCTGCGTCGGCCGTACGTCCGGCTCGTCCGCCTCGTAACAGGCGTCGACGCGCTGCTCCCAGCGCTCCTTGTCCTCGGTGTACTCGGTGACGTACGACGGCGCGACCCGGTGGTCGTGCATCTCCAGCCTCTCGGTCAGCTCCTCCAGGCCGGTACGGGCGTCCGCGATCAGGGGCATCCCGGCGAGCTTGTGGCCGTCGTACGCGGCGATGTTGAGGTTGAGGAAGCGGACGTCCGGGCCCGTGAAGAGTGTGCCGGAGGCGGTGGTGAAGTCGGTGTACCGCGTGCCGACGCCGATCACCAGGTCGGCCGTGCGGGCCAGTTCGTCGGCGGTGGCCGTGCCGGTGTGGCCGATGCCGCCGACGTCCTGGGGGTGGTCGTAGGGCAGGGAGCCCTTGCCGGCCTGGGTGGAGGCGACGGGGATGCCGGTGGTCTCGGCGAACTCGGCGAGGGCGCCCTCGGCACGGCTGTGGTGGACGCCGCCGCCGGCGATCAGCAGCGGTCGTCGGGCCTGCCTGATGGTCCGTACGGCCTCGGCGAGTTCGGTCGGATCGGCGCCCGGACGGCGTACGACCCAGGTGCGCTCGGCGAAGAAGTCCTCCGGCCAGTCGTACGCCTCGGCCTGCACGTCCTGGGGCAGCGCGAGCGTGACCGCTCCCGTCTCGACCGGGTCGGTGAGCACGCGCATGGCCTGCAGCGCCGCCGGGATCAGGGCTTCCGGCCGGGTGATCCGGTCGAAGTACTTCGACACCGGGCGCAGGGAGTCGTTGACCGACACGTCGCCCGCGTACGGCACTTCGAGCTGCTGGAGGACCGGGTCGGCGGGGCGGGTGGCGAAGATGTCGCCAGGGAGGAGCAGGACCGGGAGGTGGTTGATGGTCGCGAGGGCGGCGCCGGTGACCAGGTTGGTGGCGCCCGGGCCGATCGACGTCGTCACCGCGTGCGTGGACAGGCGGCCCGACTGGCGGGCGTAGCCGACCGCCGCGTGCACCATCGCCTGTTCGTTGCGGCCCTGGTGGTACGGCATGACGTCCGCGTACTCGACGAGCGCCTGGCCGATCCCGGCGACGTTGCCGTGGCCGAAGATGCCCCAGGTGGCGCCGATGAGCCGCTGCCGTACGCCGTCCCGCTCCGTGTACTGGGCGGCGAGGAAGCGTACGAGCGCCTGTGCGACCGTGAGCCTGGTGGTCATCGGTAACCCCCTGTGCTTTCGACGTGGTCGGGGTGGAAGCAGATCCGCCACTCCCGGGTCTCACCCGGTCCCGCCATGACGTTCAGGTAGTACATGTCGTGGCCGGGCTGGGCGATGGACGGGCCGTGCCAGCCGTCGGGGACGAGGACGGCGTCACCGGAGCGGACCTCGGCGAGGACGTCGGATCCGCCGTCGCGCGAGGGGAACACGCGCTGATAGCCGAAACCGTCCGGGCCGTCGATCTCGAAGTAGTAGATCTCCTCCAGTTGCGACTCCTCGCCCGGCCGGTGCTCGTCGTGCTTGTGCGGCGGGTACGAGGACCAGTTGCCGCCGGGCGTGACCACCTCGACGGCGATGAGCTTGTCGCACTCGAAGGCGTCGGCCGAGGCGAAGTTGCGGACGTGGCGCGTGCAGGTGCCGCTGCCGCGCTGCTCGACGGGGACCTCCGGCGCGGGGCCGTAGCGGGCGGGGAGTCGTCGCTCGCACTTCGCTCCTGCCAGGGCGAAGCGGCCTCCCGCGCCGGAGGAGATCTGTGCCTGGGCGTCGCGAGGCACGTAGGCGAAGTCGGTGACCGAGGCGAACACGCTGTCCCGCCCCAGGAGGCGGAACACCTCGTCCATGACCTGCACCGTACAACCGCCTTGCAGGGGCAGCACGATCCACTCGCTGTCCCCGGTGGTGAAGGTATGGGTGCCACCCGGCTCCAACTCGACGATCCGCAGGCTGCTGTGCGTCCAGCCGGCCAACTTCGGGTCGATGTCGAGCGTGTAGTACGCGTCGGCGGTGGTGCCCTTCGGGACGTACAACTCGTTGCTCATGCGGCCCTCACAGCAGTCCTACGGCGGTGTCCACGGCGGCGGTCACATCGCCGTCCGCCGGGTACAGCAGCGAACGGCCGACCACCAGGCCCCGCACGGTGGGCAGTTGCAGCGCGCCGCGCCACTTCTCGTACGCGCCGTCCTGGTCGTCCCCGACCTCGCCGCCGAGGAGCACGGCGGGCAGCGTCGTCGTCTCCATGACCTGGGCCATGTCGTCGGGGTTGTCGGTGACCGGCACCTTCAGCCAGGTGTACGCCGAACTGCCGCCGAGACCGGAGGCGATGGCGATGGACCGGGTGACGGCGTCGGCGGACAGGTCGTTGCGCAGCCGCCCGTCGGCGTCCCGGCGGGAGATGAACGGCTCGACGAAGACGGGGAGTCTGCGGGCCGCCATCTCGTCGATGGCGCGGGCGGTGGACTCCAGGGTGTTCAGGGAGCCCGGGTCGTCGTAGTCGATCCGCAGCAGCAGCTTGCCGGCGTCGAAGCCGAGGCGCTGCAGATCCTCGGGGCGGTGGCCGGTGAAGCGGTCGTCGAGTTCGAAGCGGGCACCCTGGAGTCCGCCGCGGTTCATCGAGCCCATGACGACCTTGTGGTCGAGGGCGCCGAGCAGCAGCAGGTCGTCGAGTATGTCGGCGGTGGCGAGGACGCCGTCGACGCCGGGTCTGCCGAGCGCGAGGCAGAGACGTTCGAGGAGGTCGGCGCGGTTGGCCATGGCCAGTTTGCGGTCGCCGACCCCGAGGGCGCCGCGGGCGGGGTGGTCGGCGGCGACGATCATCAGCCGGCCGCTCTCGCCGAGCAGCGGGCGTCGGACGCGGCGGGCGGCGGCCTCGGCGATCGCCTCGGGGTGGTGGGTGCGGGTGCGGACGAGATCCGCGACGTCGACGCTCACTGTCCGGCCCCCGTGGTGCCTACGGCTCCTGCCGCGAGGGCCGCTGCCACCTCGTCCGGGGTCGGCATCGCGGAGGAGCACTCCAGCCGGGAGGCGACGATGGCGCCGGCTGCGTTGGCGTGGCGCATGATCTTCTCCAGTTCCCAGTCGGCGAGGAGGCCGTGGCAGAGGGAGCCGCCGAAGGCGTCGCCGGCGCCGAGGCCGTTGAGGACGGTGACCGGGAGCGGGGGGACCTCGGCGGACTCGCCGCTCTGATGCACGGCGAGGACTCCCTTGGGCCCCTGCTTCACGACCGCGAGCTCGACACCGGCGTCGAGGAGGGCGCGGGCGGCGGCGTGCGGTTCGCGGATGCCGGTGGCGACCTCCACCTCGTCGAGGTTGCCGACCGCGACGGTGGTGTGGCGCAGGGCTTCGGCGTAGAAGGGGCGGGCCGCTTCGGGGTCGGTCCAGAACATCGGACGCCAGTCGAGGTCGAAGACCGTCGTGCCCGCCTTCGCCCGGTGGGCGAGGGCCGCGAGGGTCGCCGTACGGCTGGGCTCCTCGCTCAGCCCGGTACCGGTGACCCAGAAGATGCCCGCCTCGCGGATGGCGTCGAGATCGAGGTCATGGGCGTCGATCTCCAGGTCGGGGGCCTTGGGCTGCCGGTAGAAGTACAGCGGGAAGTCGTCCGGCGGGAACACCTCGCAGAAGGTGACCGGCGTGGGCAGTCCGGGTACAGGGGTGACCCAGCGGTCGTCGACGCCGAAGTCGCGCAGTGCTTCGTGCAGGTAGGTGCCGAAGGGGTCGTCGCCGGTGCGGGTGATCACCGCCGTACGGCGGCCGAGGCGGGCGGCGGCGACCGCGACGTTGGTCGCCGATCCGCCGAGGAACTTGCCGAAGGACGACACCTGCGGGAGCGGGACACCGGTCTGGAGCGGATAGAGGTCCACGCCGATCCGCCCCATGGTGATCAGGTCGTACGCCATCGAGATCCCTTCGCGTTCCCGTCGCGCCGTCGTCGGCGGTTCTCTCCGGTTTCTAGTCTCCGCACGGGAGCCTGTCAATAGTTTGTCCAGACATTCGGACCAGTGGGCAGATCTCGTATACGCCTCTGCTGCACCTGTGTCACAAAAGCCACTCCCTTGTCACACATGTCGCGGGTACGCGGGCCCTGGGTCACACCCGGCCCACAGGCGCTTCCCCGCGCTCACTCTGCGTCGTTGACCGGACACAGGCTTGGTGATCGCCAGTGCACTGCCCGGCTCCCCCGACGGCCGTTCCCGGCCGGCGCCGCGGCAGCGCAGGGAGGTACAGCTCATGACCGACCGAAGGCTCTGGTCGTACAAGGAGATCGCGGCGCACATCCGGGTGCAGCCGGACACCGTGCGGTCGTACCGCAAGCACGGACTACTGCCTCCGCCCGACCACATCGAGGGCGGCAAGCCCTACTGGTACGCGGACACCGTCCGCGCCTGGGTCGCCTCCCGGCCGGGCAACCGAGGCCGCAGAACGGAGTGACCGCGCGAGCCCTTCGAGGTCAGCTCCACGGTTCGATGACCGTCACGCCCGCGCCGGGTGCGGTACCCAGAGCCGCCAGCGCCTGCGGGGTCGCGTCCAGAGGGATGGTGGAGGTCACGAGGAGGTCGGGGCGGAGGGCTCCCGCGCCCACCAGTTCCAGCATCGGCGGATAGGTGTGGGCGGCCATGCCGTGGCTGCCGAGGAGTTCGAGCTCCAGGGCGATGACGCGAGCCATGGGGACGGGAGTCGCGCCCGTGGGTGAGGGGAGCAGGCCGACCTGGATGTGGCGGCCACGGCGGCGCAGGCCGTCGACGGAGGCGGCGCAGGTGGCGGGGGAGCCGAGGGCGTCCAGCGAGAGATGGGCGCCGCCGCCCGTCAGGTCACGGATCGCCTCCGCCGTGTCCTGCGTCCGGCGCGCGTCGACGCACTCCGTCGCCCCGAACCTCCGTGCCAGGTCCAGGGCCTGCGGCGACACGTCCACGGCGATGACCCGCGCGCCGGACGCCGCCGCGATCATCACCGCCGACAGGCCCACTCCCCCGCAGCCGTGCACCGCCACCCACTCCCCCGCCGCCACCCGACCCTGCTGCACGACCGCGCGGAACGCCGTGGCGAAGCGGCAGCCGAGCGAGGCGGCCGTCGCGAAGGCCATGCCGTCGGGGACAGCGACGAGGTTCACGTCGGCGTGGTCCAGCGCCACGTACTGGGCGAACGATCCCCAGTGCGTGAACCCGGGCTGCGTCTGCCGCTCGCACACCTGCTGATCGCCGGCCGCACAGGACGGGCAGGTGCCGCAGGCACACACGAACGGCACGGTGACCCGGTCGCCGGGCCGCCAGCCGGTCACCCGGGCGCCGACGGCCTCGACGACACCGGCGAGTTCATGACCGGGGACGTGCGGCAGCGTGATGTCCGGATCGTGACCCTGCCAGCCGTGCCAGTCGCTGCGGCACAGCCCGGTGGCCTCGACCCGCACCACGACACCGTGCTCGGCGGGCTGCGGGTCGGCCACCTCCCGCACCTCGGCCGGCTCCCCAAAACGCTCGAACACCACAGCCCGCATCTGCCGTTCCTCTCCTGATCGATCGCGCCCCGCCACCCCACGATCACCACCCAGCCTTGGATTCATACCCCCTAGGGGTATAGTGTGAGGTATACGGGCACCCTCGTGGGCCCCGTCAACCCCATACGCCTCGACGAGGAGTAACGACATGACCGCCCAGACCGACACCCCGGGTTCCGTCACCGCCGTCTACAAGGTGAGCGGGATGAGCTGCGGACACTGTGAGGGCGCCGTCTCCGGCGAGATCTCCGAGATCCCCGGCGTCAGCTCGGTGCAGGCCGTCGCCGCCACCGGCGAGGTCACCGTCGTCTCCGAGTCACCGCTGGACGAGGAAGCCGTGCGCGCCGCCGTCGACGAGGCCGGCTTCGAGCTGGCCGGGCGCGCCTGAAACCCACTTTCCCGGCACCGGGCCGTACCGGCCGGCGGTCGCACTCCGCACCCGACCCCGGCCCATACGGTCCGGTCCGCCGTCTGGACGTCGTCTGGAGTCCGCACATGACCAGCACCGCAGAGATCCCCGCCCAGCCCGCCATATCCACCCCCGCCCCGGACGTCTCCCAGGTGGAGCTGCTCATCGGGGGGATGACCTGCGCCTCCTGCGCGGCCCGCGTGGAGAAGAAACTCAACCGGATGGACGGCGTCACCGCCACGGTGAACTACGCGACGGAGAAGGCGCGGATCAGCTACCCCGCCGGAACCGAGGTCGCCGATCTGATAGCCACCGTGGTGCAGACGGGTTACACCGCCGAGGAGCCCCCGCCCCCGCAGCCCGTACGCGAGCAGGAGGCCCCGCCAGCCCGTGACGCGGATCCCGAACTGGCGGCCCTGCGGCACCGTCTGATCGTCTCCGCGCTGCTCGCCCTGCCCGTCGTCCTTCTCGCGATGGTCCCGTCCCTGCAGTTCGACAACTGGCAGTGGCTGTCCCTCACCCTCGCCGCCCCCGTCGTGGTCTGGGGCGGTGCGCCGTTCCACCGGGCCGCGTGGACGAACGCCCGGCATGCCGCGGCCACCATGGACACGCTGGTGTCGATCGGCACGCTGGCCGCGTTCGGCTGGTCGCTGTGGGCGCTGTTCTTCGGCGACGCGGGCATGCCGGGCATGCGGCACGGCTTCGACCTCACCGTCTCGCGCACCGACGGCGCCTCGACGATCTACCTCGAAGTCGCCGCCGGAGTCACCGCGTTCATCCTCCTCGGCCGCTATCTGGAGGTCCGCTCCAAGCGCCGCGCCGGCGCCGCCCTGCGGGCGCTGATGGAGCTCGGCGCGAAGGACGTGGCGGTGCTCCGCCACGGGCGCGAGATCCGCATTCCCGTCACCGACCTGGCCGTCGGCGACCGGTTCGTCGTACGCCCCGGAGAGAAGATCGCCACCGACGGAACCGTCGTCGAGGGCGCCTCCGCCGTCGACGCGTCGATGCTGACCGGCGAGTCCGTGCCGGTGGACGTGACCGCCGGGGACGCGGTGACCGGCGCGACCGTGAACGCCGGGGGCCGCATCGTCGTCGAGGCCACCCGGGTCGGCGCCGACACCCAGCTCGCGCGGATGGCGCGGCTCGTCGAGGAGGCGCAGACCGGCAAGGCGGAGGTACAGCGGCTCGCCGACCGGATCTCCGGCGTGTTCGTACCCGTCGTCCTGGTGATCGCCACGGCCACCTTCGGGGCGTGGCTCGGCGCGACCGGCGACGCCGTCGCCGCCTTCACCGCGGCCGTCACGGTGCTGATCATCGCCTGCCCGTGCGCGCTGGGCCTGGCCACCCCGACCGCGCTCATGGTGGGCACCGGGCGCGGGGCGCAGCTCGGCATCCTCATCAAGGGCCCCGAGGTGCTGGAGTCCACGCGCCGCGTCGACACCGTCGTCCTGGACAAGACCGGCACCGTGACCACCGGTCGCATGACCCTCCAGGAGGTGTACGTCGCCGAGGGCGCCGACGAGCAGCAGGTGCTGCGGCTCGCGGGCGCCCTGGAGCACGCCTCCGAGCATCCCGTCGCCCGGGCGGTGGCCGCGGGTGCCGAGGAGCGGGTCGGGGCGCTGCCGGGGGTGGAGCGGTTCGAGAACGTGCCCGGGCGGGGCGTACGCGGACGGGTGGCCGGCCACGAGGTGGCCGTGGGGCGCCTGTTCAGCGAGCTTCCGCAGGAGTTGGCCCGCGCCAAGGATGAGGCCGAGAGAAGCGGCCGTACGGCCGTCGTCGTCGGCTGGGACGGGGTGGCGCGCGGGGTGCTCGCCGTCGCGGACGCCGTGAAGGGGACCAGCGCCGAGGCGGTGCGGGAGCTGCGCGCGCTGGGGCTCACGCCCGTGCTGCTGACCGGGGACAACCGGGCCGTCGCGGAGACGGTGGCGGACACCGTCGGGGTCGACGAGGTGATCGCCGAGGTGCTGCCCGAGGACAAGGTGGACGTGGTCAGGCGGCTGCAGGCCGAGGGGCGCACCGTCGCCATGGTCGGCGACGGCGTCAACGACGCGGCCGCGCTCGCCACCGCCGACCTCGGGCTCGCGATGGGCACCGGCACCGATGCGGCGATCGAGGCGGGCGACCTGACCCTGGTGCGCGGGGATCTGCGGGTCGCGGCGGACGCGATCCGGCTGTCCCGCCGGACCCTGGCCACGATCAAGGGCAACCTCGTCTGGGCCTTCGGCTACAACGTGGCCGCGCTGCCGCTGGCCGCGGCCGGGCTGCTCAACCCGATGATCGCCGGGGCGACGATGGCCTTCTCGTCGGTCTTCGTGGTGACGAACAGCCTCCGGCTGCGTACGTTCCGCTGAAGCCGGAGGAACGAAACCGAAGCAGGGCCCCCTGGAGTCCGAGACGAGCCTCACATAAGCTCTTCACAAGGCTCGCGCATCTTCCTTACGCTTGAGACCCGTTCGCCATACGGGGCCTCTTGCGTATCTAATGGGACATATGCAAGAGACGCAGATCACAGTGATGTGAACGTAACCATCGAAGGGGTTCGAAGGTCTAAGTTGGCGATGTCAGAGGGCGTCTTGGGGGGCGCCACCTGGCATCTGGGGATGTCTTGGGGGACTTCCTCAGAGATGCGTTGCCGGGGCACGTACACCGGGGAGCTTTGAGCGGCCCTCCCAGAGTGCGCTGTCCCGGCAGACCGCAGCAGCCGTACAGTTCGCACCACCCGAGCACAAAGAGTTTTGCTCATTGTGCTCACAGCGATTCAGGCGCTGGTCTCACAGGCGCCCGGCCGGATCCCGTGGGGGGAATCCGCACCGGGACATGGGAAGGCGCCCTGGTCGTCGGCCCGTGGGGGGACCGGCGCCAGGGCGCCTTCTGTATTTTTTGAGGCTCGGTTCGCCTCCGGGGCGCGCCCCTTCGGCTCACTCGCCGGGCCAGTTGCAGTGAACGGCCAGCTCGCCCGGCGACTAGAAGCTGCTCAGCGCTCCTCGACCGGAACGAAGTCGCGCTCGACCACGCCCGTGTAGATCTGGCGCGGGCGCCCGATGCGGGAACCCGGCTCCTTGATCATCTCGTGCCACTGGGCGATCCAGCCCGGCAGCCGGCCGAGGGCGAACAGGACCGTGAACATCTCGGTCGGGAAGCCCATGGCCCGGTAGATCAGGCCGGTGTAGAAGTCGACGTTCGGGTACAGCTTGCGCTCGGTGAAGTAGTCGTCGGAGAGCGCGTGCTCCTCCAGCTTCAGCGCGATGTCCAGCAGCTCGTCGGACTTGCCGAGGGCCGACAGGACATCGTGCGCGGCAGCCTTGATGATCTTGGCGCGCGGGTCGAAGTTCTTGTAGACCCGGTGGCCGAAGCCCATCAGGCGAACGCCGTCCTCCTTGTTCTTCACCTTGCGGATGAAGGAGTCGACATCGCCGCCGGAGGCCTGGATGCCCTCGAGCATCTCCAGCACCGACTGGTTGGCGCCACCGTGCAGCGGGCCCCACAGGGCGGAGATGCCCGCGGAGATCGAGGCGAACATGTTCGCCTGCGAGGAACCGACCAGGCGCACGGTCGAGGTCGAACAGTTCTGCTCGTGGTCCGCGTGCAGGATCAGCAGCTTGTCGAGCGCGGCCACGACGACCGGGTCCAGCTCGTACTCCTGAGCCGGCACCGAGAAGGTCATACGCAGGAAGTTCTCGACGTAACCGAGGTCGTTGCGCGGGTAGACGAACGGGTGGCCGATCGACTTCTTGTACGCGTACGCCGCGATCGTCGGGAGCTTGGCGAGCAGACGGATCGTGGAGAGGTTGCGCTGCGTCTCGTCGAACGGGTTGTGGCTGTCCTGGTAGAAGGTGGACAGCGCCGAGACGACCGACGACAGCATGGCCATCGGGTGGGCGTCGCGCGGGAAGCCCTTGTAGAAGTTCTTGACGTCCTCGTGCAGCAGGGTGTGCCGCGTGATCTCGTCCCGGAACCGGGTGAGCTCGTCGACCGTCGGCAGCTCACCGTTGATCAGCAGGTAGGCCACCTCCAGGAAGGTGGAGCGTTCGGCCAGCTGCTCGATCGGGTAGCCGCGGTACCGGAGGATGCCCTGCTCGCCGTCGAGGTAGGTGATGGCGGATTTATAGGCGGCCGTGTTCCCGTAACCGCTGTCCAGGGTCACGAGACCGGTCTGGGCCCGGAGCTTGCCGATGTCGAAGCCCTTGTCCCCGACGGTGCTGTCGATCACCGGGTAGGTGTACTCGCTGCCGTCGTACCGCAGTACTACAGAGTTGTCGCTCACGTCTTCCCTCACCGACGTAGTGCCTCATCTTCGAGGTGCCCTGACTGTCTCTACCATCCCCCATTTGGCTCAGGAGAGTGCACTCGGGGTCGACCATTGGGCTTATTGGCGGCACTCAGTGCCGCCAACCTGCTCATCCTGCCCCCTTGATTCCCTATCCGGAAGTACTGTGTGACGTTTGCGACTCGTTTGATCGATCATTTTTTGCGGAGGGGATCCGCGAGCCTGAAGTCGAGGGCTGTGCAACGCCGTCCCGCCGACACCGTGCGCACCGCCTGGCCGATCGCCTTGCGCGAACCGACCAGGACGACCAGCTTCTTGGCGCGGGTGACCGCCGTGTAGAGCAGGTTGCGCTGCAGCATCATCCAGGCGCCCGTGGTCACCGGGATGACGACCGCCGGGTACTCACTTCCCTGCGAGCGGTGGATGGTCACCGCGTAGGCATGTGCCAGTTCGTCCAGTTCGTCGAATTCGTACGGAACCTCCTCGTCCTCGTCCGTCAGCACCGTGAGGCGCTGGTCGACCGGGTCGAGCGAGGTGACCACGCCCACGGTGCCGTTGAAGACACCGTTGTTCCCCTTCTCGTAATTGTTGCGAATCTGGGTGACCTTGTCGCCGACGCGGAACACCCGGCCGCCGAACCGCTTCTCGGGCAGGTCCGGGCGGGCCGGCGTGATGGCCTGCTGGAGCAGCCCGTTGAGGGTGCCGGCGCCCGCCGGGCCCCGGTGCATGGGCGCCAGGACCTGCACGTCCCGGCGCGGGTCCAGACCGAATCTGGCCGGGATACGACGGGCTGCCACATCCACCGTGAGCCGGCCGGCCTCCTCCGTGTCGTCCTCGACGAAGAGGAAGAAGTCCTTCATGCCGTCGGTCAGGGGGTGCTGTCCCGCGTTGATCCGGTGGGCGTTCGTCACCACCCCCGACTGCTGGGCCTGACGGAAGACGCGGGTGAGGCGGACGGCGGGGACGGGACTGCCGTCGGCCAGGAGGTCTCTGAGGACCTCCCCCGCGCCGACGCTGGGGAGCTGGTCGACGTCGCCGACGAAGAGGAGGTGCGCGCCGGGCGGTACGGCCTTGACGAGCTTGTTGGCGAGGAGGAGGTCGAGCATGGAGGCCTCGTCCACGACCACGAGGTCGGCGTCCAGGGGGCGGTCCCTGTCGTACGCCGCGTCACCGCCGGGCTTGAGTTCCAGCAGGCGGTGGACGGTGGAGGCCTCGGCGCCGGTCAGTTCTGCCAGGCGCTTGGCGGCCCGGCCGGTGGGGGCGGCGAGGACGACCTTCGCCTTCTTGGCGCGGGCCAGCTCCACGATCGAGCGCACCGTGAACGACTTGCCGCAGCCCGGGCCACCGGTGAGGACGGCGACCTTCTTCGTCAACGCCAGCTTGACGGCGGCCTCCTGCTCGGGGGCGAGGTCGGCGCCCGTACGGCCCTTCAGCCAGGTCAGCGCCTTGTCCCAGGCGACCTCCCGGAAGCACGGCATCCGGTCGTCCTCGGTGCGCAGGAGGCGCAGCAGCTGGGCGGAGAGGGAGAGTTCGGCGCGGTGGAAGGGGACGAGGTAGACGGCGGTGACGGGCTCCCCTCCGTCCGGACCCGGCACCTTCTCCCGTACGACACCGGGCTCGTCGCCGTCGTCGGGGGGCGCCGCCAGCTCGGCGAGGCACTCGATGACGAGGCCGGTGTCCACCTGGAGGAGCTTGACCGCGTCGGCGATCAGGCGCTCCTCGGGGAGGTAGCAGTGCCCCTGGTCGGCGGACTGCGAAAGGGCGTACTGCAGGCCCGCCTTGACCCTTTCCGGGCTGTCGTGCGGGATGCCGACGGACTGGGCGATCTTGTCGGCGGTCAGGAAGCCGATGCCCCAGACGTCGGCGGCGAGGCGGTAGGGCTGGTTCTTCACGACGGAGATGGAGGCGTCGCCGTATTTCTTGTAGATGCGCACGGCGACGGAGGTGGACACCTCGACGGTCTGGAGGAAGAGCATGACCTCCTTGATCGCCTTCTGCTCCTCCCAGGCGTCGGCGATCTTCTTGGTCCGCTTGGGGCCGAGGCCGGGCACCTCGATGAGCCGCTTGGGCTCCTCCTCGATGATCTTCAGGGTGTCCAGGCCGAAGTGCTGGGTGATGCGGTCGGCGAAGACGGGTCCGATGCCCTTGACCAGTCCTGAGCCCAGGTAGCGGCGGATGCCCTGGACGGTGGCCGGGAGGACGGTCGTGTAGTTCTCGACGGTGAACTGCTTGCCGTACTGGGGGTGGCTGCCCCAGCGGCCCTCCATGCGCAGGGACTCCCCGACCTGGGCGCCGAGCAGCGCGCCGACGACCGTCAGAAGGTCGCCGCCGCCTCTGCCTGTGTCGACGCGGGCGACCGTGTAGCCGTTCTCCTCGTTGGCGTACGTGATCCGCTCCAGCACGCCTTCGAGTACGGCCAGTCGTCGCTCCCCGTTCCCCGCCTGGTTGGACATGATCCGAAGGTACAGCGCGGGTCCGACACGGCGCCGGGACAAGGGCCGGCGGGCCCTGCGGCCTGTGAGCGCTCATCCGAGCGCGACCATCACGATCCGGTCTCGGGCTCTTGCCAACCCGCGTGTAATCGATTCCAATCCTCGGTGTAATCGATTCCACGAGGAGGTGGAAGCGGCGATGGCGAGTATCAAGGACGTTGCCGCCGAGGCGGGGGTATCCGTCGCCACGGTGTCGCGCGTCCTGAACGATCATCCGTCGGTGAGCACGGACGCACGCGCGCGTGTGCTGGCCGCCGTCGAGACACTGGGGTATCGGCCGAACGCCGTCGCCCGTTCGCTGCGCACCGATCAGACCCGGACCCTCGGGCTGGTCATCAGCGACGTACTGAACCCGTACTTCACGGAACTGGCCCGCTCCGTCGAGGAAGAGGCCCGCGCCCTCGGGTACAGCGTCATCATCGGGAACGCCGACGAGCGGCCCGAGTTGCAGGACCATCACGTACGGACCCTGCTCGATCGCCGGATCGACGGGCTGCTCGTCTCCCCCACCGACGGCGGCTCCCCGCTCATGCTGGACGCCGCGCGCGCCGGGACGCCCATGGTGTTCGTGGACCGGTGGATCCCGGGGGTCGACGTGCCCGTCGTCAGGGCGGACGGCCGGGCCGCCGTACGGGATCTCGTCGCGCATCTGCACGGGCTGGGGCACCGGCGGCTCGCCATCATCGCCGGGCCCGCCGCCACCACCACCGGCAGCGAGCGCGTCGAGGCCTTCCGGGACGCCATGGCCGAGTACGGGCTTCCCCTCCCCGACGCCTACATAGGGCAGGGCGACTTCCAGGCCGACAGCGGACGCCGGGTCACCGAGGGGTTTCTGGAGCTGGCCGAGCCGCCCGAGGTCGTCTTCGCCGCCGACAACCTGATGGCGCTCGGCGCGCTGGACGCCGTACGCGCGCGCGGGCTGCGGATTCCCGAGGACATCGCGCTCGCCGCGTTCGACGACATCCGCTGGTTCGTGCACACCGATCCGCCGATCACCGCGATCGCCCAGCCGACCGGTGAGCTGGGGCGGGCCGCCGTCCGTGCGCTGGTCGACCGGATCGAGGGCCGGCCCCCGCAGTCCGTCACCCTCCCCGCCCGTCTCGTCGTACGCCGCTCGTGCGGCGAGTCCGCTCCCCAAGAGCCGTCCCCCGTAACGAACAGGAGGCAGCCGTGAGCAACCCGGACGAGCTGCTGCGCATCGAAGGCATACGCAAGACGTTCCCCGGTGTGGTCGCCCTCGACGGCGTCGACTTCGATCTGCGCCGGGGCGAGGTGCATGTACTGCTCGGCGAGAACGGCGCCGGCAAGAGCACGCTCATCAAGATGCTGTCCGGTGCCTACACGCCCGACTCCGGGCGGATCCTGGTCGGTGGTGAGCAGGTGCGCATCCATGGTGCGCAGGACTCCGAGCGGCTCGGGATCGCCACCATCTACCAGGAGTTCAATCTCGTTCCCGACCTGACCGTCGCCGAGAACATCTTCCTCGGGCGGCAGCCGCGCCGACTCGGGATGATCGACCGCAAGCGGATGGAGGCCGAGGCCGCCGAACTGCTGAAGCGGGTCGGCGTCGACGTGTCCCCGCGCGCGCGGGTGCGTGAACTCGGTATCGCACGCCTGCAGATGGTCGAGATCGCCAAGGCGCTCAGCCTGAACGCCCGTGTGCTGATCATGGACGAGCCGACCGCCGTGCTCACCTCCGAGGAGGTCGAGAAGCTCTTCTCCATCGTGCGCGCGCTGCGTGCGGACGGGGTCGGGATCGTCTTCATCACCCACCACCTGGAGGAGATCGCCGCTCTCGGCGACCGGGTCACCGTCATCCGCGACGGCAAAAGCGTCGGGCAGGTCCCCGCCGCCACGCCCGAGGACGAGCTCGTACGCCTCATGGTGGGACGGTCGATCGAGCAGCAGTACCCGCGGGAGCGGACCGACACCGGGGAGGCCCTTCTCAAGGTGGAGGGGCTGACGAGGGACGGCGTCTTCCACGACGTGAGCTTCGAGGTGCGCGCCGGTGAGGTCGTCGGCATCGCGGGCCTCGTGGGCGCCGGCCGTACCGAGGTCGTACGGGCCGTGTTCGGGGCCGACCCCTACGACAAGGGGGCCGTCAAGGTCGCGGGCGCGCAGCTCAGGCGGCATGACGTGGGCGCCGCCATGTCCGCCGGGGTCGGGCTCGTCCCCGAGGACCGCAAGGGACAGGGGCTGGTCCTGGACGCCTCCGTCGAGGAGAACCTCGGCCTGGTGACGCTCCGTTCGGCCACCCGCGGCGGGCTCGTCGACCTCAAGGGCCAGCGTGCGGCGGCCGCCCGGATCGCCGGGCAGCTCGGGGTGCGCATGGCGGGCCTCGGCCAGCATGTGCGCACCCTCTCCGGCGGCAACCAGCAGAAGGTCGTCATCGGAAAGTGGCTGCTCGCGGACACGAAGGTGCTCATTCTCGACGAGCCGACGCGCGGGATCGACGTCGGCGCCAAGGTCGAGATCTACCAGCTCATCAACGAACTGACGGCCGCCGGCGCCGCCGTCCTGATGATCTCCAGCGATCTGCCCGAGGTGCTCGGTATGAGCGACCGGGTGCTGGTGATGGCGCAGGGCCGGATCGCGGGCGAACTCCCCGCCGACCGGGCGACCCAGGACGCCGTGATGGCGCTTGCCGTCAGCACTCCTACGACTGAAACGGAGGCCTCCCGTGGCCACTGACACGCTCAAGAGCACGGCGGGCGCGGGTGGCGCCTCCGGCGGACTGCGCCGGCTGCTGCTCGACAACGGCGCTCTCACCGCGCTCATCGTCCTCGTCGTCGCGCTGTCGGCGCTGTCCGGCGACTTCCTGACGACGGACAACCTGCTCAACATCGGCGTCCAGGCCGCCGTCACCGCGATCCTCGCCTTCGGCGTCACCTTCGTGATCGTCTCGGCGGGCATCGATCTGTCGGTCGGTTCGGTGGCCGCCCTCTCCGCCACCGTGCTCGCCTGGAGTGCCACCAACGAGGGTGTCCCGGTCGTGCTGGCGGTGCTGCTGGCGATCGGGACCGGCATCGCGGCCGGCCTGGTCAACGGCTTCCTGATCTCGTACGGGAAGCTGCCGCCGTTCATCGCGACGCTGGCCATGCTGTCGGTGGCCCGCGGTCTGTCGCTGGTCATCTCGCAGGGCTCGCCGATCGCCTTCCCGGACTCGGTGTCGCACCTCGGTGACACGCTCGGCGGCTGGCTGCCGGTGCCGGTGCTCGTGATGATCGTCATGGGCCTGCTCACGGCGTTCGTGCTCGGCCGGACGTACATCGGGCGTTCCATGTACGCCATCGGCGGCAACGAGGAGGCGGCCCGGCTGTCGGGGCTGCGGGTGAAGAAGCAGAAGCTCGCGATCTACGCGTTCTCCGGGCTGTTCGCCGCGGCCGCGGGCATCGTGCTCGCCTCCCGGCTGTCCTCCGCGCAGCCGCAGGCCGCGCAGGGCTACGAGCTGGACGCGATCGCCGCGGTCGTCATCGGCGGTGCCTCGCTCGCGGGCGGTACCGGCAAGGCGTCCGGCACGCTGATCGGTGCGCTGATCCTGGCGGTGCTGAGGAACGGCCTCAACCTCCTGTCCGTGTCCGCCTTCTGGCAGCAGGTCGTCATCGGTGTCGTGATCGCGCTGGCGGTGCTGCTCGACACGGTGCGGCGCAAGGCGGGGGCGACTGCGGCACCGGCCGGGGCCGGTGGCGGCAACAAGGGCAAGCAGGCGCTGACGTACGTACTCGCCGCCGTGGTCGCCGCGGCGATCGTGGGCGCGACCTCGCTGCTGCACAGCGGCTCCTCGTCGACGACGCAGAAGGTCGGGCTGTCGCTGTCCACGCTCAACAACCCGTTCTTCGTGCAGATCCGGTCGGGTGCGGAGGCGGAGGCGAAGAAGCTCGGCGTGGACCTCACCGTCACCGACGCGCAGAACGACGCCTCGCAGCAGGCCAACCAGCTGCAGAACTTCACCAGCGAGGGCCTGTCCTCGATCATCGTGAACCCGGTGGACTCGGACGCGGCCGGTCCGGCCGTACGGGCCGCCAACAAGGCGGACATCCCCGTCGTCGGCGTCGACCGAGGCGTCAACAAGGCGGACACGGCGGCCCTGGTGGCCTCCGACAACGTCGAGGGCGGCGAACTGGGCGCCAAGGCGCTCGCCGAGAAGCTCGGCGGCCGGGGCACGATCGTGATCCTGCAGGGCCAGGCCGGCACCTCCGCCAGCCGGGAGCGCGGCGCCGGCTTCGCCGAGGGCCTGAAGGCCTACCCGGGCATCAAGGTCGTCGCCAAGCAGCCCGCCGACTTCGACCGCACCAAGGGCCTCGACGTGATGACGAACCTGCTCCAGGCCCACCCGGACATCGACGGCGTCTTCGCGGAGAACGACGAGATGGCGCTCGGCGCGATCAAGGCACTGGGATCGAAGGCCGGGAAGTCGGTCCAGGTCGTCGGTTTCGACGGCACGCCGGACGGACTGAAGGCGGTCGAAGCGGGCACGCTGTACGCGTCCGTGGCACAGCAGCCGAAGGAACTGGGCAGGATCGCGGTGGACAACGCGCTGCGGGCCGCCGAGGGCGAGAAGGTCAGCGAGACGGTGAAGGTGCCGGTGAAGGTGGTCACGAAGGAGAACGTGGCCGGCTTCGGCGGCTGACACCGGGCAACGGGCGGGCGCCCCTCACCGGGGGCGCCCGCCTCAAGTCACCTACCAGGGGAGACATGTGATGTACGACTACGACCTGCTGGTCGTAGGGTCGGCCAACGCCGACCTGGTGATCGGGGTCGAGCGGCGGCCGGCGGCCGGTGAGACGGTGCTCGGCTCCGACCTGGCCGTTCACCCGGGCGGCAAGGGCGCGAACCAGGCGGTCGCGGCCGCCCGGCTCGGTGCCCGTACGGCCCTGCTGGCCCGGGTCGGTGACGACGCGCACGGCCGGCTGCTGCTCGACTCGCAGCGGGCGGCCGGCGTCGACACGGTGGGCGTCCTGGTGGGCGGCGCGCCGACCGGCGTCGCGCTGATCACCGTGGACCCGTCCGGCGACAACAGCATCGTGGTGTCGCCGGGGGCGAACGGAAAGCTCACGCCCGAGGACGTGCGGGCGGCGGGCAGCCTCTTCCACGCCTCGCGGGTGGTGTCGGCGCAGCTGGAGATCCCGCTGGAGACGGTCGTGGAGGCGGTACGGAGCCTGGGGCCCGACAGCCGGTTCGTGCTGAACCCGTCCCCGCCGCGGCCGCTGCCGCAGGAGGTGCTGGCGGCCTGCGATCCGCTGATCCTGAACGAGCACGAGGCGAAGGTGATCCTGGGCGACGCCCTGGTCGGCGACGACCCCGCGGACTGGGCGCGGATCCTGCTGGCGCGCGGCCCGCGTTCGGTGGTCGTGACGCTGGGAGCCGAGGGCTCGCTGGTGGCCTCTGCTGATGGCGTGACGCGGGTGGCGTCCGTGAAGGTGGACGCCGTGGACACGACGGGTGCGGGCGACGCCTTCACCGCGGCGCTGGCCTGGAAGCTGGGCGCGGGCGCGTCCCTGGCCGAGGCGGCGGCGTACGCGGCCCGCGTCGGGGCGGCGGCCGTCACGAAGCAGGGCGCGCAGGAGTCCTTCCCGACCGCGGCGGAGGTCGCGGCGCTGTGAAGAAGGCCGGAATCCTGAACCGTCATCTCTCCGGTGCGCTGGCCGAACTGGGCCACGGCGACGGGGTACTGGTGTGCGACGCCGGTATGCCGATACCCGGCGGGCCGCGCGTCGTCGACCTGGCCTTCCGGGCCGGGGTCCCGTCCTTCGCCGAGGTCCTCGACGGCCTGCTGGCCGAGCTGGTGATCGAGGGCGCGACCGCCGCGACCGAGGTGCGGGAAGCCAACCCGGCGGCATCAGCGCTGCTGGACGGCCACTTCCCCGAGCTGACGCTGGTCTCCCACGACAGGCTCAAGGAGCTGTCGGCGGGCGCCCGGCTGGTCGTACGGACCGGGGAGGCCCGGCCGTACGCGAATGTGCTGCTGCGGTGCGGGGTGTTCTTCTGACGCCCACGGCTTCGCATTCTCTCCGGGTTTATTCCGGCCCCGCCTCCCTACCCTGTTCTCATGCTGGTGCAGGAGTTCCGGACCGAGGTCGTGCCGGCCGACGAGCGATGGGACCTGTGGCAGGACATCGCCGGGCGGACTCACCTGCCCAACCTGCTGCGCAGCGAGCGGGAGGACGACTTCCTCGCGACGATGCGGGTACTGCCGCTCGGCGACGTACAGATCGCCGAACTGCGCTTCCCTCAGCTGGAGACGGTGCGCACGGGCCGGGGCATCCGGCGGTCCGACCCGGAGGTCTTCCAGGTCAACTGTCAGTTCAGGGGCGAGGGATGCGCCGCGCAGGACGGACGCGAGAGCACGTTCCGCAAAGGTGACCTCGTCCTCGTCGACAGCAGCCTGCCGTACGAGGCACGGCTCACCGGGATGTCCGCGCCCCTGTCGTGCGTGATCGTCACGCTCCCCCATGCTCTGCTGCCGCTGCCGCCGAGGACGATCCGGCGGGTACTGGCCTCCCCCGTCCCGCTCGGTCACGGCATGGGCGGAGCCCTGTACCGCTGGCTGGCCGATGTCGCCACCCGCGCCGACGAGTTCACGTCGGCCGACGCCCCCGCGCTGGCGTCGGTGACGACGGATCTGCTCGCCACCGTGCTCGGCCGCTGCCTGGACGTCGAGGACGCGATGACCCCGGAATCACGCCGGCGTGCCCTGCACGTACGCATCCGGGACTTCATCGACCAGAACCTCGGCGATCCGTCCCTGTCCCCCGCCACCGTCGCGGCCGCCCACGGCATCTCGGTGCGCCACCTCCACCAGCTGTTCGCGGAGGAGGGCGCGACACCGGCGGCCTGGATCCGGCACCGCCGCCTGGAACGCTGCCGCCGCGACCTGGCCAACCCGCGCCTGCACGGCCGTTCCATCCAGGCCGTGGCCGCCCGCTGGGGCTTCGGCGACCCCGCGACCTTCAGCCGGCTCTTCCGCCGCGCCTACGGGACGACGCCGAGGGACTACCGGCACCACGACCAGCGCCGGAACGCATGACGATATGCAGGAATTGTCAAGATCCGTGCACGCGCGGCCAAGGAATCAAGGGCCCGTCCTTGTCATCCTTGCGCGTGTGCACAGCTGAAGGGCGTGCACGGCGGGGAAGCACCGGGGGGACCGGCGTGCGGTACCGAGGCCGTCGTAGTCGGCGTCGACGGTCGGCACCGCACGCCGGGCTGCTGCCGACCATGACCATCAGTCCAGCCTGCGCACCATGAACACGTCCACCGGATCCTCGGTCTCGACCGTGAACCCGTGCCGCTCGTACAGCCGTCGGGCCCGACTGCCCTGCAGCACGTTCAACCGGACGAGGACACCGCGGCGGTCACACCGCTCCAGCAGCTCGCGCAGCACGCCCGAACCGATACCGCTGCCCTGCAGATGCGGGGCCAGGTAGAAGTGCTCCAGCCAGTGGGCGTCCTCGGCCGGTCGCAGCGCCACGCAGCCGGCGAACGCACCGCCCACCTCGATCACCCAGGTGTGGGCCGGGTCGAATCCGTTCCGCAGCCGCTGCCGCACCCGCTGCTCGTCGTACCGCCCGAGCCGTTCCAGGTCCGCCCGCAGCGCCACGGCACGCAACTCGGCCACGGCCTCGACGTCCGACGCCGACGCCTGCCGAATGTCCCAGTCCGCCATGATCGCCACGCTACCGGGCAGGCAAAGGCAGTGGACAAAGATCGCGCGAGCGGCAGACTGGCCCCATGACCGCATCGGATCCCAAGGCAGACCTCCACTTCTACCTGCAGTCCGCCCGCGATGCCCTGCTCTGGAAGCTCGAAGGACTCTCGGAGTACGACATCCGCCGCCCGCGGACGCCGACCGGCACGAATCTGCTGGGCCTGGTGAAACACGTGGCCACCATGGAACTGGGCTACCTCGGCGACACCTTCGGACGGCCGTCCGGCGAGCCGCTGCCCTGGCTCGAGGACGCTGCCGAGTCGAACGCGGACATGTGGGTCACCGCCGACGAGTCACGCGAGGACATCGTGGGGCTCTACCGCCGGGCGTGGACGCACGCGGACGCGACGATCGACGCGCTGCCGCTGGACACGGTCGGCAAGGTGCCGTGGTGGCCGGCCGACAGAAACGAAATGACGTTGCATCATGCCGTGGTGCGCGTGATCGCCGACACGCACCGGCACGCCGGGCAGGCCGACATCGTCCGGGAACTCACGGACGGTGCCGTCGGGATGAACAAGGGCAACGACAGCATGCCGCCGGGTGACGCGGCGTGGTGGGAGAGCTATCGGGACCAGCTGGAACGCGCAGCTCGGGAAGCCGACCGGCACGAGTGACGTCGGCGGCCGACCCCCGGGTGACCCGCATTCCGCTACGGGCGGGCCACCCGGTAATCGCTACGCGGTGTGCTCCACGAACCGCCGGCCGACGTTCCCTGCCCCTGCCCCGGCATGGAGCCCTTCGGCACCACGGACGCCCGGCACTTCTTCGGCCGTGAGGAGCTGACCCGACGGCTGCTAGACGTTGTTCGTGACCGCCGTCAAGGAGGGCGTCATCAGCTGAGGGGCCGTCCCTCACCCCCGTACAGAGTCGCCCTCGGCGATCCTCCCCACCCGCACCACCTCCGCGTACACGCCCGCGATGGGCTCCGGGTCCCGCCCGGCCTGGGCGGGCAGGCTGTTGGCGCGGGTGACGACGCGCAGTGCGTGCGGGTCGCGCGGCAGGCTTCCGTGGGCGAGGGTCGGAATCGCGCAGCGGGGCGTGCCGGCGGCCACGCGCAGTACGGCCTCGTCGCCGATGCGCAGGTCCCGCCCGATCCAGTCGTTCTCGACGAAGCCGTCACCGCCGGTGTCCACCACGATGTTCGGCCGGTACCGCTCGATCTCGGCGAGCCCGCGCGGGTTCTCGGCGGCCAGGCGTTTGAGGGTCGCGGTGGTCAGCAAATGCACCGGCGCGCCTTCGAAGATGGACGCGGACGTGGGAGTGGGAGCGAGGGTGACGGGCCGGCCGACGTACGCCGAGAGCACGGTGTCGACGTGCGGGCCGGTGCTGTGCGTGCTGCCGCCGCCGTCCGGCAGCGCGATCCGGGTGCCGCCGTGCTCGTCCACGGTCGCGGTGCACCTCAGCAACGTCTGATACAGCCGCGCCTGGATCGCGGTGACGGCCTGCCCGCTCTCCGGGTCCAGCAACGCCAACCGCCGATCCCCCGCCAGGCCATCGGCGGTGAGATCGGCGGCGCGGAGGCGTTGGCCGAGCATGGCCTTGACGGGGTAGCGCCAGAGTGCGGTGACCGTGCCCAGCGTGGTGTTCATGCATCTCAGGGTCGCATGGGGAGCGGCGGCAGGCGTAGGCACAGCGGTCCCGCGGCGGTTTGTACAGCGACGAGTTGGGGCGAGATCAGGGTCCACGCTTGGACGCCGGTAGCAAGCCGGATGTGACAGACCGGTGCCGCATCGGTGCCGTCGAGGAGGACGAAGCTGTCGTCGGAGCAGAGGACGAGGAGGCCTTGCCGACCGTCGGACATCAGGGGGCGCAAGCCGACGGCGGCGTTGCCGTCGGGGACCTGCCAGTGCAGGAGTCGGGTGTCCGTGCGTGCGTCGTGGACGGTGACGGATCCGTCTCGGTGTGCTTGGGCGACGACAGGTCGGCTGCTCCAGTCGCCGATGGCCACGGCGAGCTCGTCCGAATCCCTCCTGTTCAAGGCCGATTCGGGGCACACGACACCGGCTCGGGCACCCGAGGGAATCTCGTACACGTGGATCGGTCGCTTGGGCGAGTGCCCCAGAGCGGCGAATGTCCGGTCTCCGATCGAGGCGACATCGAGTGTGGGCACCGTGTTGGGGAGGAAGAGCAAATTCCGCCACATGGTTTTCCTCATGAGGCGCTTCCCGCTCAAGAGGTCCCAGACAACGAAGCCGAAACCTGTGTAAGTGACGAGTAGATGACGCTCTGCGCGGCTCCCAGCCAGTGCAACGGGCCGCGATTTCCGAATCCGCATCCGGCGCGAAGTGAGAGAGGAGTGAACGTCAGCGAAGTAGCAGATCTCCTGTGAGCGATTGGTCACCTGCAGGCGGGCAACCGCCGGAAGATCGGGGCTTTCCGACGTCACCAGGCCGTCGATGCTCTTGGAGAAGGGCCAAGGAGCGACCGAATGCCCGGACTCTGGATCCAGGGCGATCCACTCTCCGGCTCGACGCGCCAGTAACAGTTTGTTGCCCTGCGCCCAACCGACGGACAGAGAGGACTTCTGCTTTCCGTGACCGACCGGGGGCCGGGCGGTAGGTGTCTGCTTCCCGTCCAACGGGACGATCCACGCCTTCAGGGTCCCCCCTCCTGGGGCGGTCGAGGTGATGACCACTGTCCTTTCAGGGTCGAGAGGGAACTGGATCACCGGCTGCGCCCGGTCGTCCGTTGGCACGGAAGCCACGAGCTTCTCTTCCCTGGGGGCTCCCCGTGACACGACGACAGCCGCGTCCATGGATCCCACCATCAACGGGCCGCCTTCGCCCGGCAGGACTCCCGCCACCTGTACCTGCGGATCCCAACCACAGTCGATTTCCGTCAGCCATGGCTTGGGCGTCGGCGTATGCCCACTACTGCCACTGGTGGTCACATAGACCTGTTCTCCCCACACGGTCAGGTCGTGGACTTCCTCTCTGAAGTACTTCCCCACCGCGCGCGAGTCGACTTCCTTCCATGTTTTTGGGTCAATCGTGTACCGAGTGACCTGATGGCCGAAAACCATTTGGTGCATTCCGTCAGGGCTTCCGTCAGGGTGGTCCACCACATCGGACCAAGAGGTAGCCTCCGCGACAATGAGAAACCCCTCATGAGTGCCACAGGCGACAGCCGAGCTGTCGATCCGCGCAGACGTGCCACTGGCCTCGAATCTGGCCCGGCCTGTGCCCGGATCCACCACGTGAACGCTGGTCTTGCTGCCCAACAGCACAGCGATCGGTGAGCCGTTCAGCAGAGTCAGACGACTGTGCGCGATGGATCTCTTCCGGTATGCCGGCCCCACCGGGCTCCGCTCTTTGACGTCCCACACGGTCACCGCTTTCGCCGTGCGCACGAGAAGCCACGCCCGGTCGCCGTCGTCACAGGCGGCCAGTTCCCTGACAGAACCGCTTTCCTCCCGGGAGACGGGCAGTTCGTACAGTTCCTCGCCCGTCTCGAAGTCCCACAGCCGGACCCGGTTCGGGGTCTCCGCTGTCGCGATCACCAGACGTCCGTCCAGACGGAACGCCGCAGTCGCCACGACCCGGCTGTCGAACCCTCCGATCGCGCGGTAGGGAGCGGCGTCCTGGAGGCTTTCCCACTGGACGTCGAACGGCAGGCGCGGGAATCGCTGCTTCAGGAGCAGAGAGAGTTGGGCCGCGTGTGTCTGTGCTGCCGCCAGGTTCAGTTGCGCTGCTTTGGCGTCGAGGTCTGGCTGCCTTCGGAGGTGCGGAGCGCAGCGAAGCCAGGTGTCGGCGGCTTCCACCGCGTGCTGGTGTCGCGGATCGTTCCGCAGGTCCGGCAGGGCGGTGGCGAGTGCGCGACGGAGTGAGACGTCGTCGGCAGTCAGCAGGAAGAGGGGGTCTGCGAGGACCTCTGGCAGCAGACCGTGCTCGGACAGATGGGTGGCCAGGTGGGCGTGGAGATACGGGTCGGCCTCCGGCCAGTCCCGAGTGCCCGTCTCGGAGTGCCGAGGGACTGCGGCGAGCAGGGCACGGGCGACACGTAGCCCTGCTTCGGGGCCGAGGCCTGAGCGGAGATCTTCGGCGAAGGCCTCATGATAGAGCCGGTAGACCGACCGCCCGTGCGCGTCGGACTGCTCCACGATGTACGGCGCGCCCTCGCGGAGGATCCAGCGCAAGTCGTCCTCGGTGAGGGTCTCGTCCGTGAGGGCCCCAGCGATCGCCAGCCACACCGCCCCAGCGAGACCCGCGCCCTCCGCGAAGGCCAGCGCGGCGAGGAGAGCGCGGCCATGTGCCTCGCGGGCACCCAGTCGTACTCGCAGGGCCCAGCGGAAGGCCGATCCGACGCCATCGGCACCCCCGAGTGCGGGAAGCCGGTCGAGCCGGCGAGCTTCGCGCACGTTCACGTCCTGGTCCTGCTGGGCCAGAGCACGTGCCAGCAGCCGGGCGACCAGGTAGACACCGCTCGCCCGGTGCGCGATTTCCCGGGCCGCTTCGGCCAGGGCGGAGGCAGCCGTGGCGTAAGGGCTGTGGCTGGCAGGACCGTTGGGGGCGAGCAGCAATTTGCGCGCGTACGTCTCGATGTCGCCGGTGCTGGTCCATCGGGGCTCGTCGAGGTCCAGTTTGGCGAAACCGGGCCCGAGCCGGTCCACGACGTGCGGCCGGGCGCCGACCAGCAGCCGTACGCACTCCAGCTCGGCCATCGGCCGCAGCAGAGAGGCGGCGATACGTGTCGGCTCGGTACCGCCCACCGTGCCGGCCTCGTCGAGTGCGTCGATGAGGACGAAGAGCGGCTCGGTTCGGCGCTGAAGCTCCTCCAGCAGCTCGGCCGGGCCCTCGGCGGACAGCCCGGCGGCGTCAGCGATGCCCGAGACGACGTCCTCCAGCAGCAAGTTGCGTGCGTGGATGGCGACGTCCACGGCGCGGTGCGGCAGCGGAATGTCGGCGGGCACATCGGGCAGGGTCTCCCGCCGACCGTTGTCGGCGAGCAGCACCAGCCGTCCCAGCAGGGAGGACTTGCCGACCCCGGGGCCGCCGGTGACGACGAGGTTGCCGTCCGAGGCAACCGACGTGTTGTTCAACCAGTCGACGAGGTGCGCGAGAGCGACCGCTCGGCCGGTGAAGTAAGAGCCGCCGCCCATCGCGTCCGCGCCTCGCCCTCGCGGGTCGAAATGGGCGAGAAGTTCGGCGCGTCTGCGCTGTCCTTCGGGGCTGAGCCAGGTTCTCTGTTCGGCGAGGTCCATCGGGGCCTCGCCCTGGTCGGGCAGATCGGGGACGTATCGAGGGTTGGGGAAGAAGTCGAATCCCTCGCTGTACGGTGTGCCGTAGGCGGCGTGCTGGCTGTTTCTCAGGCGGGTGTTGACGCCCTTGATGAGTTCCGGAAGGTGCAGGCAGCGCTGTCTGTTGCCGCCGAGCAGCAGGTCGTCGACCGCCTCAGCGAAGGCCTTGGCGAAGGCTCCGTCGGCCGCTTCTTCGCAGGCACGGGCCGCGACGATCACGGAAAAGTCGGTGACGTGGTTGAAGTCGGCCGCCCGGCTCGCATTGAGTTGTGCATGAACTCGCTGTGCGGTGTCGCGGACGGCGTCGGCACCACCGTGCCCGGCGAAGCATGTGTCGATGATCAGCAGCAGCCGACGGATGCCGTTCTCGGTGACGATCCCGATCACATCATCCGTGGCCAGTGCCGTACCGGTCAGCTTGCCCGTGCGGCTGTTGGTGAACAGCAGATAGTGCTGGTTCTTGTGGTCGTAATCGCCGTGGCCCGTGTAGTAGAGGACGGCAGCGTGGTCGGTTCGGTCCGCCTCTTCGGCCCACGAGATGAGCGCGCCCTTGAAACTGTCGGCGGTGAGATCGAGCAGTGGTCCGCCGACCTGGTAGCCGAGCCGAGCGAAGACCTCCCCGACGACGGCGATGTCGCGCGGGACAGCCTCGAGGTTGTCCTGGTGGGCGTAGTTCGCCGTACCGCCGAGCAGAGCGACCCGTTGAGCTTCGTCGCTCATCCCGTCAGTCCCGCAGCGATAGCCGCTCCTGTCTCCCGTGCGGTCAGGTGATGCTCGATCGCGTGGGCCTTCCAGCCGTTGCGGACGGGCACGTCGTTCACCTTCTGCGCCCCGTTCCCGAAGAGTGAGGCGAGCTCTTTGACAAGCGCGACGAAATCGTAGGGGTCGCACAGGTTTGTCCACGTCTCGACCCCGGTCGGCCAGTGTCCCCGGCCGTTCTGAGGCGTCGGCCGCAACCGGTCGAAGACCAGACGCGGGATGCCGAGCGGGGAACCGATGGAGACGAACGTGGTGACCGGCCACTCCGGATGAGCGCAGAGCGCTTCGTAGGCCACCACCGAGCCGAGTGAGTGCCCCACCAGCACCCGGGTGTCCTCAGTGATCGCCGCGGCGACCTGGTCCTGCACCCGCTCACGCGTTTCCGGCTCGGTGAGATAGCGACGCACCTGCGCGAGGGTGCCGATCAGGAAACGGTCAGCGGTCTGAGCAACGAAGCGCGAACGACTCAGCGCGTACAGGGCTCGTTGGACGGTCCGCGGAACCGGCGCCTTGGAACGCTCATCAGGGCGGGGCGGAGGTGGGACACGATCGGGTTCGGCGCGGGCTGCCTCTGCCCACATCGCATGGAGCAGCTCCGCTTCGTACGGGTCGGTCGGCAAGCCGGCGCTGCCCTTGGCGCCGGACTTACGGAACAAGTCGCCGTAGAACGCGACCTTGATGTCTTCCGGCGCGAGCGGTGGCCCCTCTGCCAACCGGACACCGTCGACCATGGCGGATGCAATGGTGCCGTGCAGCGCCTGCGGCCCCAGGTACTGCTTGCCGATGCCGTGAACCAGGACCACTGCCGCCATGGACCATCTCCCCCGCACTGTGCCGATAAGCGTGCCGCTTATGGTAGCGGCGAGTGAGCTCTGTCACAGTCCGCCCTGTGTAGCGATGCGCCTGCCTCGCCTTCCTCGGGAGGCGGGCGCATCGCTCTGGCTCACGGGATCACATGCTGTGCAAACCTCTCGGCGGTCTCCGCCAGCACCTCCCGTCCGTCCCGGGCCCACAGCTCCTCGTTGAACAGCTCGACCTCGATGGGACCGGTGTACCCGGCCGCCTCGACGTAGCTCTTCCACTCCCGCATGTCGATCGCGCCGTCGCCGATCTGACCGCGGCCGTTGAGGACACCCTCCGGCAACGGGGTGATCCAGTCGGCGAGTTGGAAGGTGTGGATCCGGCCGCCGGCCCCCGCGCGGGCGATCTGCGCGGGGGCGGTGTCGTCCCACCAGATGTGGTACGTGTCCACCGTGACGCCGACCTGGTGCGCGGGGAAGCGTTCCGCGAGGTCCAGGGCCTGGGCGAGGGTGGAGACGACGCAGCGGTCGGCTGCGTACATCGGATGGAGCGGCTCGATGGCCAGGCGTACGCCGTGCGACTCGGCGTACGGGCCCAGCTCCGCCAGCGCGTCCGCGATGCGCTCCCGGGCGCCGTGCAGGTCCTTGGAGCCGGGCGGCAGGCCGCCGGAGACCAGGACGAGGGTGTCGGTGCCGAGGGTGGCGGCCTCGTCGACGGCGCGGCGGTTGTCGGCCAGGGCGTGGGCACGCTCGTCCGGGTCGATCGCGGTGAAAAAGCCGCCACGGCACAGCGTCGTCACCGTCAGGCCCGCGTCCCGGACCAGTTTCGCCGTCGCCTCCAGGCCGTACGACCGGACCGGCTCGCGCCACAGGCCCACCCCGGGGACCTCCAGCTCGACGCACGCCTCGACCAGTTCCGGCATCGACAGCTGCTTCACCGTCATCTGGTTGATGGAGAAGCGGGAGAGGTCACTGGTCACTGGGTCACCCCGTACAGTGCGAGCAGGTTCTTCATCCGGTCCTCCGCCAGCTTCGGGTCCGGGAACAGGCCCAGTCCGTCGGCGAGTTCGTAGGCGCGGGCGAAGTGCGGGAGGGAGCGGGCCGACTGCAGGCCGCCGACCATCGTGAAGTGGGACTGGTGGCCGGCCAGCCAGGCCAGGAACACTACGCCCGTCTTGTAGAAGCGGGTCGGGGCCTGGAACAGGTGCCGGGACAGCTCGACCGTCGGGTCCAACAGCCCCCGAAACCCGGCAACGTCCCCCGTGTCCAGCACCCGGACCGCCTCCGCCGCCAACGGCCCCAGCGGGTCGAAGATGCCGAGCAGGGCGTGGCTGAAGCCCTGGTCGTCACCGGCGATCAGCTCGGGATAGTTGAAGTCGTCGCCGGTGTAGCAGCGGACGCCCTGCGGAAGGCGGCGGCGGATGTCGATCTCGCGCTGAGCGTCCAGCAGGGAGACCTTGATGCCGTCGACCTTGTCCGGGTGGGCGGCGATGACCTCCAGGAAGGTGCTGGTGGCGGGGTCCAGGTCGGTGGCGCCCCAGTAGCCCTCCAGAGCCGGGTCGAACATGGGGCCGAGCCAGTGCAGGATGACGGGCTCGGACGCCTGGCGGAGCAGGTGGCCGTAGACCTCCAGGTAGTCCTCGGGGCTCTTGGCGACGGCCGCGAGCGCCCGGGAGGCCATCAGGATCGCTTGGGCACCCGCCTCCTCCACGACCGCGAGCTGCTCCTCGTACGCGGCGCGGATCTCCTGCAGGCTGTAGGGGTACCCGATCTCGATGACGGTCAGCTGGTCCGTGCCCACGCCGCACGCGATACGACCGCCCACACTCTGGGCCTCCGCTGCCGACCGCCGGATCAGCTCGGCCGCGCCCGCCCAGTCCAGGCCCATCCCGCGCTGGGCGGTGTCCATGGCCTCGGCGACGCCGAGCCCGTGGGACCACAGGTGGCGGCGGAAAGCGAGGGTGGCGTCCCAGTCGACGGCGGCGGGTGAGTCGGGTGACACGTCGGCGTACGGGTCGGCGACGACGTGCGCCGCCGAGAAGACCGTACGGGAGGTGAAGGGCGCGCCCGGGGTGAGGGCTAGAGACTCCTGGTGGGGCTCGTACGCCCGCAGGCCACCCTTGAAGGTGGGGAGTTGGATGGTCACCGGGAACCTCCGAGGTTGGCTCGGCCTTCAGGCCGGGGGGGAATCGGGCCCCTGCAGAGCAGGGAAGGGAAAGGCGAATCGCTGTCAGCGCGATTCGCCGTCCGTCTCAGCAGCGGCGCGCTCGCCTTCCAAGCGATACACGATCTCGGAGTTGAGAGACCGGCGGGCGGATTTGGCCTGAGCGACCAGCCATTCGTGAAGGTCGGCGGGCAGCCTGAGCGTGATGCGTACTTCATGGTCCATGACCTCAACTGTAGTGCTAGCGTGGTGTCATGACGACACCAAAGTCGACTGGAGAAACCGGGCATGCCCGGTACACCTACCGGCTTCGTGTGTCCTCGACGGCTCGCGCGGCGCTTCGCGCAGAATGGGACCGGTGCCGGTGGCTCTGGAACGAGTGTGTGGCCCGGTCGAAGAAGGCCCACGCCGAGGGTGAGCCGTGCGGCCCGGCCCGGCTGGACCGGATGCTGACCGAGGCCCGGTCGATGGCACCGTGGTTGGCTGAAGGTTCTTCGGTGCCGCAGCAGCAGCTCATCCGGGACTTCGGCAAGTCCCGCGCGAAGGCGCAGAAGGACATCAAGGAACGGCTGCCGGTACATCGCCGGGCCGGAATGCCGAAGTACAAGACGAAGCGCGAAGCCTTGCCGACGCTGAACTACACCCGGCGCGGGTTCCGGCTGAAGTACGATCGCCTGCACCTTGCGGGCGGGATCGTGCTGACAGTGGTGTGGTCGCGGAACCTGCCCGCAGACCCTTCCTCGGTGCGGGTATACCAGGACAGCGTCGGGCACTGGTACGCCTCGTTCGTGGTTCCCACCGAAGTGCAGCCGCTGCCTGAGACCGGCCGGGTACTTGGCGTGGACTGGGGTGTGAAGGAGACCGCGACCACCACCTCTGACACCCACGACCTCCCGCACGCCCAGCATGGGAAGAAGGCCCAGCTGGCCCGGTACGACCGGATGATGGCCCGCCGCAAACCGAAGAAGGGGCAGGCCACCTCGAAGGGCTACCGCGAGGCGAAGAAGCGGCGGGCGAAGACCTACGCGAAGATCGCCCGGCAGCGACAGGACACCAGCCGCAAGTGGGCGAAGAAGGTCGTGACCGACCACGATGCCATCGCTGTGGAGGACTTCAAGCCGAAATTCCTCGCCAGGTCCTCGTTGGCGCGCAAGGCGGCGGACGCCGCGATCGGTGCCACGAAAAAGGCTCTGATTGAGATGGGCCGCAAGCACGGACGGGACATCCGTCTCGTGCATCCCGCGCACACCACCATGGACTGCGCATCGTGCGGAGCGAGAACCAAGCACGCACTTCCTCTTTCGGAACGCATATACACCTGCACCGTGTGCGGAGTCGCGTCCTCCAGGGACAAGAACTCCGCCCGCGTGATGCTCGCCCGGGCTGGTCTGAACCCGGCTGGTGTCGAGGGCGTAAGACCTCCGGGAGCGCAGCTCCCGGAGGCAGCCTGAGCCAGGAATCCCCTCCCTGAAGGGAGGGGAGCGGTCAAAGCGCGATCTCCGGTACGTCGATACGGCGGCCCTCGGCCGTGGACTTGAGGCCCAGCTCGGCGAGCTGGACGCCACGGGCGCCGGCGAGCAGGTCCCAGTGGTAGGGGGCGCCGGCGTAGACGTGCTTGAGGAACAGCTCCCACTGGGCCTTGAAGCCGTTGTCGAACTCGGTGTTGTCCGGGACCTCCTGCCACTGGTCGCGGAAGGAGTAGGTGGCCGGGATGTCCGGGTTCCAGACCGGCTTGGGGGTGGCGCTGCGGTGCTGGACGCGGCAGTTGCGCAGGCCCGCGACCGCCGAGCCCTCCGTGCCGTCCACCTGGAACTCGACCAGCTCGTCGCGGTTGACGCGCACGGCCCACGACGAGTTGATCTGGGCGATCGCGCCGCCCTCCAGCTCGAAGATGCCGTACGCGGCGTCGTCGGCGGTGGCGTCGTAGGGCTTGCCGTTCTCGTCCCAGCGCTGCGGGATGTGGGTGGCGGTCAGGGCCTGGACGGAGCGCACCCGGCCGAACAGTTCGTGCAGGACGTACTCCCAGTGCGGGAACATGTCGACGACGATGCCGCCGCCGTCCTCGGCGCGGTAGTTCCAGGAGGGGCGCTGGGCGGGCTGCCAGTCGCCCTCGAAGACCCAGTAGCCGAACTCGCCGCGCACGGACAGGATCCGGCCGAAGAAGCCGCCGTCGATGAGCCGCTTGAGCTTCAGCAGGCCCGGGAGGAAGAGCTTGTCCTGGACGACGCCGTGCTTGATGCCCTTCCCGGCCGCCAGGCGGGCCAGCTCCAGGGCACCCTCGAGTCCGGTGGCCGTGGGCTTCTCCGTGTAGATGTGCTTTCCGGCCTCGATCGCCTTCTTGATGGCCTCCTCGCGGGCCGAGGTGACCTGGGCGTCGAAGTAGATGTCCACGGTGTCGTCGGTGAGGACCGCGTCCACGTCCGTGGAGAGGTGTTCCAGGCCGTGCCGCTCGGCGAGCGCCTTCAGGGCGTGCTCGCGGCGGCCGATGAGGATCGGTTCCGGCCACAGCACGGTGCCGTCGCCGAGGTCGAGGCCGCCCTGTTCGCGGATGGCCAGGATGGAGCGGACGAGGTGCTGGCGGTAGCCCATGCGCCCGGTCACACCGTTCATGGCGATACGCACCGTCTTGCGTGTCACGTCGTTCCCTTCGTGGGCGGCTGGTCCGCCCTGTTGAGCGTCTGGATTCCCCGGATTCACTGATGTCACCGGTGCTACTGGCAAGCCGTGCAGCAAGCGCTTTCTATCCCATGAGAAGCTAGCCTCTGACCAGCGGTCGAGACAAGGCCGTGACCGTCTCGAGTTGTTCGAGGGGGCGAACAAGCGGGGTTCTGGGCCTTATGGTCTGCACGAAACCGTGGCCCGTGCACTGCACGTGTATGGCGACGTACGTATGACGACGTACGACCACCGCATGTGTATGACGACGTACGACAAGACGCGCGACCGGAGGACGACGAGATGACGGTGACCCTGGCGGACGTGGCGGCCCGCGCGCAGGTCTCGCCCGCGACGGTGTCGCGCGTGCTGAACGGGAACTACCCGGTGGCCGCCTCCACCCGGGAGCGGGTGCTCAAGGCGGTCGACGAGCTGGACTACGTGCTCAACGGCCCGGCCAGCGCGCTCGCCGCCGCGACCTCCGACCTGGTCGGGATCCTGGTCAACGACATCGCCGACCCCTTCTTCGGGATCATGGCGAGCGCGATCCAGTCCGAGATCGGCGGGCCGGGCGGGCGCGCGGGCGGTGAGCGGCTGGCCGTCGTCTGCAACACGGGCGGCTCCCCGGAGCGCGAGCTGACCTACCTCACCCTGCTCCAGCGGCAACGGGCCGCGGCGGTCGTCCTGACCGGCGGTGCGATCGAGGACGCCTCGCATGTGGCGGCGGTGTCCGCGAAGCTGCGCAAGCTGACGGACGCCGGGACGCGGGTGGTGCTGTGCGGCCGGCCGCCGGCGCCGGACACGTCCGCGGTCGCGCTGACCTTCGACAACCGGGGAGGGGGCCGGCAGCTGACCGAGCACCTGATCGGCCTCGGCCACCGGCGGCTCGGCTACATCGCGGGCCCGGAGGAGCGCACCACCACCCGCCACCGCCTGGAGGGGCATCGGGCGGCGCTGGAGGCGGCGGGGATCCAGGAGGACCCGCGCTGGACGGTCCACGGCCGCTACGACCGCCGGTCCGGCTACGAGGCCACCCTGGAGCTGCTGCGCCGGGACCCGTCCCTGACGGCCGTCGTCGCCGCGAACGACTCCGTCGCGCTGGGGGCGTGCGCGGCGCTGCGGGAGTCGGGGCTGCGGATCCCGCAGGACGTCTCGGTGGCCGGCTTCGACGACCTGCCGTTCAGCATCGACGCGGTGCCTTCGCTGACGACGGTGCGGCTGCCGCTCGCGCAGGCGGGGGCGCGAGCCGGGCGGATCGCCATGGGGCGGGAGGAGCCGCCGCCCGGGGGGATCGCGACGGTGCGCGGGGAGTTGATGGTGCGGGGGTCTTCGGGGGTGCCGCGGGGTTGAGGGCCGGGGGCCGCAGGCCCGAGGGCGGCCGCCCGGGCGGAGGCCCCGGGCGGCGGATCCGTCCGCTTACCGGCAGCCAAAGGCCGGCACTTCGGGCAGCGCCTAGGTCCTGTCCGGCGGATCACGCCGGAATCGCGGGGCCCGGCACGCACATCTGCGGCGTTGTCGTCGGTCGCCGCTCCTTGGAGCCGGCCTGATCCGCCGGACAGGCCCTAGCGGAAGGCGGCGACGTGGCGCCGCGCCCAGTCCGCGAACGTGCCGGGCGTACGGCCGAGGACCCGCTCGACGTCGGGGCTGATCCGCTGCTCGGCCGACGTGGGCTCGCCCAGGATGCTCAGCGTGGTCTCGACCACCGGTTCGGGCATGAACCGCAGCATCTGGGCCCTGGCCTCGTCGCGGGTCTGCTCGACGAAGCGGACGGGTTCGCCGAGCGCGGCCCCGACGGCCTCGGCCTGCTGCCGGGGCGTGATGAGGGCGGGACCGGTCAACTCGTAGACTTGCCCCGCATGTTGGCCTCCTTCGCGCAGCGCCGCCGCGGCGACCTCGGCGATGTCGTCCGGGTCGATGACGGGCAGACCGACATCGCCGAACGGCGCGGCGACGGTCCGCCGGGTGCGGACCGACTCGGCCCAGGCGTAGGTGTTGGAGGCGAAGCCGCCGGGCCGCAGGACGGTCCACTCCAGCCCGGACTGCCGTACCGCGTTCTCGATGGCCCGGGCGACATCCCCGTGCGAGGCCGATCCGGGCCGGGTCGCGACCCCTTGGGAGGACAGCAGCACGATCCGCCGCACTCCGCCCGCCTTGGCGACGTCCACGAGGTCCCGAGGGCTGAGCAGGTGCGCACTGGGGCCGCCGTTCTGCAGGAACAGCGCGTCGGCGCCGTCGAGGACCAGCCGCAGGCTCTCCGCGTCGACGAGATCCGCCGGTCGCCGCAGCACCGTCTGAGGCAGATCCGCGTCGGCGATCCTGCGCGAGGTCGCGGTCACCGGCTCGTCGGCCGCGACCAGGGTCCGTACGAGCGAACGTCCCACGTTGCCGGTCGCACCCGTCACTACGATCATGTCCAACTCCCGTATTTGGCAGCGCATTTGAATCTGCTGAAAGGGCCCCGGAGGCCGACTCTCCGGGCGATGGAAGGACGCTAACACCGTCGGTATAGTAGGTACCTATAGGAAAGTGGCTACCCCAGGGGGATGCGCATGGCGCCCGACACGACGACCTGGACGCCGGCCGGGGCCGCCGAACCGGAAC
The DNA here is from genome assembly GCF_042672405.1 of Streptomyces sp. NPDC127197. Taxonomy (NCBI): domain Bacteria; kingdom Bacillati; phylum Actinomycetota; class Actinomycetes; order Kitasatosporales; family Streptomycetaceae; genus Streptomyces; species Streptomyces sp. NPDC127197. Next base: position 96,374 of record NZ_JBHXVG010000021.1, on the reverse strand, counting down.
TCGCCTGCCCGATCAGCCCGGTCGTGGACATCGTCTTCAGCCGCTGGACCACCCCGATCCTGTGGACGCTCCACACCCACGGCCGGCAGCGCTTCGTCGAACTGGAGCGGCGCATCGCGAAGATCACACCCAAGGTGCTGACGCAGCGGCTGCGGCAACTGGAGCGCGACGGCCTGATCGTGCGCACGTACCACCCGGAGGTCCCCCCTCGGGTCGAGTACGAGATCAGCGAACTCGGCCACAGCCTCGCCCCGCTCTTCGCGCACCTGGCCGAATGGGCCGCCGAGAATCTGGACAGGGTCGAACAGGCCCGGCACGACTACGACGCAGAACCGGCTGCCAGCTAGCAGGCCTGCGTGGGGTTCGGTTCGGGAGTCGCGTCCTTGACCTCAAGTCCACTTGACGTACGACCCTCTCCCCATGACCGATCACAACAGCACCATGGACATCCACACCCTCGTCCACCACTACTTCCGCACCCTCGACGCCCGCGACTTCGCCCCGGACTGGATGCGCCCCTTCGTCACGCCGGACGTACGCCTGGAGGCGCCCGTCGGTGTCGAGGAGGGCCTCGAGGCCGCCACCAGGCTCACGGAGGAGGCGGTCGGGCGGTTCGCGCGAACCCAGCACATGGCCTCCGGGCTCCTCGTCGACGTCGACGAGGAGGGAGGCACCGCCTCCTGGAACGCCCTGATGACCCATGTGTACGACGACGACACGCTGTTCACCGTCGGCGGCCGCTTCGAGGCCGACCTGCGCCGCACTCCGGACGGCTGGCGGTTCAGTCGGGTCGCGGTGCGACCGGTGTGGACTCAGGGGCCGCCGCCGGTCGTACGTCAGCGGTGAAAAATCCGTCCACCGCGCGATGATTTCCGGGCGGTGCGGCAGTCATCAGTGCTGTCATTGCCGCAACCGGCCCGGACAGCTCAAGGAGTGAGCCCCATGCGCATCGTGGTCACCGAGTTCATCAGCATCGACGGAGTCGTGCAGGCGCCCGGTGGGCCCGAGGAGGACACCGACGGCGGGTTCACACACGGCGGCTGGTCGCACCCGTACTTCGACCCGGAGGTGCTCGGCCCGGTCTTCGACGGGGGGCTGAGCAGGGCCGAGGCGCTGCTGTTCGGGCGGCGTACGTGGCAGACGATGGCCGCGGCGTGGCCCGAGCGGGCGGGCGACGACCCGTTCGCCGACCAGATGAACTCCCTCAAGAAGTACGTCGTTTCGAGCACCCTCACCGACGCCGACCTAACCTGGAACAACTCCACCCTCATCCCCGGCGGCGAGGCCGTGGCCCGGATCCGGGAACTGCGCGCGGCCGAGGGCGGCGACCTGGCGATGATGGGCAGCCCCACGCTGGTCCGGACGCTGCTGAGCGAGGGCCTGGTGGACGAGCTCCAGCTGATCGTGATGCCGGTGCTGCTCGGCGGCGGCAAGTCGATCTTCCCGGAGGACGGCGGGAAGCGGCCGTTCGAGCTGGTCTCCACGGTCACCGGGAAGACGGGCGTGAACGTGTGCGTCTACCGGCCGGCCGCCGAGGGGTAGCCGCGGGGGCGCGGGAGTCCTACGCTCGACCCGACGGTATCTCTGACTGAGTCAACGATCCGGAGGGTCGACGATCATGACCGTCCAGGACATCCGCGCCTTCAACCGCTTCTACACCAACGTCATCGGCGCCCTCGACTACGGCCGCCATCTCTACGCCCCGTACACCCTCACCGAGGCCCGCGTCCTGTACGAGCTCGCGCACTCCGCGGGCACGGACGCCGCCGATCTGCGTGCCGAACTCCATCTGGACGCGGGGTACCTGAGCCGCATCCTGAACAGGTTCGAGAAGGACGGGCTGATCGAGCGCGGACCGTCGGAGCGGGATCCGCGCCGCCGCCGTATCACCCTCACCGCGCCCGGCCGGGAGGCGGCCGGTCTGCTCGACGAGCGGGCGCGGGAGACGGTCGGGGCGCTGCTGGCCACGGTGCCGCCGGAGGACCGGCCGCGGCTCGCGGAGGCGATGCGGACGGTCCGTACGATCCTGGGCGGCGGCCGGGCAGCGCGCCCCGAGGCCCCCGAGGACGTCGTGCTGCGCGAACCCGGCCCCGGCGACCTCGGCTGGATCGTGCAGCGCAACGGCGCGCTGTATGCCGCCGAGTTCGGCTGGAACACCGACTACGAGGGCCTGGTGGCGAGGATCGTCGCCGATTTCGCGGAGGACCACGATCCGCATCTGGAGCGGGCGTGGATCGCCGAGCTGGAGGGGCGGCCGGTGGGGTGTGTGATGTGCGTACGGGACGAGGCGCCCGGCACCGCCCGGCTACGGCTGCTGCTCGTCGAGCCGGACGCGCGTGGCCTCGGCATCGGGGACCGGCTCGTCACGGCCGTCGTGGACTTCGCCCGCGGTGTCGGCTACCGCGACCTGGTGCTGTGGACGAACGACGTCCTGACCGCCGCCCGGGGCATCTACCAGCGCCACGGCTTCGTCCTGGTCGCCGAGAAACCGCACCGTTCCTTCGGCAAGGACCTGGTCGGCCAGGACTGGCGGCTGGATCTGCGCGCGACACCGGAGTGACGGGAACGCCGGTGTGTATGAAGCTGGGTACATGAAACTGGCGTTCTCCACCCTCGGCGTCCCCGGCCTCCCCGTACCGGAGGTGGCCCGGCTCGCGGCCGCCCACGGCTACCACGGTGTCGAGCTGCGCGCACACCCGGAGGAACCGGTCCACCCCGGCCTCGACCTCACCGCACGGGCCGACACGGTCGCCGAGTTCAAGGCGGCCGGCGTCGAGATCCTGGGCCTCGCCGGGTACGCGCGCGTGGCCGCGCCGGGCGACGACGAGCCCGTGCTCGCCGAGATCCGCGACCTCCTCGACCTGGCCCGCGATCTGGGTGCCCCGTACATCCGGGTCTTCCCCGGAGGCGGCCCGGACCAGGAGCCCGCCGAGGCGGACGCGACCGCCGCGCGCCGCCTGGGCACGGCCGCCGAGTACGCCGCCGACGCCGGCGTGCGCATCCTCCTCGAGACCCACGACTCGCACCGCACCGCCGCCGACGCGATCCGCGTCCTCGGCCAGGTCGGCCACCGCCAGGTGGGCGCCCTGTGGGACGTGATGCACACCTGGCTGGGCGGCGAGCAGCCCTCGGAGAGCTACGCGGCCCTGTCCCCCTACCTCGGCTACGTCCAGGTCAAGGACATCGCCTCCGCCACCGACACCACCCCGCTCCCCCTCGGCGCGGGCGTCCTCCCGCTCGCCGAGTGCGTCGAGATCCTCTCCCGGCACGGCTGGGACGGCTGGCTGTGCTGGGAGTACGAGAAGCGCTGGTACGAGGCGGCCGAGCCGCTTCCGGAGTTGCTGAGGGCTGGGCGCGAGCATCTGGCCCGCCTGCTCAACGAGTCGGCGTAGGCCGGGGAGGATGTCGGTGGGGAGGGCGAGGGGATCACCGAAGTCCGGCGCTGGCGGCGGTGCGAGAACAACTGCGTCCCACAGCAGCCGAGTTGGTCAACCGCTGAGGACGCGAACCCAGACGCACACCAACCCCACCAGCCCCGTGGGCCGCACCCCAGGAGGTAATTGGTCGATTTGGCTCACGGGCAGACAGTCCCCACCTGGGCTTTCTCTCCCGCTGGGTGGCCCAAAGCGGCCAATTACTGGTCCAGCGCCAGTGCCAGCGCCTGGCATCGGAGCCGAGGGCGGCTTACCGGACAACGACCCCGGATGCGGCCGTCACCGTCCGCCGCCCGCAAGCCGCCATACCCGCCCGGCGTGCCCCCATCCGGCTGATGCGGCCGTCACCACCCGCCCACCGGGCCGCACGCCGCTGAGCCGACCCGGCGTGCCCCCACCCCGCCGACGCGCCCCAGCCACCCACCGCCCGCAGGCCGCCAAGCCCACCCGGCGTGCATGCGAGGCACTGACGCGCCCCCAACCCCGGCCACCCCCCAACCCACCCGCATGGCCGGCCGACCTGGGACACCCGCCTTTCCGGGCCGCTCGCTCACTTCTCACCCGTGCTGGAACGAGCCGAGTCAAGGGTCGGCCGCAGGCCGATCGGCGCAGCCGACGCGCAGCGCCCTTTACTCGGCTCGTGGAAGCACGACACTGACAAAGAAGCGGGCGGCCCCACGGCGACCGCCCAACTCCGTTCAGGGCGCCAACGCCCTGGCCAGCCTGCCTTCCAGCCGCACCTTGCACTTCGGCCACTCCCCCGCCGTAATCGAATAGATCGCGGAGTCCCGCAACCGGCCGTCCTCTCCCGGCGCCCACGAGCGGGACCAGTTCCTCAGCACGCCCTCGAAGTGGGCGCCGGTGGCAGCGATCGCTGTGCGGGAGCGGGTGTTGCGGGCGTCCGTCTTCAGGTCCAGTCGGGATACGCCCCACTCCTCGAAGGCGTGGCGGAACAGGAGCAGCTTGGACTCGGCGTTGACGCCGGTGCCCTGGGCCGAGCGGGCCAGCCAGGTGAAGCCGACCTCGACGGCGTCCAGTTGATCGTCCGTCAGCCAGCAGCGGGGTTCCCAGAAGGATGTCGCGCCGACCGCGCGTCCCGAGGCTCTCGACACCTGCGCATACGGCGCGAGCCGACCTGTCGCCGCGCGGGACAGCTGCGCGTCGATATAGGCGCCGACCTCGTTCGCTCTCGGCACCCAGGTGAACTCGTACGTCCCCCGGTCCTCCTCCGCCGCCACCGCCAGATCGGCCGCGTGCCGGTGTTCGAGCGGTTCCAGGCGCACCAGCGCGCCCTCCAGGACCGGTCCCTTCAGCTGGAAACTCACACCCCGATGTCCCTTCGGCACGCCTCGAACGCCTCGTGAAAGCCCGGGAGAGTCTTCCGTACGCAGCCGGGATCGTCGAACGAATTGCCCGGCACCCGCAGGGCGGGTCACCGCGAGGGAGATGCCCTCATGATCGGCCGACGGCCGCCTCCGGCGCCGGTGAGTCCACGGGGTGGACCACTGCCGTTCGCCTCGGCGCCGGCGACGTCAGCGCCACTCCACCCACCAGCAGCACCGCCGCGCACCAGCGGAGCGGTGTCACGGGCCCGGTATCGCCCTCATCCCCCGCCTCGGTCGCGGCCCGCTGCCCGACGGGGTGGTGGAGGTGCCGCTCGATCCGACCCCCGTACGGCGGCTGTACGCCCTGTGGCGCACGGGGCGGCGGGCCGGCCGGCGATCGCCGAGACCGTGCGCACCCTGCAGGAGCACTGGGCCAAGGTGTCGGCGCAGCGGCCCCGTCGGGAACCCGCGTCCCACCTTCCGTGAAACCGGGCGGTGCGGGGAACCCGCCCCGTACCGCCGTCGTCCAATGGCCAGGCTGCCGGATGAGTCTCCTCGGTGCGGTGTCGGCCTCGCTGCTGGCTGCGAACGCTGACCACCCTCTCCGCCGTACCGCGGCCGGCGCCCCGCCGCCATCGGCGCGCCCCCCTCCCATGCGCCGATGGCGGCCCCCAGGGCCTTCCCTGTGCGTCCCCTTGACCGGCAGAAACTTCCCGGATATTGGTGGCACTTTGGAAGTTTCCTTCAGCGGACCTCCTCCGGAAGGAGCGCACGTGCACCACACCAGCACGGGAAGCACGGGAAGCACGGGAAACACCGCGATCCCCTCCAGACGCACCCTCCTCGCCGCCACCGCGGGTGTGACCGCGGCCCTCACAGTCGGCCCCCGCGCCCACGCCCACGACGACGACCGCCACCTGCGCCGCCTCATCTCCCGTATGACATTGGAGGAGAAGGTCGGTCAGCTCTTCGTCTCCCGGGTCTACGGCCACTCGGCGACCGCCCCCGACCAGGCCGACATCGACGCCAATCTCAGGGAGTTCGGCGTGCGGACGGCCGCCGAGCTGATCGCCAAGTACCGCCTGGGCGGCGTCATCTACTTCGTGTGGGCGCACAACACCCGCGACCCGCACCAGATCGCCGACCTCTCCAACGGCATCCAGCGGGCGTCCCTCGCACTGCCGCGCGGGCTGCCCGCGCTCGTCTCCACGGACCAGGAGCACGGCATCGTCGCCCGGGTGGGCAAGCCGGCCACGCTGTTCCCCGGCGCGATGGCGATGGGCGCCGGCGGCTCCCGCTCCGACGCCCGTACGCTCGGCCGGATCGCGGGCGAGGAACTGCGCGCGATGGGCATCCAGCAGGACTACACGCCGGTCGCCGACGTGAACGTCAATCCCGCCAACCCGGTCATCGGCGTGCGCTCCTTCGGCGCGGACCCGGCCGCGGTGGCCGGCCTTGTCGCCGCCGAGGTCGCCGGATACCAGCGCTCGAAGGTCGCGGCGACCGCCAAGCACTTCCCCGGGCACGGTGACACCGAGGTCGACAGCCACTACGGCTTCCCCACCATCAAGCACACCCGGGAACAGTGGGAGACGCTCGATGCTCCGCCCTTCCGCGCGGCGATCGAGGCCGGCATCGACTCCATCATGACCGCGCACATCCTGGTGCCCGCGCTGGACGACTCCGGCGACCCGGCCACCCTCTCCCGCCCCATCCTCACCGGCATCCTGCGCGAGCAGCTGGGCTACGACGGGGTCGTGGTCACCGACGCCCTCGACATGGCGGGCGTACGGACGAAGTACGGGGACGACCGGGTGCCGGTGCTGGCGCTGAAGGCGGGCGTGGACCTGCTGCTCAACGCGCCCAAGCTGGACGTCGCCTGGAACGCGGTCCTGGGGGCGGTGCAGGACGGCGAGCTGACCGAGGAGCGGCTCGACGAGTCGATCCTGCGGGTGCTGCGGCTGAAGGCGAAGCTGGGGCTGTTCGACGATCCGTACGTCAGCGCGCGCGGCGTCGACCGCACGGTGGGAACGAAGGCGCACCTGGCGGCGGCCGACCGGATCGCCGAGCGTACGACGACCCTGCTGGTCAACGAGGGGCGGCTGCTGCCGCTGTCCCGGCGCGAGCACCCCCGGCTGCTCGTCGTCGGCGCCGACCCGGCCTCGCCGTCGGGCACCACGGGCCCGCCCACCGGTGTGCTCGCGGGCGCCCTGACCGAGCTGGGCTTTGCGGCGACCGCCCTGTCGACCGGCATCAATCCGTCGGCAACGGCCATCGACCGGGCCGTGACGGCGGCCGGGGACGCGGACGCCGTGGTGGTCGGGACGTACAACGTCACGGCGAGCAGCGCGCAGAAGACGCTGGTCGAGCGGCTGCTGGCGACCGGGAAGCCGGTGGTCGCGGTGGCGGTCCGCAATCCGTACGACGTGGCCCGACTCCCCGGTGTGCGCGCCTGCCTGGCCGCGTACTCCTGGACGGACGTCGAGCTGCGGGCGGCCGCCCGGGTGATCGCCGGGCGGGTGGAGCCGCGCGGGAAGCTGCCGGTGCCGGTGCAGCGGGCCGACGATCCGGCACGGGTGCTGTATCCCATCGGACACGGGCTGACGTACTAGCCGTCAATTGGACGTAGGACACGGTACGTCGCACACCCGACGCACCACCCCCAACGTACGCAAAGCACTCTGCTTGTCTGGCGTGGGCCCGCCGCGGCGGGTCACGCTGGACGGGGGTGGGGGAATGACCATGCGTGGGAGAAGTGCGGTGGGGGTGGCTCTGCCGGTCCTGCTGGCGGCCGCGCTGATGGGCTGTCAGGGTACTGCGAGCGGAGGGTCCGAGGACGATTCGCCGGGTGGTGAGGGGACGGCGTCGGCCTCGGCGATGCGGCCCTCCGGGTTCGGGGCGGTGTTCCTCGCGGTCGACGAGTGCAGTTCCTTCGGCACGAGCAGCTTCACCGAGGTCTCCTGCACCAGTGAGCGGGCGGCGGCGCGGGTCGTGGCGCGGCACGACGGCAGGGTGAGCGAGGGGCCGGCGTGCCCGGCGACCACCGACTTCGTGCTGCACATCAGCGAACAGCGCCCCTCGCACGACGAGGACGGCGACGGCGCGATCCCGCAGGGCTACGCCTGTATGCGCAAACTCCAGCCGCCGCACCCCGGCGACCCCGGCGGCGGGGGCGGCCCCCGCACCATCGTCGGCGACTGCGTCTACGACTCCGGCGGCGGCCAGGTCCGGGAGACCGCGTGCAACGGCAGGGGCAAGCAGCAGCCGGAGTACGAGGTGACCGAGGCCGTCACCACCCGCGCCGACTGCCCGGCGTCGACGGCCCTTTACGTCGAACTGGGCGGCGAGAACCCGGTGGGCTGCGCCCGCCCCTTGTGAGCCAGGAGGCGGGCGCAGCACCGGCGTTACGGACGCAGCGTCCGCTCCGCGCCGCGCTTGTCCAGCTTCGCGTCGTACTTGGCCAGCGGCTTGGCCGCCGCCGGGTCCGACTGGACGGTGGCGGACGCGACGCCCGCCCACTTCAGGATCTTTGCCGTGGCGAGCGCCTTCTCGTCGGCGACGAGGCCGGCCACGTTGGCGCCGTGGTTGGCGCCGGGGGCGGTGAACACGTACGAGTCACGCGCGCCCTTGCCGAGGCGGAACGGCTCGGCACCCCACGGGTCGTTCTCGCCGTAGACGAAGAGCATCTGGTGCGCGTTGTGGCGGACCCAGCTGTCCACGTCCCGCATCACACCCGGCTGGAACCGCATCTCGATGTCCCGCGGCACGAAGTAGCGCGGCGGCAGGTAGCCGTAGCGGATGTACTTCTTCTCGATGTGCGGGAACCCGATCGTCGGCGCGCCCAGCTGGGTACCCGCCTGGTAGTAGTACGGCGTGTACGGCTCCAGGCCCTGGTCCGTGTAGAAGGAGAACCCGGCGATCGTGTCGATCGAGTTCCAGATCTCCTCGTCGGTGGCGTTCTTGGCGTCCGCGGGGATCGTGTCGCAGTCGGACAGCAGGCTGTACTGCCAGAAGCCCCACACGTAGTCGAGCACCGTGGCCTCGTAGGCCTTGTCGAGGCTGCCGACGGTGTTGAAGGTGTAGCCGTTCTCGGCCGCGTACGCCGCGTACTTCTTCTCCATCGGCTCCCGGCGCACGAGCGCCTCGCGCTGGACGCCGTTCAGACGGTCGCGGCACTCCTCGGTACCGACGTTCGCGAAGAACCCGTCGTACGCCGAGTCCTCCTTGTTCACGACGTCGTTGGGGGCGACGTAGGCGACGACGCCGTCCATGTCGCGCGGGTAGAAGCGCTCGTAGTACGTAGCGGTCATGCCGCCCTTCGAACCGCCCGTGGAAATCCACTTCTTGTCGTAGATGGGCTTGAGCGCCTTGAAGATGCGGTGCTGGTCGCTGGCGGCCTGCCAGATGTCCAGCTTCGTCCAGTCGGCCGGGCTGGGCCGGGACGGGGTGAAGAAGCGGTACTCCATGGAGACCTGGTTGCCGTCCACGATCTGCGTCGGTTCGCGGCGGCTGGGGTTCGTGGAGACGTTGTAGCCGCCGGTGTAGAAGACCGTCGGGCGGGAGACGTCCTTGTGCAGCACGGTGATCCGCTGCTCGAACGTGCCCTTGGAGGGCCTGCGGTGGTCGATCGGCTGGGTGTAGTTGAGGACGAAGAAGCGGTAGCCGGTGTACGGCTTCTCCTCGACCAGCCGCATCCCCGGTATGGAGAGCAGCCGGTCCTTGATATCCGTGGCCTCCGGCTGAGCGGCGGTGGCCGCCCCCGCCGTGCTCAACGTGCCTATGAGCACGGTGAGCGCGAGCAGCCATCTGAGCGCCTTGCGCATGCACCCTCCCTGTGAGAACAGATGTGCGCCGGAAGCTATCGGAGCAACTCCGTTCACACCAGGGGGGTTTCAGGCACCCGCGCCTGACCAGGGATTCAGCAGAGGATCCAGCCCGAACTCACCGAGCCCCCGCTCACCGAGCCCTTGACCCACACGCACCGGTTCCCCACGTACACGAGCGGCGTGCTGATGCGGCGGGTGCGCTTGTCCTTGCGGACCACCGGGCGGTGGCCGCGCGCCTGCACGCTGACCGACATCGTCCGCTCGCGGCCGGGGTTCTTGGCCAGCGTGACGGCGCAGACGTAGCGGCCCTGCTTGTAGACGTGCACGGTGCCGGTGGAGAACGGGAGTGTCCTGACCTTGCGGCCGGTGCAGGAGGCGGCCGCCTGTGCCTCGGCCGGTGCCGCGAGTGCGAGCAGTCCGGACGCGGTCAGTACGGCCATGCCGAGCGCGAGCCCCCGCCGTATCCCTGTCGCTCCCTTGTCCACTTCGCCCGTCCCTCCCGTACCGCGACACATGGCGTACGGGTGTACGGACGCGCGACGTATGTCGGATGGTTGCACGACCGTCAGTGGGACGCGGCTACCGGCTCTTCCGGCTCCGGTGCGCCGACGAACGTCCGCCACAGTTCGGCGTACCGTCCGCCGCGCGCCAGCAGTTCCTCGTGCGTGCCGTCCTCCACGACGCGGCCGTGGTCCATCACCACGACCCGGTCGGCCCGGGCGGCGGTGGTCAGACGGTGCGCCACCACGAGGGTCGTACGGCGTCCTGCCAGCCGGTCCGTCGCCTGGTTGACCTGTGCCTCCGTCGCCAGGTCGAGTGCGGCCGTCGCCTCGTCGAGGAGCAGCACGTCCGGGTCGACCAGCTCGGCGCGGGCCAGCGCGATCAACTGCCGCTGCCCGGCGGAGAGGTTGCGGCCGCGCTCGGCGACCTCGTGCAGGTAGCCGCCCGTGAGCTGAGCGATCATCTCGTGCGCGCCGACCGCTCGGGCGGCCGCCTCGACCTCGGCGTCGGTGGCGTCCGGGCGGCCGTAGGCGATGGCGTCGCGGACGGTGCCGGGAAAGAGGTACGCCTCCTGCGGGACGACGCCGAGACGGTGCCGGTACGAGGTGAGGTCGAGGGCACGCAGGTCCTGGCCGTCGACGGTGACCCGGCCGCTGGTGGGGTCGTAGAACCGCGCCACCAGCTTGACGAGGGTCGACTTGCCCGCGCCGGTCTCGCCGACGAACGCGACGGTCTGCCCGGCGGGGACGGTGAGGTCGATGCCGCTGAGGGCCTCCTCCTCGTCCCCGTAGGCGAAGTGCACGTCCTCGAAGGCGATGTCGCCGCGCAGGGAGCGGACGTCGCGGGGTTCGCCGGCCGGCTTCGTGGACGTCGGTTCCTGCAGCAGCTCCTGGATGCGGCCGAGCGAGACGGACGCCTGCTGGTAGCCGTCGAAGACCTGGGAGAGCTGCTGGACGGGAGCGAAGAACAGGTCGATGTACAGCAGGTACGCGACCAGCGCGCCCGCGGTCAGCGTGGCCGCCTCGACCCGCCCGGCACCCGCGATCAGCACCGCCGCCGCGGCGACCGACGACAGGAACTGCACGAACGGGAAGTACACGGAGATCAGCCACTGGCCGTGGATACGGGCCTGCCGGTAGCTGTCGCTGCGCTCCGCGAACCGCTGCCCGCCGTCCCGCTCACGGCGGAAGGCCTGCACGATCCGCAGCCCGGACACCGTCTCCTGAAGGTCGGCGTTGACCGACGACACGCGCTCACGGGCGAGTTCGTACGCCTTCACGCTCGCGCGGCGGAAGAAGTAGGTGGCGATGATCAATGGTGGCAGCGTGGCGAACACGACCAGCGCGAGCTGTACGTCGATCACCAGCAGGGCGACCATGATGCCGAAGAAGGTGACGACCGAGACGAACGCCGTGACCAGGCCCGTCTGCAGGAACGTCGACAGGGCGTCGACGTCGGTCGTCATCCGGGTCATGATCCGGCCGGTCAGCTCCCGCTCGTAGTAGTCGAGTCCGAGCCGCTGGAGCTGGGCGAAGATCTTCAGCCGGAGCGAGTACAGCACGCGTTCGCCGGTCCGGCCGGTCATCCGTGTCTCGCCGATCTGCGCGCCCCACTGCGCGAGCACCGCGAGCAGCGCCAGCAGCGAGGCCGCCCACACGGCGCCGAGGGCGGCCTGGGTCACGCCGCTGTCGATGCCGTGCCGGATCAGCACGGGCAGCAGCAGTCCCATGCCGGCGTCGACGGCGACGAGGCCGAGGCTGACGAGCAGGGGCAGTCCGAAGCCTTTCAGCAGCCGCTTCAGCCCGTACGACTCCTCCGGCCGGACCGCGCGCGCCTCGTCGACCTCGGGGGTGTCGGTGGCCGGGGGCAGGGCGTCGACCTGGGCGAGGAGTTCGGGGGTGGCGGGGGTCCCGGCGAGCGCGGTGTCCTTCGGCTCGCGGTCGCCGGTCCACAGGCGGGGGGTGACCCCGCGCTCGGCGTCGAACTCGGCGTCCAGTTCGTCGCGTACGGAGGTGTCCTCCTGGGGGACGGCGGGCTGGGCGTGGCCCGGGGAGACGCCGCCGAGTCCGTCGGGGTCGGTGAGCAGGCGGCGGTAGAGGGCCGAGCGCCGCTGGAGCTCCTCGTGGGTGCCGAGGTCGGCGAGGCGGCCGGCGTCGAGGACGGCGATGCGGTCGGCGAGGTTGAGGGTGGAGCGCCGGTGCGCGATGAGGAGCGTGGTCCGGCCCTGCATGACGTGCTTGAGCGCCTCGTGGATCTCGTGCTCGACGCGGGCGTCCACGGCGGAGGTGGCGTCGTCGAGGACGAGCAGACGCGGGTCGGTGAGGATCGCGCGGGCGAGCGCGATGCGCTGACGCTGGCCGCCGGAGAGGGTCAGGCCGTGCTCGCCGACCTTGGTGTCGTAGCCGTCGGGGAGCTCGGCGATGAAACGGTCCGCCTGGGCGGCGCGGGCGGCGTTCTCGATCTCCTCCTGGGTGGCGTCCGGGCGGCCGTACGCGATGTTGTTGCGGACGGTGTCGGAGAACAGGAACGAGTCCTCGGGGACCAGCCCGATCGCGGACCGGAGCGAGTCGAGGGTCAGCTCACGGACGTCGTGGCCGCCGACGAGGACGGCGCCGCGGGTGACGTCGTAGAAGCGCGGGAGAAGGAGGGAGACAGTCGACTTGCCGGAGCCGGAGGAGCCGACGACGGCGAGGGTCTCGCCGGGGCGGATCTCGAAGCTGAGCCCCTCGAGGACCGGCTTGGAGTCGTCGTAGGCGAAGGAGACGTCGTCGAACTCGACGGTCGCGGGGGCGTCGGCGGGGAGTTCCTTGGTGCCGTCGGCCAGCGAGGGCTCGGTGTCGATCAGCTCCAGGACGCGTTCGGTGCCGGCGCGGGCCTGCTGGGCGACGGTGAGGACCAGGGCCAGCATGCGGACCGGGCCGACGAGCTGGGCGAGGTAGGTGGAGAAGGCGACGAACGTGCCGAGCGTGATGTGGCCGCGCACGGCCAGCCAGCCGCCGAGCGCGAGCATCGCGACCTGGCCGAGCGCCGGGACGGCCTGCAGGGCCGGGGTGTACTTGCTGTTCAGACGGATGGTGCGCAGCCGCCCTGCATACAGCTTCCGGCCGACCTCGCGCAGCTTGCCGGTCTCCTGGTCCTCCTGCCCGAATCCCTTCACCACGCGGACGCCGCTGACGGCACCGTCGACCACGCCCGCGACGGCGGCGGCCTGGGCCTGGGCGTACCAGGTGGCGGGGTGGAGCTTGGAGCGGGAGCGCTTCGCGATGAACCAGAGGGCGGGGGCCACGGCCAGGGCGACCAGCGTGAGCGGGAGCGACAGCCACGCCATGATCAGGAGGGAGATCAGGAAGAGCAGGACGTTCCCGATGGTCATCGGGAGCATGAAGAGCAGGCCCTGGATCAGCTGGAGGTCGCTGGTGGCCCGGCCTACGACCTGGCCGGTGGACAGCTCGTCCTGACGGCGGCCGTCGAGCCGAGTGATCGTCCCGAACATCTCCGTCCGCAGGTCGTGCTGGACGTCCAGGGCGAGGCGGCCGCCGTAGAAGCGGCGGATGTAGGTGAGGACGTAGACGAGCAGTGCGGCGCCGATGAGGGCGCCGGCCCAGGGGGCCATGCCCCGGGTCCGGTCGCCGATCACATCGTCGATGATCACCTTGGTGATCAGGGGGACCAGGGCCATGACGGCCATGCCGGCGAGCGAGGAGCCGAGAGCCAGGACGACGTCCTTGGGATATCGCCAGGCGTAACCCCACAGTCTCCGTGCCCATCCCCGTTGCGGTGCCACGCCGGTGCCCTCCTGCAGATCTGATCTTCCGGAAGGCACCAACGCCGACAGAAGCGGATTTCATCCCTCCGAAACGATCACGTACGCACGCGCAGCGAGTAGAACCGCGTCGTCTGGACCGCGTTCTGGTTGTCGTCGCTGGCCAGGAGGACGTTCAGGCGGCCGTTGCGGTGGCCCGTGATCGTCATGGCCTCGATGTTGTCGAGGAGCGGGTTCGGCTGGGGCTGCTTGGCGGTGGCGCCGAGGTCGGGGCAGTCGGCGATGTCGGCCAGCAGCGTCTTCTTGATCAGTCGTACGCCGTCCTGTCCCGTCAGGTGGTCGATCCCGCTGGTGTCCGTGGCGCGGCGCGGGTCGGCGAGGTACAGGCGGACGGTGTTGCCCACGCCGGCGGTGAAGCCGCGCTCCAGGACGAGCAGACGGCCGTCGGGGGTCGCGGTGACCTCGGGGACGCCGAGGCCGGTGTCGGCGCGGTAGGCGTACTGGGCGCCGAGCGCAAAGCTTCCGTGGTGACGCTTCCAGGTCTGGAGGCGGACGATGCCCGCACTGTCACCGGAGAGCGCGTACTCCATGGAGGCGATGAGCGTACGGCCGCCGGGCAGCATGGTCAGCCCCTCGAAGGTGCCGTTGCCGACGGCCCGCCCGGCCGGGGCGACCCGGAGCGCGTCCGGGACGGGGAGCCGGTCGAGGATCCGGCCGTCGCGGGAGTAGCGGCGTACGGACGGCTCGGTCTCGGAGGAGACGAGGTACGTCCCGTCCCGGTCGACGACCAGACCCTCGGCGTCGAGCGCGGCACCGCTCTCGTCGGCGAGCTGGACGACGCCTTTCGGCGCGAGCGTCCTGCCGTCGAGGCCGAAGAGGGAGGAGCGGTCGGAGAGGGCCGCGAGGGAACCATCCCGGTTCACCGCGAGCGCGGAGAAGTTGCCGACGTAAGTTCCTTCGTACGTCGTCTTGTCGAGGGCGTCGGAGAAGCCCTCGATGGAGACGGAGGGTGAACAGGCGTTGCTCTCATGGGCGTTCGCCGGGCCGACGGCGGTCAGGCAGGTGGCCGCGGTCAGGCCCGCGGCGGCGGTCGCGAGTACGGTTCTCAGGCGCATGCGCGCCACCGTAGGGCGGGTCGGTGACGGAGGGGCGGCGTCCTCATGAAACGTCGTACTCACGAAGCTCGGGGCGTCAGCTCGCGGCCAGGTCCCGGTGGATGACCTTGGCGACGCCCTGAATGGTCGCAATGCCATAGTTCATGGTGCTGTTGCCGTGGGTGAGCACCGTGACCGTGTAGTCGTGCCCACCGCCCTTGAAGGCGCCGACGCTGTGCACCCGCCAGCCGTAGGTGGCGCGCTGCAGCCAGCCGTTCTTCACGTGCACGGAGACCGTGGAAGGCGCTCCGTACGGTGTGCCCCAGCGCTGCGAGGAGACGACCTGGCCCATCAGCTTCAGGGTGTACGCGCGGGAGTTGTCGCTGAGCACCGTGTTCTTGGCGGTGATGAGCTTGAGGAGCTTCTGCTCGTCGGTGACGGTGATCTGGGTCAGGCCCCAGTAGCCGTTCGCGCCGGGCTTGGTCTGGGTCATGCCGGCGGCGGTGAGAAAGCCCTTGATCTTCGTCAGGCCGAGCTGCTTCCAGAGCGTGCTGGTCGCGGCGTTGTCCGACTTGGTGATCATGGCTTTGGTGAGGGAGACCTCGCGGTCGGTGAGATAGCGGCCCTGCTTCTTCGCGTCCCACAGCAGCGTCGCCAGGACGGTGACCTTGACGACGCTGGCGGAGTCGTAGGCGGTGGAGGGCCTGAGAGCGCAGGTGGTGTTCGTGGAACGGTCGTGGAGGCCGACCGCGATGGTGCCCGTGCGGCCCGCGAGGGCGGCGGTGATGTCCTTCTTCAGCTTGTCGGCGAGACCAGCTTTGGCGGACGTACAGCTGACGGTGGGTGTGGTCGCCGCGGCGGCGGGCGAGGCGGCCGCGACGCACGGTATGAGCACCCCGGCACCGGCGCCTGCGGCGAAGACTCTGACGCGTCTGGATATCCGGCGAGTCATGGACGTTCCCCATCCCCTTGAGCGTGTCGAGCGCATCCGTGCACGCTCGTCTCCCCTTGACTCGCCGAGGTGGCCGAAAGTTGTGCACACGCCCTCGGGGCGAGAGTTCGAGAGCCCGACTCATGGCAATGAATTGACCATGGCAAAAGAAGAGCTACTCGATCACTCCTCGTCCGGAAGGCTGCTCGCCGCGCTGTGGACACTGCGCCTCCTGGCCCAGTCGGACGAGACACCTCCCGAGCGGGACGAACTCCTCGCGAAGAAGCAGCCTTCGGAGAGTCTCGGCAAGCTGCTGCCGTCCATGGCGAATCACCTCATGAGGGCGAGGAAGCTGGGAGGCGACCGATGGAAGGCCGCGGTCGAGGTGTTCCGCGACATCCCCGACCTCCTCCCGGCGGGCCAGGTGCCTGACAAGACCATGAGCCCGGACAAGCAAAGGGCCTTCGCGGACGGATATGACGAACAACGCTCCAAGTACGCGGAGAAGTTCGGCCGGCTCCTGGGGGCATGACCAGGCCACTTGTGTTGATGACCAGTCCTGATTCCCCGTCATGTGCAACAGCAGCACCTGCGTGAATGCGCCCCGCTAGGCTTTCCTAGGGTCCCTAGGTTGTAGTTAGAGGCCCTAGGAGACCTGAGGAGGGCACATGGTGCGGGCCGGACTGACAGCGGAGCGGGTGACGATCGCGGGCGCCGAACTGGCGGACGAGGTCGGGCTCGAGCAGGTGACCATGTCGCAGGTGGCGCGGCGGCTCGGCGTGAAGGATGCGAGCCTCTACACGCACGTCCGCAGCCTGGAGGATCTGCGCGGACGGATCGCGCTGTTGGCGGCGGACGAAAAGACCATCCGTATCGCGGAGGCGACCGCCGGGCGGGCGGGCAAGGACGCGCTGGTCGCGTTTGCGAACGCCTGGCGGGACTACGCCCACCAGCATCCGGGCCGCTACATGGCGACGCAGACCCCGATCCAGATCGACCCTGAGCTGGCCGCCGAAGCGCCCGGACCACGGCGTGCGGTCGAGCTGACCTACGGCATGCTGCGCGGCTACCGACTGGCCGAGCCCGACCTGACCGACGCGGTCCGGTTGCTGCGCAGCACGTTCCACGGGTTCGTCGCCTTGGAGGCCGCGGGCGGCTTCGCGCACGAGCGTTCTCCGCAGCAGTCCTGGAGCCGCGCCCTCGACGCCCTGCACACCGTGCTGGAGCACTGGCCCACCTCCCGAGAAGGAGACTCCGCATGACCGACCCGACCATCGGCAGCCTGCGCGTGAACGGCGCTACCCTGCACTACGAAGTACGCGGCCAGGGCCCGCTCCTGCTGCTGATCCCCGGCGGGACGGGCGGCGCGACCTCCTTCGACGGCATTGCCGACGACCTGGCCGCTGAATACACCGTCGCGAGCTACGACCCGCGCGGCATGTCCCGAAGCACACTGGACGACCCCGAGGCCGAGCAGCGAGTGGCCGAGCACGCCGATGACGCGTTCCGAATGCTGGAACTGCTCTCGCCCGGTGAGCCCGCCCGGGTGTTCGGCGCCAGCTCCGGCGCGATCGCCGCCCTGCACCTGCTCATCACCCATCCCGAACGCATCGCATGCGTCGTGGCGCACGAGCCGCCGGCGGTGGAGGTCCTGCCCGACGCCTCCGAACACCGCGCGCTCATCGCGCGCGTGCAGGAGACGTTCCACGCTCAAGGGCTCATGCCGGCGATGGCCATGTTCGCTGCGGGTCTGAAGAAAGACGGCGACACCACCGAGCCGAAGGCCGAGATCAAGCTTCCGCCCCAAGCCGCGGCGCGGGCCGAGCAGACGATGGCCAACCTGCCGTACTTCGTCGGACGCATCGTGCCCAGCTTCATGTCCTATGCCCCGGACGTCCACCGGCTGGAGGCGCTGTCGGGCCGACTCGTGCTCGCCTGCGGCCAGGACTCACGCGGCGAGCTGCCCTACCGTCCGGCCGCTTTCCTGGCCGAGCGTCTCGGCACGGAACTCCAGCACTTCCCAGGCGGGCACACCGGCCTGACCACGCACCCCGCCGAGTTCGGCGAACTCCTCAGGAAGACCTTCCGCGCCAAGGCCTGAATCCCACTCGCCCTGGTGCCGGTCGGCGCGTCAACTCGCGTAAATAAGAGGCGATTTGCCGATTCCCGTCACCCAATGGACACGTACCGACCCTCGACGCCGCCGACATGTGCATGCCACTCTCCCGTTTGCCGCCTCATTCAACCCGCGTAGATGGGACACCCCACATGCTGGCGACACGCATACGCAGCTGGAAGTCAGTGGCGCTGACCACCGCCGCCGTCCTGGTCGGCCTCACCACCCCGGCGCTCACCGCGACCCCGGCCGCTGCGACGACCACCGCCTACGATGACACGTACTACCAGGACGCGATCGGCAAGACCGGCACAGCCCTGAAGGACTCGCTGCACACGATCATCAGCGAACAGACTACGATCTCGTACTCGGCCGTCTGGAACGCCCTGAAGGTCACCGACCAGGACCCGAACAACAGCAGCAATGTGATCCTGCTGTACTCCGGCATCTCCCGCAGCAAGTCCCTCAACGGCGGCAGCACCGGCAACTGGAACCGCGAGCACGTGTGGGCCCAGTCCCACGGCGACTTCGGCACCTCCGCCGGCCCCGGCACCGACCTGCACCATCTGCGTCCCGAGGACGTGCAGGTCAACTCCATCCGCGGCAACAAGGACTTCGACAACGGCGGCAGTTCGTTCACCAACAGCGGCGGCAGCCTGACCGACTCCAACTCCTTCGAGCCCCGCGACGCCGTCAAGGGCGACGTGGCCCGCATGATCCTCTACATGGCCGTCCGCTACGAGGGCGACGACAGCTGGCCCGACCTGGAGCCCAACGATGCCGTCACCAACGGTGGCGTCCCGTACCACGGCCGTCTCTCGGTCCTGAAGGCCTGGAACGACGAGGACCCGCCGGACGCCTTCGAGGAGCGCCGCAACGAGCTCATCTACGACACCTACCAGGGCAACCGCAACCCGTTCATCGACCACCCGGAGTGGGTCGAGGCGATCTGGTGACCCGCGGGCGCCGGTGCCACGGGGCCCGCGCGCCCGCGCACCGGCGCCTGCTCCGCCGGGAAGATCACCTCGTCGAGCTTCGGTTTCGCTCCAAGAGGTGGTGTAGGCGACAAACCCGGGCAAGCCGACCCGCCTCGCCGGGAGCATGGCAGTGCCTCGGCAACTCCGCCGGGGCGCACCGGAGTTCCCGAGGAGTGCCATGAAGCTTCGTTCCTGGTCCGTCGCCGCCGCCCTCGCCCTGACCGCCCTCGTCCTGCCGTCCCACGGTGCCGGCGCGGCCGAAGCCGCCGCCCCGCCCGCCTGCCCGGACGGGTCGGTGTGCTTCTGGAGCGGCGAGGGCTTCCGCGGCAGCTACTGGGAGTGGACCGCGCGCAGCGGCTATCGCGACATGCCGCCCAGCCTGCACGACCACGTCGGCTCGGCCGTCGCGAGCACCCGCGCCTGCTTCATCAACTGGAGCCCGGTCGAGAAGCGCGACGTCTTCAACGGCGACTGGCGCTCGCGCTACCTCGGCGACTTCGGCGGACGTATCGACGGGGTCGGTCCGGGCGCCTGTTAGCGCGCGTCAGCCCAGGTGCGTCGGTGCGAACATCCGCAGTACCGCCGGGAGGACGACCACCGACGGTCCGGGTGACGCCAGCGCCTTCGCCAGGTCCTGCTCCAGTGTTTCGGGGGTCGTGCGGACGCCCGGGACGCCGAAGGACTCGGCCAGTGCGACGTAGTCGGGGCGGGTCAGCTCCGTCGCCGTGGCCTGGCCGAAGGCGTCCGTCATGTACTCGCGCAGGATGCCGTAGCCGCCGTCGTCGACGATCAGCCAGGTGACGTTCAGGTCGTACTGGCGGGCCGTCGCCAGCTCGGCGATCGAGTAGAGCGCGCCGCCGTCACCCGACACCGCCAGCACCGGGCGGGTGGGGTCGGCGGCGGCCGCGCCCAGGGCCGCCGGGAAGCCGTAGCCGAGGCCGCCCGCGCCCTGGGCGGAGTGCATGGTGTTGGGGGCCTTGGGGTCGAAGGCCGACCAGGCCCAGTACGCGAGGATCGTCATGTCCCAGAAGGACGGCGACTGCGGCGGGAGCGCCCGGCGGACCGACGCCAACACGTCCTGTTCCAGGGTGAGTTCCTGGGCGGCGATGCGCTCACCCACACGGGACAGCAGGTCCCGTACCCGCTCCGGGGCCGTGTCGTCCTCCCGCACCGAAACCGTCTCCAGCAGCGCCTGCAGAGCGAGGCGCGCGTCCGCGTGGATACCCAGCGCCGGGTGGTTGGACTCCAGCTTCCCGAGGTCCGCCTCGATCTGGATGACCCGGCCGCGGGGCTTGAACGTGTGGTAGTTGGAGGACAGTTCGCCGAGGCCCGAGCCGACCACCAGGAGTACGTCCGCGTCCTCCAGGAAGTCCGTGGTGTACCGGTCCTCGATCCAGGACTGGAGCGACAGCGGGTGCGTCCAGGGGAACGCGCCCTTGCCGCCGGGGGTCGTGACGACCGGTGCCTGGAGCCTCTCCGCCAGCTGCTTCAGCTTGCCCGAGGCGTCCGCCCGTACCACTCCCCCACCCGCGATGATCGCCGGACGTTGCGCACGGGACAGCAGGTCGGCTGCCACAGCGGTCAGTTCGGGGCGCGGGGACAGCTCCTCGGGGAAGGCGTCGCCGCCCGTCACCACCGGGATCGCCGTCTCGGCCAGCAGTACGTCCTGCGGGATCTCCACCCACACCGGCCCGTGCGGGGCCGTCAGCGCCGACTTCCAGGCCGCCTCGACGGCGGACGGGATCTGCGACTGGGTGCGAACGGTGTGGACGGACTTCACCACGCCCCGGAACGAGGCCGCCTGGTCGGGCAGTTCGTGCAGATAGCCGTGTCGGCCGCCGCCCAGCCCCGCCGTCGGGATCTGGCTGCTGATCGCCAGCACGGGGGCCGAGGCAGCCGCCGCCTCCTGGAGCGCGGCCAGCGAGGTCAGCGCGCCCGGCCCCGTCGACAGCAGCAGCGGCGCCGCCTCACCGGTGATGCGGCCGTACGCGTCCGCCGCGAACCCGGCGTTGTTCTCCACCCGCAGACCGATGTACCGCAGATCCGAGCGGCGCAGCGCGTCGAACATGCCCAGCGCGTGCTGGCCGGGCAGGCCGAAGACGGTCGTCGCGCCGAGCCCGGCCAGCGTCTCCACGACCAGGTCTCCGCCGTTGCGGCCGGGGGGAGGGTTCAGCGCGGCCTCCGTCTGGGCCGCGGTCGGGCGGAGTACCAGGTCGTGGTCGTGGGTCACTTCGAGCGCGCCTCAGCAATCTGACGGGACATGATCGTGGTCAGTTCGTACGCCGTGTGGGAGGCCGCCACCGACGTGATCTCGGCGTGGTCGTAGGCGGGGGCCACCTCGACGACGTCCGCCGAGACCAGGTTGCAGGATGCCAGCCCGCGCAGGATCTCGAGGAGTTCGCGGGAGGTCATGCCGCCGGCCTCGGGGGTGCCGGTGCCGGGCGCGTGCGCCGGGTCGAGGCAGTCGATGTCGATGGAGATGTACAGCGGGCGGTCGCCGATGCGCTGGCGCAGCTGGTCGGCGATCTCGTCGACGCCGCGCCGCATCACATCCGCCGACGTGACGATGCCGAAGCCCATCTTGGCGTCGTCGTCCAGGTCCTGCTTGCCGTACAGCGGGCCGCGCGTACCGACGTGCGACAGCGCCGACGTGTCGAGGATGCCCTCCTCCACGGCACGCCGGAAGGGAGTCCCGTGCGTGTACTCGGCGCCGAAGTACGTGTCCCAGGTGTCGAGGTGGGCGTCGAAGTGCAGCAGGGCGACGGGGCCGTGCTTCTTCGCCACCGAGCGCAGCAGCGGCAGCGCGATGGTGTGGTCTCCGCCGAGGGTCATCAGACGCGCCCCCGTCCCCAGCAACTCGTCCGCCGCCGCCTCGACGGTCTCCACGGCCTCGTTGATGTTGAACGGGTTGACGGCGATGTCGCCGCCGTCGGCGACCTGGGCGAGGGCGAACGGGGAGGCGTCCTGCGCCGGGTTGTAGGGGCGCAGCAGCCGGGACGCCTCGCGGATCGCGTTGCCGCCGAAGCGGGCGCCCGGCCGGTAGGAGACACCCGAGTCGAACGGCACGCCGACCACGGCGACGTCGGCGCGGCCGACCTCGTCGAGGCGCGGCAGCCGGGCGAAGGTCGCGGGACCGGCGTACCGCGGGATGCGGGACGAGTCGACGGGGCCGCGGGGCGTCTCGTTGCTGCTCATCGGGAACTGCCTTCTTTCTTACGCTTTGTCGCGTATGTACAGCTATGTACTACTGCCATACGACTCTACTGGTGTGCCGGGACCGCCTCGGCCACGGGTTCGGGTGCCCGCCCGGCCAGTCGTTCGCGCCAGGCGGCGAGGACGGCCTCGTCGGTGGCGGGCGTGGCCAGGGAGACGATCAGGTACGCGGCCAGCGAGGACAGCAGGCCGTAGTAGACGGGCTCGTTGGCGAGGATGCCGAAGGTCGCCATCAGCACGATCACCGCGAGGCCGCCGACGGCGACCGAGGCGAGGGCGCCCTGGGCGGTGCCGCGCTTCCACAGCAGCCCGCCGAGGATCGGTACGAGCAGCCCGCCGACGAGCAGGTTGTACGCCACCGTCAGCGCCTCGACGACGTCGTTGAGCGCGATCGCCGTGCCGATCACGGCGAGGCCCATGAGGAGGATGAAGGCGCGGTTGCCCTTGACCTCGTCGTGCTCGCCGTCCGGTCGGACGATGCCCCGCAGCCGCGACCAGATGTCGTTGTTGGCGACGGTGGCGCAGGCGATGAGGGCGCCGGAGGACGTCGACATCACGGCGGCGAGCGCGGCGGCCAGCACCAGCCCGCGCACGCCGACGGGGAGTTCGTCCTTGACGATGGTGGCGAAGGCGTCGTCGGCGCTGGCCAGGTTGGGGTAGAGGACCTTGGCCGCGGTGCCGATGACGGCGCCGGCGAGGGCGTACACCAGGCAGTAAGTGCCGGCGACCGTGCCGCCCCACTTGGCCGTCGTGTCGCTGCGCGCGGTGAAGACGCGCTGCCAGATGTCCTGCCCGATGAGCATGCCGAACGTGTAGATCAGCACGTAGGTGAAGATCGTCTCGCCGCCGATGCCCAGCGGGTCGAAGTACTCCGTGGGCAGCTGCGCCTTCATCTCGCTGAAGCCGCCGGCCTTGACGACCGCGATGGGCAGCAGGAGCAGCAGGACGCCGATCGTCTTGACCACGAACTGCACCATGTCGGTCAGCGTGATCGACCACATGCCGCCGAGCGTGGAGTACGCGACGACGATCGAGCCGCCCAGGATGATCGCGAGGGTGCGGTTGATGTCGAAGAGGACGTCGAAGATCGTGGCGTACGCGATGGTCGACGTCACGGCGAGCATGAGGGTGTACGCCCACATGACCACGCCCGAGATCACGCCGGCCCGGCCGCCGTATCTGAGATCCAGCATTTCAGAGACGGTGTAGACCTTCAGGCGGGCGATACGGGCGGAGAAGAAGATGCTCAGCGCGAGCAGGCCGAGGCCGATGGTGAACACCATCCACGCGCCGGACAGCCCGTACTGGTAGCCGAGCCCGACGCCGCCGATGGTGGACGCGCCGCCGAGGACGATCGCCGCCATGGTGCCGGAGTACATGGACGGGCCGAGGCGGCGGCCCGCGACCAGGAACTCGCTCTTCGACTTGGCGCGGCGCATGCCCCACCAGCCCATGGCCAGCATGCCGGCCAGATAGACGACGATCACGATGTAGTCGACGGCCATGGGGGCCTCCTTCACGCGCTCTCGGTGGCGTGTCGTGCAGATGGGGTGTGCGGTGGCTCCTCGCGGGGACATCCGCCCGTACCCGCGGCCACTGGTCCGGACCGACACTAGGTGGCCGGAAAGCGACTGCGAAGTGTACGTTTCATCCATCCGGACCGAACGGGATGGAGGGAACGCACACCATGCCGGACCCAGCGGTTCCCCCCACGCCACCCGTGCCCCTCGCTTCACTCCTGGCCCGCGACGACTTGGCCCTGCGCCAGATCGCCGGGCCGTCCGGTCCCGGCATCGTCATCCACTGGGCGCACACCTCGGAGATGTCGGACCCGTATCCGTACCTCCTGGGCGGCGAGCTGCTGCTCACGGCCGGCGTGCACATCCCGGAGGCGGCGGGCTCGGGGACGTACTTCGACGACTACGTCTCCCGGATCGTCGCGGCGGGCGGCGCGGCGCTCGGCTTCGGGCTGGCGCCCGTGCACGACACGGTGCCGCGGGCGCTGGTCGCGGCCTGCGACACCTACGAGCTGCCGCTCCTCGAGGTCCCGCCGCAGACCACCTTCTCCGGCGTGGCCCGCGCGGTCTGGCAGCTGATGGCCCAGGCCCGGCTCGCCGAACTGCGCCGCGTCACCGAGGCCCAGCAGAGCCTGGCCGCGGCGGCGTCCCGCCCGGACCCCGTGGCGTCGGTACTGCGACAGCTGGCCCAGCGGATCGGCGGGTGGGCGGTGCTGTACGGGCCGGAGGGGTCCCGGATCGCCGAGGCGGGCCGGGCTCCGGGGGACGGGGTGCGCGGGGCGCTGGCGGAGCTGGCGGCGGTGGTACGTCCGGACGGCATGCGCGCGACGCCGGGCAAGGCGCCGGGAAGCCCGCCGGCAACGGCAGGTGGCCACTCGGCCCCGGCCCGCACCACGCCCCCGGCCGCCGCGACCGGCCGCGCCACCCCCGCCTCGGCCACCACGACCGGCCGGGCCACCCCCACCTCGGCCACCGACACCGTCGCCGGCACCCACCTCGCCGCCTACGCCCTCGGTGCCGGCCAGGGTTTCGTCCTCGGTGTCGCCGCGCCCCACCGCGAACCCGGCGCTCACGCCATCGCCTCGGTCGCCGCCGTGCTGCTCTCCCTCCTCACCGGCGAGCAGCAGAGCGGTACGGGAGCGGCCAGGTCGTCGGCGCTGGTACGGCTGCTGCTGGGCGCCGAGCCGGAGACGGTCGCGCCGCTGCTCGGCGGGGAGCGGTGGCTGGTCGTGCACGCCCGGCCGGACGCACACGCTCCCGACCAGGTGGCCGCCTCCGCACTGGGCGCGGCGCTGGGTTCGCCGCTGGTCGACCTGGCCAGGGACGTCGTACGGATCCTGCTGCCGGCGGACCGCGAACCCGCCCCGCACCCCGGCTGGACCCTCGGCGTCAGCGCCCCCGTCGCCCCGCACGACTGGCCCGCCGCCGACGCCCAGGCCGCCCGCGCCCTGGCCCGCGCCCGCGCCACCCGCGCCGCCCTGCTCCGCCACGACACCCGCCCCGGCCTGACGGGCCTGGTCCCTCCGGCCGAGGCAGAAGCCCACGCCCGTACCCTTCTCGCCCCCATCACCACCACCCCGGCCCTGACCGAGACGCTGCGCACCTGGCTGTCCCTGCACGGCAGTTGGGACCGCACGGCGGTGGCCCTGTTGGTGCACCGCAACACCGTGCGGCAGCGCATCGCCCGGTGCGCGGCGCTGTTGGAGGCGGACCTGGACGATCCGGACGTACGGATGGAGCTGTGGTTCGCGCTGCGGCAGGTGTGAACTGCGGTAAGTGACCCACGTCCCAGCGTGCGGGACGTCGGGGACTGGCACAGGGACGTGCCTCACAATGGGAGCCATGCCGATACCCGGGACACCCAGCCGCGCCGAGCTCGTCGAGCACCTTGTGAAGACCCGTATCGCGGGCGACGTCGCCACCCCGCGTGAGAACAACCTCTCCCACTACCGTCAACTGTCGAACGGCGTCCGCAACTTCTGGCTCGGCCTGGAGCTCGGCGACCGCTGGACCGACGAGCAGGACGTGCTCGCGGTGATGGCCGAGCGGGTCGGCGTGAACGACGACCCCGAGTACCGGTACGGCCAGGACACCATCGACCCCGAGCTCACCGTGGCTGCCCTGGAACGGCTCGCGGCGCGGCTGCGCAAGGCGGCGGACAGCAAGCAGCGGGTGCTGTTCGCCACCGGCCACCCCGGCGGCCTGCTCGACGTGCACCGCGCCACGGCCGCCGCACTGCGCGCCGCCGGCTGCGAGATCGTGGTGATCCCGGACGGGCTGCAGACGGACGAGGGCTACGTCATGCAGTTCGCGGACGTGGCGGTGCTGGAGCACGGCGCGACCCTGTGGCACACCCACTCGGGCGAGCCGATGAAGGCCATCCTCACCGCCATGGAACGCGACGGCCGCGCCCTGCCCGACCTGGTCGTCGCCGACCACGGCTGGGCGGGCTACGCCGGCCAGCACGGCATCGACTCCGTCGGCTACGCCGACAGCAACGATCCGGCGCTGTTCCTCGCGGAGGCGGAGGGGACCGTCCAGGTGACGGTCCCCCTCGACGACCATGTGGTCAGCCCCCGGTACTACGACCCGATGACGGCGTATCTGCTGTCGGAGGCGGGGCTCACCTAGCCCTGGGTGCCCGCACGACACCTTCCTGGATCACCGAGATGGCGAGGCGGCCGTCCTGGGTGTAGATGCGGGCCTGGCCGAGGCCCCGGCCGCCGTACGCCGACGGGGACTCCTGGTCGTACAGGAGCCACTCGTCGGCGCGGAACGGGCGGTGGAACCACATCGCGTGGTCCAGCGAGGCCCCGACCACGTCACCGACGGCCCAGCCGCCGCGGCCGTGCGCGAGCAGCACGGAGTCGAGGAGCGTCATGTCGGAGACGTACGTGGCGAGGACGATGTGCAGGAGGGGGTCGTCGGCGAGCTTGCCGTTGGCACGGAACCAGACCTGCGAGTGCGGCTCGCGTGGCTCGCCGAACTGCCCGTACGGCGGCTCATCGACGTAGCGCAGGTCGACGGCGGCGCGCGCCTCGAGGAACTTCTCGACCACCTGCGGGTCGATGTGGCCGTACCCGCTCAGCCGTTCCTCGGAGGTGGGGAGCGTGACGGGGTCGGGGGCCGGGGGCATCGGGGCCTGGTGCTCGAAGCCTTCCTCGTACTTCTGGAAGGACGCGGAGAGGGCGAAGATCGGCTGCCCGTGCTGGATCGCGACGACCCGGCGGGTGGTGAAGGAGCGACCGTCGTTCATGCGGTCGACGGTGTAGACGATGGGCGCGCCGGGATCGCCGGTGCGCAGGAAGTACGCGTGCAGGGAGTGCGGGGGCCGGTCCTCGGGGACCGTACGTCCCGCGGCGACGAGCGCCTGGGCCGCGACCTGTCCGCCGAAGACGCGCGGGACGACGGCGGACCGGGACTGGCCGCGAAAGATGTTCTCCTCGATCTGCTCCAGATCGAGCAGATCGAGGAGAGACTGAAGTGCCTGGTTCATGGCCACTTTTCTACTGGCCAGTAATTTCCGGAACCTTACAGGCCCATGTCCTTTGCGATGATCGTCTTCATGATCTCGCTGGTGCCGCCGTAGATGCGGTTGACGCGGTTGTCCGCGTACAGGCGGGCGATCGGGTACTCGTTCATGAAGCCGTAGCCACCGTGGAGCTGGAGGCAGCGGTCGATGACGCGGTGCGCGACCTCGGTGCAGAACAGCTTGGCGCTGGCAGCCTCGGCCGGGGTCAGTTCACCGGCGTCGAGGGCCTCCGTGGCGCGGTCGGCGACGGCCTCGGCCGCGTCCACCTCGGCCTGGCAGGCGGCCAGCTCGAACTTGGTGTTCTGGAAGTGGGCGACCGGCTTGCCGAAGACGGTCCGCTCCTGCACGTACTGCTTGGCGAACCGGACAGCGGCCTTGGCCTGCGCGTACGCGCCGTAGGCGATGCCCCAGCGCTCGGAGGCCAGGTTGTGGCCGAGGTAGTAGAAGCCCTTGTTCTCCTCGCCGAGCAGGTCCTCGACGGGCACCTTGACGTCGACGAACGCCAGCTCGGCGGTGTCGGAGGTCCTGAGCCCGAGCTTGTCGAGCTTGCGGCCGACGGAGTAGCCCTCGGCCTTGGTGTCCACGACGAAGAGGGATATGCCGTGGCGGCGGTCCTCGGCGGTGGGCGCGGCGGTGCGGGCGCAGACGATCATGCGGTCGGCGTGGACGCCACCGGTGATGAAGGTCTTGGCGCCGTTGAGGACGTAGTGCGTGCCGTCCTCGCTCAGCTTGGCGGTGGTCTTCATGCCCGCGAGGTCGGAGCCGGTGCCCGGCTCGGTCATCGCGATCGCCCACATCTCCTCACCGGAGACGAACTTCGGCAGGAACCGCTTCTTCTGCTCGTCGGTGGCGAGCATCTTGATGTATGGCAGACCGAGCAGCACGTGCACGCCGGAGCCGCCGAAGGTCACGCCCGCGCGGGCGGTCTCCTCGTAGAGCACGGCCTCGAACTTGTACGAGTCGATGCCGGCGCCGCCGTACTCCTCGTCCACACGGATGCCGAAGACACCCAGCTCGGCGAGCTTGTAGTAGAACTCGCGCGGCGCCTGCCCCGCGGCGAACCACTCGTCGTACACCGGTACGACCTCGGCCTCGATGAAGGCGCGCAAGGTCTCCCGGAACGCCTCGTGATCCTCGTTGAACACCGTACGGCGCACCGCCGCCACCTCCACACGGGTACATGTCTAAGCGCTTGCTCACTCAACCGTACCGGCGAGTACGAACCCGCGTCCAGAGTGAGCCCCCCGTAACGCTCGTCACGCCCTGCCCGGCGCTACTCCCCCGCCGCCGCGAACGCCCCCCGCGCCATCCGGTGCAGCAGCTCCGCCGTGGCCCCCCGCCCCGGGAGCGAGCCGGGCCTGCCCAGGTGCGGTGTCGAGTTCAGGAGGCCGAAGACCGAGTGGACGGCCGAGCGGGCCGTCGGTTCGGACAGGCTCGGGTAGAGCTCGCGGACCACCTCCACCCACAGTTCGACGTACTGCCGCTGGAGCTGGCGGACCAGCTTGCGGTCGCTGTCCCGGAGGCGGTCCAGCTCACGGTCGTGCAGGGTGATGAGCGGGCGGTCGTCGAGCGCGAAGTCGATATGGCCCTCGATGAGCGAGTCGAGGACCGCCTCGGGGTTCCCGTCCGCCTCGGCGACCCTGCGCTTCCCGCCGGTCAGCAGCTGACCGCTGATGCCGACGAGCAGCTCGGCGAGCATCGCGTCCTTGCCCGCGAAGTGCCGGTAGAGGCCGGGGCCGCTGATCCCGACCGCGGCGCCTATCTCGTCGACCCCGACGCCGTGGAAGCCGCGCTCGGCGAAGAGCCGGGCGGCCTCCTTGAGGATCTGCTCGCGGCGGGTGGGGGCGTCGGTTCTGGTGGCCATGGACTCAATTCTAGACAGGGAGGTTAGCGCTCGTTAACCTGAAGGAAATGCGTTAACGCTCATTAACAAGGTGAGGGGACCGCAGGATGCTTCAGGCACCGGAGCTGCACAGCGCGGCAGATCCCGCGTCGCAGGCCTGGCGCGCCAACGAGGAGGCGCACCGCGCCCTCGTCGCCGAGCTGCGTGCCAAGCTGGCCGCCGCCCGGCTCGGCGGCGGCGAGAAGGCCCGCGCCCGGCACACGGCGCGCGGCAAGCTGCTGCCGCGCGACCGCGTCGACACCCTCCTGGACCCGGGTTCGCCGTTCCTGGAGCTGGCCCCGCTGGCGGCCGACGGGATGTACGACGACCAGGCCCCCGCGGCCGGCGTGATCGCCGGGATCGGGCGGGTGAGCGGCCGGGAGTGTGTGATCGTCGCCAATGACGCCACCGTCAAGGGCGGGACGTACTACCCGATGACGGTGAAGAAGCATCTGCGGGCACAGGAGGTGGCGTACGAGAACCGCCTGCCGTGTGTGTATCTGGTCGACTCCGGCGGCGCCTTCCTGCCCATGCAGGACGAGGTCTTTCCGGACCGTGAGCACTTCGGGCGGATCTTCTACAACCAGGCGCGGATGTCCGGCGCCGGCATCCCGCAGATTGCCGCGGTGCTGGGGTCGTGCACGGCCGGTGGGGCGTACGTTCCCGCGATGAGCGACGAGGCCGTGATCGTCCGGAACCAGGGGACCATCTTCCTGGGCGGCCCCCCACTGGTGAAGGCGGCCACCGGTGAGGTCGTGACCGCCGAGGAGCTCGGCGGCGGCGAGGTGCACGCGCGTGTGTCCGGTGTCACCGACCACCTCGCGGAGGACGACGCGCACGCCCTGCGGATCGTGCGCACGATCGTCTCCACCCTCCCCGCGCGCGGGGAGCTGCCCTGGGAGGTGCAGCCGGCCGTCGAACCGAAGGTGGACCCGTACGGGCTGTACGGCGCGGTGCCGGCCGACCCCCGCACCCCCTACGACGTACGCGAGATCATCGCGCGCGTGGTGGACGGCTCCCGTTTCGCCGAGTTCAAGGCCGAGTTCGGGCAGACCCTCGTCACCGGTTTCGCCCGGATCCACGGCCACCCGGTCGGCATCGTCGCCAACAACGGCATCCTCTTCTCCGAGTCCGCGCAGAAGGGCGCCCACTTCATCGAGCTGTGCGACCAGCGCGGGATCCCGCTGCTGTTCCTGCAGAACATCTCCGGGTTCATGGTGGGCAGGGACTACGAGGCCGGGGGCATCGCCAAGCACGGCGCCAAGATGGTCACGGCCGTCGCCTGTACGCGCGTACCGAAGCTGACGGTGGTGGTCGGCGGCTCGTACGGCGCGGGCAACTACTCCATGTGCGGCCGGGCCTACTCCCCCCGCTTCCTGTGGATGTGGCCGAACGCCAAGATCTCCGTGATGGGCGGCGAGCAGGCCGCCTCCGTGCTGGCCACGGTCAAGCGGGACCAGATCGAGGGGCGCGGGGAGTCCTGGCCCGCCGAGGAGGAAGAGGCCTTCAAGGCCCCGATCCGTGCGCAGTACGAGCGTCAGGGGAATGCCTACTACGCGACGGCCCGCCTCTGGGACGACGGGGTGATCGACCCCCTGGAGACCCGGCAGGTGGTCGGCCTGGCCCTGACCGCGTGCGCCAACGCGCCCCTGGGCGAGCCCCAGTTCGGCGTCTTCCGGATGTGAGGGGACCGATGTTCGACACCGTTCTTGTGGCCAACCGCGGCGAGATCGCCGTCCGTGTCATCCGTACGCTGCGCTCGCTCGGCGTACGCTCCGTCGCCGTCTTCTCCGACGCCGACGCCGACGCCCGCCATGTGCGCGAGGCCGACACGGCGGTACGGATCGGTCCGGCGCCGGCGGCCGAGAGCTATCTGTCGGTGGAGCGGATCCTTCAGGCGGCGGCTCGGACCGGCGCCCAGGCCGTCCACCCCGGCTACGGCTTCCTCGCCGAGAACGCCGGCTTCGCGCGCGCCTGCGCGGACGCCGGGCTGGTGTTCATCGGACCGCCCGCCGACGCCATCGCCCTCATGGGCGACAAGATCCGCGCCAAGGAGACGGTGAAGGCGGCCGGCGTGCCGGTCGTCCCCGGCGGCCGCGACCCCGAACTGGCCCAGGCGGCCCGCGAGCTGGGCGCACCCGTGCTGCTCAAGCCGAGCGCGGGCGGCGGCGGCAAGGGCATGCGCCTGGTGCGGGACCTGAGCCGGCTGGACGAGGAGATCGCGGCGGCCCGGCGCGAGGCCGCGGCATCCTTCGGCGACGACACCCTCCTCGTGGAGCGCTGGATCGACCGGCCCCGGCACATCGAGATCCAGGTCCTGGCCGACGGCCACGGCAACGTCGTCCACCTGGGCGAGCGCGAGTGCTCGTTGCAGCGGCGGCACCAGAAGATCATCGAAGAGGCGCCGAGCGTGCTCCTGGACGAGGCCACGCGCGCGGCGATGGGTGAAGCGGCGGTCCAGGCGGCACGCTCCTGCGGCTATGTCGGCGCGGGCACGGTCGAGTTCATCGTCCCGGGCGTCGACCCGTCGTCGTACTACTTCATGGAGATGAACACCCGCCTCCAGGTGGAGCACCCGGTCACCGAGCTGGTCACGGGCCTGGACCTGGTGGAGTGGCAGCTGCGGGTCGCGGCGGGCGAACGACTGCCGTACGCACAGGACGACATCCGGCTCACCGGCCACGCCATAGAGGCCCGGATCTGCGCCGAGGACCCCACCCGCGGCTTCCTGCCGTCCGGCGGCACGGTGCTGAGGCTGCGCGAACCGCAGGGCGACGGTGTCCGTACGGATTCCGGGCTGAGCGAGGGCACGGAAGTCGGCAGCCTGTACGACCCGATGCTGTCCAAGGTGATCGCGTACGGGCCGGACCGCGCGACCGCGCTGCGGAAGCTCCGTGCCGCCCTCGCGGAGACGGTCACGCTGGGCGTGCACACCAACGCCGGTTTCCTGCGGCGGCTGCTGGCCCATCCGGCGGTCGTCAGCGGCGACCTGGACACCGGGCTGGTCGAGCGGGAGGTCGAGGGGCTGATCTCGACGGAGGTGCCGGAGGAGGTGTACGAGGCGGCGGCGGCCGTACGTCTCGATGCGCTGAAGCCTCGCGCACAGGGCTGGGAGGACCCGTTCTCGGTCCCGAGCGGCTGGCGCCTGGGCGGCGCACCGAAGCCCGTCGGCTTCCATCTGCGGGTCTCCGAGCCCGTGGAGTACGTCCCGCGCGGCACCCACATCGTCGCCGAGGACCAGGTCTCCGTCGCCCTCGACGGCGTACGCCACACCTTCCACCGCGCCGCCGACTGGTTGGGCCGCGACGGCGACGCCTGGCACGTACGCGACCACGACCCGGTCGCTGCATCCCTCATCCGCGCCGCCCACTCCGGCGCCGACTCGCTCACCGCCCCCATGCCGGGGACGGTGACGGTGGTGAAGGTCGCCGTCGGTGACGAGGTGAGCGCCGGTCAGAGCCTGCTGGTGGTAGAGGCGATGAAGATGGAGCACGTCATCTCCGCCCCGCACGCCGGCACCGTCACCGAACTCGACGTCACGCCCGGCACGACGGTCGCCATGGACCAGGTGCTGGCGGTCATCGCCCCTGCAGCGGAGGAGACGCCATGAGCACCCCGGAACTGGGCCTCCCCATGGTCGTACCGGCCCCGGACCTGCCCGCCCGGGTGCGGATCCACGAGGTCGGCGCCCGCGACGGACTGCAGAACGAGAAGGGCGCCGTCCCGACGGAGGTGAAGGCGGAGTTCATCCGCCGCCTGGCGGACGCGGGCCTGACCACCATCGAGGCCACGAGCTTCGTCCATCCCCAGTGGGTGCCCCAACTGGCGGATGCGGAGCAGCTGTTCCCGCTCGTCCGGGATGTGCCGGTCGAGCTCCCGGTCCTCGTGCCGAACGCCCGCGGACTCGACCGGGCGTTGGCGCTGAACGCGACCCGTATCGCCGTCTTCGCCAGTGCCACGGAATCCTTCGCGAAGGCCAACCTCAACCGCACGGTCGACGAGGCGCTGGCCATGTTCGCGCCGGTGGTCGCGCGGGCGAAGGCCGAGAAGGTGCACGTCCGCGGCTATCTGTCCATGTGCTTCGGCGACCCGTGGGAGGGCCCGGTCCCCATCCACCAGGTCGTACGGGTCAGCAAGGCGCTGATGGACATGGGCTGCGACGAGCTGAGCCTGGGCGACACGATCGGCGTGGCGACGGCGGCGCACGTACAGGACCTGCTGTCCCAGCTGAACGAGGAGGGCGTGCCGACCTCGGCGATCGGCGTGCACTTCCACGACACCTACGGCCAGGCCCTGGCCAACACCCTGGCCGCCCTCCAGCACGGCGTGACCACCGTCGACGCCTCCGCGGGCGGCCTCGGCGGCTGCCCGTACGCCAAGTCCGCCACCGGCAACCTCGCCACGGAAGACCTCGTGTGGATGCTGCAGGGCCTCGGCATCGACACCGGCGTCGACCTCGGCCGCCTCACCGCCACCAGCGTGTGGATGGCCGACCACCTGGGCCGACCCAGCCCGTCCCGCACCGTACGAGCCCTCTCCCACCAGGAGCAGTGACGCACCATGGACCACCGACTCTCACCCGAGCTGGAAGAACTCCGCCGCACCGTCGAGGAGTTCGCACACGATGTGGTCGCCCCCAAGATCGGCGACTACTACGAGCGGCACGAGTTCCCGTACGGGATCGTCCGCGAGATGGCCCGCATGGGCCTGTTCGGGCTGCCGTTCCCGGAGGAGTACGGCGGCATGGGCGGCGACTATCTCGCCCTGGGCGTCGCGCTGGAGGAACTGGCCCGTGTCGACTCGTCGGTGGCCATCACCCTGGAGGCGGGTGTCTCGCTGGGCGCGATGCCGATCTTCCGCTACGGCAGCGAGGAGCAGAAGCGGCAGTGGCTCCCCCGTCTGTGCACGGGCGAGATCCTGGGCGCCTTCGGTCTGACGGAACCCGACGGCGGCTCGGATGCGGGCGCGACCCGTACGACGGCCCGGCTGGACGAGTCGACGAACGAATGGGTGATCAACGGCACCAAGTGCTTCATCACCAACTCGGGTACGGACATAACGGGTCTGGTGACAGTGACGGCGGTGACGGGCCGGGAGCCCGACGGCAAGCCGCAGATCTCGGCGATCATCGTCCCGTCCGGCACCCCTGGCTTCACGGTCGCGGCCCCGTACTCGAAGGTCGGCTGGAACGCCTCGGACACCCGGGAGCTGTCCTTCGCCGACGTCCGGGTGCCCGCGGCGAACCTGCTGGGCGAACCGGGCCGCGGCTACGCCCAGTTCCTGCGCATCCTCGACGAGGGCCGGATCGCCATCGCGGCCCTCGCCACCGGCCTGGCGCAGGGCTGTGTGGACGAGTCGGTGACCTACGCGAAGGAACGCCACGCCTTCGGCCGCCCGATCGGCGCCAACCAGGCCATCCAGTTCAAGATCGCCGACATGGAGATGAAGGCCCACACGGCCCGCCTGGCCTGGCGCGACGCGGCGTCCCGCCTGGTGTCCGGCGAACCCTTCAAGAAGGAGGCGGCCCTGGCGAAGCTCTACTCCTCCACGATCGCCGTCGACAACGCCCGCGACGCCACCCAGATCCACGGCGGCTACGGCTTCATGAACGAGTACCCGGTGGCCCGTATGTGGCGCGACTCCAAGATCCTGGAGATCGGGGAGGGAACGAGCGAGGTGCAGCGGATGCTGATCGCGCGGGAGTTGGGGCTGGCGGGCTGAACACCCAGCGGCCTCGGCATAGACCACAGGCAAAGTCACCCGTACGGCTGAACCTGCTCCGTTCACCCGCCGGAACGCACGCGTCCCACTACGTTCCGTCACATGGTCAGCTCAGCACACGAGGCGTTGCACCAGATCTTCAGGGAGGACCCGGGCCTGCTCGCCCGGGCCCTCCCGAAGGCCGGCATCGCCTTCCCGGAGCCCATGGCGATCCAGCGTCTGGACACCGATCTCACGGAGATCAAGCCGCTGGAACGCCGTGTGGACACCCTGTTCCGGTTCGACACCGCGGACGCCGGAAGCTATTTGCTCGCCGTGGAGTCCCAGGGCAGGAAGGACCCGGACAAGCTCAACAGCTGGACGTACTACTTGGCACACCTCTACGCCAAGTACGAACTGCCACCGATCCTCCTGGTCATGTGTCAGGACAAGGCCACCGCGTCCTGGGCCGCGGAACCGATCCGTATCGGCCTGCCCACCTGCACCAGCATGGCGGTCTTCCCACTGGTCCTGGGCCCGGACAACCTCCCGGCAATCACCGACCCGGACGTTGCGGCGCACGACATCCCCCTCTCCGTCTTCTCCGCCCTCACCCACGCCAAGGACCCCGCCCTCCCTGCGATACTTGACGCGCTGGCGACGGCGCTCGTCAACACCGGTGGCGAGACCGCGCAGGACTGGGCGGAATACACCGAGATCGGCCTGGGCGACGCCCAGACCCGCGCATTCTGGAGGCACCTGATGGCCACGTACACCCCCCGCTTCCCGGGCCGCGGCACAATCATCGAGGAATCCATCAACAAGGGCATCGCCGAGGGCAAGGCCAAGGGCCGCGCCGAGAGCCGCGCCGAGGACATCCTCCGTATCCTCCAGCTCCGCGGCATCGACATCCCCGAAGCCGCCCGGGAGCGCATCACCAGCTGCACCGACCTGGACACCCTCGGCACCTGGTTCGACCGGGCGCTCACCGCCGCCAGTGCGGAAGAGCTGTTCGGGGAGGCGTAGCCGCAAGCGCCGTAACGCAGCCAAGGCGCCGGTCCCGTAAGCAGACGGCTGCCGCTTGGCTTGCGTTTGTCTACCGAGGTATCGAGGCGCCGTTCGAGGCCGGAGGTTAAGAACAAGCCCAGTCAGGAAGAAAGTTCATCTCCTAGCGGCTGACCCAGGTGACCGGGCCGTCCTCCAGTCGCCGGCCGGGTGCGCCACCCACCCGTACCTCCCCGGTGCGTGAACGTCCCCTCACTCGGCGGTCCAGTCGGCGTTCGCGCCGCAGAGGACCAGGCATGGCAGGTCTCCGGGAACCCGGCCGGCCAGCCACGCGGCGAACGGGACGGCCGCAGCCGGTTCGACCGCGATCCGGCACTCCTCCCACAGCCGGTCGCGTGCCTCAAGGATCTCCTCATCGCCGACCAGCACGGACGACACGTCGTGCGCGGCCAGCACACTGAAGGGGACCACTCCGACCCGGCTCGCACCGGTCGCGGAGGCGGCGACGGAGTCCACGGCCGAGTCACCGGCTCTCCCGCGGCGAGCGCGTCGTGCAGGCAGCGGCAGCGCTCCGGTTCGACGGCGACGACGCGGCGCCCGGCACTCCCGAGTGCGGTACCGGCTGCAAGACCACCGCCGCCGACGGCCGTCGCGATCGCGTCGACACCGGGTGCGTCGGCCACGATCTCGGCCGCCACGGTGGCCTGCCCGAGCGGCCATGGTCCACCGGACCTTCACCCCTTGTTGCTGCGTTATGGGTCTTGACCCGAAAGGCGACCGAGTCGCTCGGCGAGGGCATCGCTGTACCCCGGCTGAGCCAGGACGGACATCGCCGCTTCTTGTCTACGATGGAGCGCGTCGACGTCTTGGCGCACCGCGCGAAGGTACGCGCGCATCCGCAACCGCGTCTGCCATGGGTGCCACAGCGCCCGGAGCAGGTGTTGGGCTGTCACCTGCCGATACTCCTCACAGTGCGTCATGAGCTCTTCGGGCGACTCATCCAGGCAGGACCGCCGTGACGCCCAAACGCGCCGTGGCAAGCAGTCGTGCCCCGACCAACTGCCGCGACGGACTCTCCCTCCGGCCACGCAATGGGGACCCGACACGACTGCCAGACACCCGGCGGGCACGGGCTCACCGGTCACACCGTTGCCATCCATCAACTGCCGCGTCCACACCGGCGGACGGCCCGGCTTGATGCCCTGCGGCAATAACGGCTCCAGCCGGGCCAGGCCCTGGTCGAGGCGGGAAAGGCGACCAAGAATCCCAACGGCCATTGATTGCAATGGAGTTGGGCCTTGTCCCGGGAAGCTGTGAAGCCCATGGAGGGATCACAGGTTTCGATTGCCAGGGCCCACCCCTGGACAAGATCTGAGGTTAGGCTAACCTACCTTTCGAATTGTCCGGCGGCGCTCCGCCCTGTTCGAAAGCAGCCACACCCATGCCCAACGCCCGTGCCACCCACCTCACCCGCCGCGGCATCCTCGCCGCCGGCGGTGCCCTCGGCCTCGGCGCCGTGCTCGCAGCCTGCGGCGACGAAGACACGAACAGCGGCGGCTCGGACTCGACGGCGTCCGCCAAGGCGTCCGGCCCCTGGTCGTTCAAGGACGACCGCGGCGAGACGGTGAAGCTCGACAAGGTGCCCGCGAACATCGTCGCGTTCACCGGTGTCGCCGCCGCCCTCTACGACTACGGCATCCAGGTCAAGGGCGTCTTCGGCCCGACCACGACCACGGACGGCAAGCCCGACGTCCAGGCCGGTGATCTGGACGTCAGCAAGGTCACGGTCCTCGGCAACGAGTGGGGCAAGCTCAACGTAGAGAAGTACGCGACCCTTTCGCCCGAGGTTCTCATCACCACGACGTTCGACGACGCGGGCACGCTCTGGTCCGTGCCCGAGGAGTCCAAGGACAAGATCGCCCAGCTCGCCCCGAGCGTCGCCATCTCCGTCTACGACCGCCAGATGACCGAGCCGCTGCAGCGCATGTGGGAGCTGGCCGAGTCGCTCGGCGCGGACATGAAGGCCGACAAGGCCGTCCAGGCGAAGAAGAAGTTCGAGGAGGCCGCCGCCCGGCTGCGTGCCGCCGCCAAGGCCAAGCCCGACATCAAGGTGCTGGCCGGCTCCGCAAGCGATCAGCTCTTCTACGTCTCCGGCACCAACTTCTCCATCGACCTGGAGTACTTCAAGGCTCTCGGCGTGAACTTCGTCGAGCCCTCGGAGAAGGCCAAGGAGGCGACCGGCGGCTGGTTCGAGTCCCTGAGCTGGGAGAACGTCGACAAGTACCCGGCCGACATCATCATCATGGACGACCGCTCCTCCACCATCCAGCCCGCCGACATCACCGAGAGCACCTGGAAGAAGCTGCCCGCGGTCAAGGCCAGGCAGGTCATCGCGCGTTCGCCCGAGCCGATTCTGTCGTACGACAAGTGCACGCCGTTGCTGACGAGTCTGGCCGAGGCGATCGAGAAGGCGAAGAAGGTCAGCTGAGCGGGGGTGCGGTTGTGGGGGAAGTGCGGGCCGGTTGTGGCTGGTCGCGCCCACGCGGCGGAGCCGCATATCGAAACAGCCCCGCGCCCCTGAGGGGCGCGACCAACCCCCTGACATGACTCAGGAGCCTTGATGCCGACCGGCGTAGCCGACCCGTTCCGTTTCTTTTCTCTTCACGTTGTACGGACGAGGCGGCTCGGGCCGTCTCTCGTCCGGGTCACCTTTGGCGGGTCCGATCTGAGGGACTTCCACTCCGACGGGTGTGACCAGTCCCTGTCGCTGTTCCTGCCCCACCCGGGGCAGAGTGAGCCGCAGGTTCCCATCGAGCTCGGTGATCACTGGTGGCAGGGCTGGCGCGCACTGCCCGATGACGTGCGGGCGGTGATGCGTTCGTACACGCTTCGGGCGCTGCGCCGCGACCCCGATGAGATCGACATCGATTTCGTGCTCCACGGTGTCGAAGCCGCCGCCGCCGTGCCCGCCGGTCCCGCCTCCCGGTGGGCCGCGCGGGCCGCCGCCGGTGACCGGGTCCTGCTGCTCGGCCCGGCGATCGCGGACAACCGGGCGATCCGGTTCCGGCCGCCGGAGGACACCGACCTGGTGGTGATCTGGGGTGACGAGACCGCCGTACCGGCCGCCGCCGCCATCCTCGAGTCGCTGCCGGCCGGCACCCGCGCCCGGGTCTGGCTGGAGGTGCACCATGCCGAGGACATCCAGGACCTGGTGACCGAGGCCGACGCCGAGGTCACCTGGCTCGTCCAGGACGAGTCGCGCGGCGAGGGGTCCCCCATGGCCCTCGCCGCGCTCAGGGATGCCCAACTGCCGCCCGCCGAGCACCCGTACGTGTGGATCGCGGGCGAGTCGTCCTGCGTGAAGCAGCTGCGCCGGCACTTCGTCGGCGAACGCGGCATCGACCGCCGCCGGGTCACGTTCGTGGGCTACTGGCGGCAGGGGCTGACCGAGGAGCAGCTGCGCGAGCAGGGCGAGTAACTGCTGCCCCGCAGGCCGCGGTCCGGAGTGATCGTGATCACGGTGGGGCTGACGTTTCGTAAACGATACTTAGGTTAGGCTAACCTAAGTTGATCCCCGCGGGCTCCGCCCCTCACCCGTCCCGCACGGACCGTCCCCACCGGAGGACCCCCACATGCGCTCGCACCTGCTCAATGACACGACCGCGGAGCAGTACCGCCGCTCCGTGACCGAGGGAGTCGAGCGGGTGGCGGCCAAACTCGCCACCACCACCCGTCCGTTCACCGGTGTCACGGTCGACGCCCTCTCTCCCCGCATCGAGCAGATCGACCTCGACAAGCCGTTGCACGACACCGCCGCGGTCCTGGACGAACTGGAGGACGTCTACCTCCGGGACGCGATCTACTTCCACCACCCCCGCTACCTGGCCCACCTCAACTGCCCGGTCGTCATCCCGGCCGTGCTCGGCGAGGCGATCCTCTCCGCCGTCAACTCCTCCCTCGACACCTGGGACCAGTCGGCCGGCGGCACCCTCATCGAGCGCAAGCTCATCGACTGGACCGCCGAGCGCATCGGCCTCGGCCCGGCCGCCGACGGTGTGTTCACCTCCGGCGGCACCCAGTCCAACCTCCAGGCGCTGCTGCTGGCCCGCGAGGAGGCCAAGACCGACTCCTTCGCCAAACTGCGCATCTTCGCCTCCGAGGTGAGCCACTTCAGCGTCAAGAAGTCGGCGAAACTGCTCGGCCTGAGCCAGGACTCCGTGGTCTCCATCCCCGTCGACCACGACAAGCGCATGCAGACGGTCGCGCTCGCCCATGAGCTGGAGCGCTGCAAGAGGGACGGTCTCGTCCCCATGGCAGTGGTCGCCACCGCCGGCACCACCGACTTCGGCTCCATCGACCCGCTGCCCGAGATCGCCGAGCTGTGTGCCCAGTACGGCGCCTGGATGCACGTCGACGCCGCCTACGGCTGCGGACTGCTCACCTCGCTCACCCGCCGCGCCCTCCTCGACGGCATCGAGCGCGCCGACTCGGTCACCGTGGACTACCACAAGTCCTTCTTCCAGCCGGTGAGTTCGTCGGCGGTCCTGGTCCGCGACGCGGCCACGCTGCGCCACGCCACCTACCACGCGGAGTACCTCAACCCGCGCCGCATGGTGCAGGAACGTATTCCCAACCAGGTCGACAAGTCCCTCCAGACCACCCGCCGCTTCGACGCCCTCAAGCTGTGGA
The DNA here is from genome assembly GCF_042672405.1 of Streptomyces sp. NPDC127197. Taxonomy (NCBI): domain Bacteria; kingdom Bacillati; phylum Actinomycetota; class Actinomycetes; order Kitasatosporales; family Streptomycetaceae; genus Streptomyces; species Streptomyces sp. NPDC127197. The sequence goes on along the minus strand of NZ_JBHXVG010000021.1, from coordinate 55,869 downwards.
TGACGCTGCGGGTGATGGGTGCCGACGGCATCGGGCAGCTCTTCGACGAGGTCTGCGACCTGGCCGAGGAGGGCTGGAAACTGCTCGCCGCCGACCCGCGCTACGACGTCGTCGTCGAGCCGACCCTGTCCACCCTGGTCTTCCGCTACATCCCGGCGGCCGTCACCGACCCCGCCGAGATCGACCGCGCCAACCTCTACGCCCGCAAGGCCCTGTTCGCCTCCGGTGAGGCCATCGTCGCGGGCACCAAGGTGAACGGCCGTCACTACCTGAAGTTCACCCTGCTCAACCCCGAGACGAAGGCGTCCGACATCGCCGCCGTCCTCGATCTGATCGCCGGCCATGCCGAGCAGTACCTGGGAGAATCCCTTGACCGCGCTTCCTGACACCACGAACAAGACCTACGACTTCGTGGGCATCGGGCTCGGCCCGTTCAACCTCGGCCTCGCCTGCCTCACCGAGCCCATAGCCGAACTCGACGGGGTCTTCCTGGAGTCGAAGCCCGACTTCGAGTGGCACGCCGGCATGTTCCTCGACGGCGCCCACCTCCAGACGCCGTTCATGTCGGACCTGGTCACCCTGGCCGACCCGACATCCCCGTACTCCTTCCTCAACTACCTGAAGGAGCAGGGCCGGCTGTACTCGTTCTACATCCGCGAGAACTTCTACCCGCTGCGCGTCGAGTACGACGACTACTGCCGTTGGGCCGCGAACAGGACGAGCAGCATCCGCTTCAACACGACGGTCGCCGAGGTGACGTACGAGGACGACCTGTATGTCGTGAAGACGCAGACCGGCGACGTGTACCGCGCCCGTCACCTGGTCCTCGGCACCGGCACCTCGCCGTACATCCCCGAGGCCTGCCGTGACCTGGGCGGCGACTTCCTCCACAACTCCCGCTACATGCAGCACAAGGCGGAGTTGCAGCAGAAGGAGTCGATCACGCTGGTCGGCAGCGGCCAGTCCGCCGCCGAGATCTACTACGACCTGCTCAGCGAGATCGACGTCCACGGCTACCAGCTGAACTGGGTGACGCGCTCCCCGCGCTTCTTCCCCCTCGAGTACACCAAGCTCACGCTGGAGATGACCTCCCCGGAGTACATCGACTACTACCACGCGCTGCCGGAGAAGACCCGCTACCGCCTCACGGCCGAGCAGAAGGGCCTGTTCAAGGGCATCGACGGCGACCTGATCAACGAGATCTTCGACCTGCTCTACCAGAAGAACCTCGGCGGCCCGGTCCCGACGCGGCTGCTCACCAACTCGTCCCTGAACAGCGCGTCGTACGACAACGGCACGTACACCCTGGGCTTCCGTCAGGAGGAGCAGGAGCGGGACTTCGAGATCACCTCGCAGGGCCTGGTCCTCGCCACCGGCTACAAGTACGTCGAGCCGGAGTTCCTGGCACCGATCCGCGACCGGCTCGTCTACGACTCCCAGGGCAATTTCGACGTCGCCCGCAACTACGCCGTCGACGTCACCGGCAGAGGTGTCTTCCTCCAGAACGCCGGTGTCCACACCCACAGCATCACGTCCCCCGACCTGGGCATGGGCGCGTACCGCAACAGCTACATCATCCGCGAGCTGCTCGGCTCGGAGTACTACCCGGTCGAGAAGACCATCGCGTTCCAGGAGTTCGCCGTATGACCTTCACCTTCCGCCCCCTCGACCCGCTGAAGGACGCGGAGCTCCTGCACGCCTGGGTGACGCACCCCAAGGCGGCCTTCTGGATGATGCAGGGCGCCAGGCTGGAGGACGTCGAGCGCGAGTACATGCGGATCGCGGCCGACGAGCACCACCATGCGCTGCTCGGGCTGCAGGGCGGCGAACCCGCCTTCCTCATGGAGAAGTACGACCCCGCCCACCGCGAACTGGTCGGCCTCTACGAGCCCCGGCCCGGAGACGTCGGCATGCACTTCCTGGTGCCGCCGACGGACACACCGGTCCACGGGTTCACCCGGTCCGTCATCACCGCCGTGATGGCGTACCTCTTCGAGGACCCGGCGGTGGAACGCGTCGTCGTCGAGCCGGACGTTTCCAACAAGGCCGTGCACGCCCTGAACGAGGCCGTCGGCTTCGTGGCCGAGCGTGAGATCCAGAAGCCGGAGAAGAAGGCGTTGCTGAGCTTCTGCACCCGTGAGCAATTCTTTAAAATTCAACACAGCCTGGCGGCGACGGGGGTGGCCGCATGAGCCTCGCCGACGCCGTGGCCCACCTCTCCCCCGAGCGCTGGGAGCAGGCCAACCGCCTGCTGATCCGCAAGGCCCTCGCCGAGTTCGCGCACGAGCGGCTGATCACCCCCGAGCAGGACGGCGACGAGTACGTCGTCCGCAGCGACGACGGGCTGACGCGGTACCGCTTCACCGCCACCCGCCGCGCCCTCGACCACTGGCAGGTCGACGCCGGCTCCATCACCCGCCACCGGGACGGCACCGAGCTCCCGCTCGCCGCGCTGGACTTCTTCATCGAGCTGAAGCGGGCGCTCGGTCTGAGCGACGAGATCCTGCCCGTCTACCTGGAGGAGATCTCCTCCACGCTCTCCGGCACCTGCTACAAGCTCACCAAGCCGCAGGTCCCGGTCGCCGAGCTCGCGAAAAGCGGCTTCCAGGACATCGAGACCGGCATGACCGAGGGCCACCCCTGCTTCGTCGCCAACAACGGGCGGCTCGGCTTCGGGATCCACGAGTACCTGTCGTACGCCCCCGAGACCGCGAGCCCGGTCCGGCTGGTGTGGCTGGCCGCGCACCGGTCGCGGGCGGCGTTCACGGCAGGCGTCGGGATCGAGTACGAGTCCTTCCTGCGGGACGAGTTGGGCGATGTGACGCTGAACCGTTTCCGCGACACACTCTCGGACCAGGGCCTCGACCCCGCCGACTACCTCCTCATCCCCGTCCACCCCTGGCAGTGGTGGAACAAGCTCACCGTCACCTTCGCCGCCGAGGTGGCGCGCGGATACCTGGTGTGCCTCGGCGAGGGCGACGACGAGTACCTGGCCCAGCAGTCCATCCGCACCTTCTTCAACCGGTCGCACCCCGAGAAGCACTACGTGAAGACGGCCCTGTCCGTCCTCAACATGGGCTTCATGCGCGGACTGTCCGCCGCCTACATGGAGGCCACCCCGGCGATCAACGACTGGCTCGCCCAGCTCATCGAGGGCGACCCGGTACTGAAGTCGACGGGCCTGTCGATCATCCGGGAGCGGGCGGCGGTCGGCTACCGGCACCTGGAGTACGAGAAGGCGACGGACCGCTACTCGCCGTACCGCAAGATGCTGGCCGCGCTGTGGCGGGAGAGCCCGGTGCCGTCGCTCCAGGAGGGCGAGTCCCTGGCCACCATGGCCTCCCTGCTCCACCTGGACCACGAGGGCGCCTCCTTCGCGGGCGCGCTGATCGAGCAGTCGGGGCTCGCGGCGGAGGAGTGGCTGCGCCGCTACCTGCGGGCGTACTTCACCCCGCTGCTGCACAGCTTCTACGCCTACGACCTGGTCTTCATGCCACACGGCGAGAACGTCGTCCTCGTGCTGAAGGACGGCGCCGTCCAGCGCGCGATCTACAAGGACATCGCCGAGGAGATCGCGGTCATGGACCCGGACGCGGTACTGCCGCCGACGGTGGAGCGACTGCGCGTGGACGTCCCCGAGGACAAGAAACTCCTGTCCGTCTTCACGGACGTCTTCGACTGCTTCTTCCGCTTCCTCGCCGCGAACCTCGCCACCGAGGGGATTCTCGAGGAGAACGACTTCTGGGCCACGGTCGCCGACGTCACCCGTGAGTACCAGGCGTCGATGCCCGAACTCGCCGACAAGTTCCGGCAGTACGACATGTTCGCCCCCGAGTTCGCGCTGTCCTGCCTCAACCGGCTCCAGCTACGCAACAACAAGCAGATGGTGGACCTCGCGGACCCGTCCGGCGCACTCCAGCTGGTCGGCAACCTGAAGAACCCCATCGCAGGGCTCTGAGCCCCTCGGACGGACGGGCACCCCGGAGTACGGTCCTCCGGGGTGCCCGTCAGCGTTCCCTGAGCTCCGACAGGTGTGGACCACTCTCTCGCGAGCCGGGTGGAACAATCCCCCTCATGGTGGAAATCATCCAGAAGGACGGCACATGGGTCTTCGACGGCGACGCCCTGCGGCTGACTCCGGGACGGGACAAGAACGTCAGTCTGCTGCGCAAGACGCTGGGTGAACTCGTCGTGCCCCTGGGGGCGTTGGCAGGCATATCCTTCGAACACGGCCGTAAGACGGGACGGCTCCGGCTCCGCCTGCGGGACGGCGCCGACCCGCTGCTGCACGCGACCGGCGGCCGGCTGACCGAACCCCACGACCCGTACCAGCTGATCGTCGACTCCGACCGCTACGGCGTCGCCGAGTACGTCGTGGACGAGGTGCGCAACGCCCTTCTGCTGGACCAGGTGCCCTCCGACCCGGTCTCCCAGTACCTGCTGCCGGGCCCGGCGGTCCCGCTGTCGGCCGCCGCCGGCGACGGCACCGCGAGCTTCGACGGCGAGCAGGTGCGCCTGGAGTGGAACTGGAAGACGGAGGACGCCAAGTCGGCCGCCGGCACCCGCGTCCTGGCGGTCACCGACATCGCGGCCGTGGAGTGGCATCCGGCGGCCGGCCTGGAGAACGGCTACCTCCGCTTCACCGCGAAGAACGCCCCCACCAAGGCCCCGCCGAAGTACGACCCCAACTCCGTGGAGCTGTGGGGCTTCAAGAAGGACCCGCTGATGGCCCTGGTCGCGGCGGCCGTACAGGCCCGCCTCCCGCATCCGGCCGCGGCCGCCGCGGACGCCCCCGCTCCGGATGCGGCACCTCCCGCGCAGGCCGCCCCCGCGACCGAGGACGACCATGACGCGCTGCTGCGCCGCCTGCGTGAGCTGGGCGAGCTGCACCGTTCGGGCGTGCTCACCGACGAGGAGTTCACGCTGGCCAAGCAGGCGGTCCTGAAACGGATGCAGTGAGGATCACACACGGGTCACACACAGCTCCTGCCCGGAAACGGGCAGGATTCTTGCGAAACCGTCTCCCGTACTCCAGGATCTACCGGGTGCACGACGAACTCGTTGATCATCTGATGCGGTCCACGCCCCTCAGCCGGGGCGAGGCGCTGCGCGTGATCCAGGACGTGCTCGCCTACTTCGACGAGACGACCGAGGAATACGTCCGTCGCCGCCACCGCGAGCTCCAGACGCAGGGCCTGGTGAACGCGACGATCTTCGAACGGATCGAGGCGGACCTGAAATATCGCGCGGTGGCGCCGCCCGAGCTCACGCTCAGGCAGCTCCGGCGCATCGTCTATGGCTGAGGAATACGTATATATGTGTGGAATCGTCGGATACATCGGGAAGCGTGACGTCGCCCCCCTGCTCCTGGAAGGTCTGCAGCGCCTGGAGTACCGCGGCTACGACTCGGCGGGCATCGTCGTCACGTCCCCGAAGGCGGCCGGCCTGAAGACGGTCAAGGCCAAGGGCCGGGTCCGGGACCTGGAGGCCAAGGTGCCGGCCCGCTTCAAGGGCACCACCGGCATCGCCCACACCCGCTGGGCCACCCACGGCGCCCCCTCCGACGTCAACGCCCACCCGCACCTCGACGCCGAGAACAAGGTCGCCGTCGTCCACAACGGCATCATCGACAACGCCTCCGACCTGCGCCGCAAGCTGGAGGCGGACGGCGTCGAGTTCCTCTCCGAGACCGACACCGAGGTCCTCGTCCATCTCATCGCCCGCTCCCAGGCGGAGAAGCTGGAGGACAAGGTCCGCGAGACCCTCCGGCTCATCGAGGGCACGTACGGCATCGCCGTCCTGCACGCCGACTTCCCCGACCGGATCGTCGTCGCCCGCAACGGCTCCCCGGTCGTCCTCGGCATCGGCGAGAAGGAGATGTTCGTCGCCTCGGACATCGCCGCGCTGGTCACCCACACCCGCCAGATAGTGACCCTCGACGACGGCGAGATGGCCACCCTCAAGGCCGACGACTTCCGCACGTACACCACCGAGGGCACCCGCACCACCGCCGAGCCGACCACCGTCGAGTGGGAAGCGGCCTCGTACGACATGGGCGGCCACGACACATACATGCACAAGGAGATCCACGAGCAGGCCGACGCCGTGGACCGCGTGCTGCGCGGGCGCATCGACGACCGCTTCTCCACCGTGCACCTCGGCGGCCTGAACCTGGACGCCCGCGAGGCACGCCGGATCCGCCGTGTGAAGATCCTCGGCTGCGGCACCTCGTACCACGCGGGCATGATCGGCGCCCAGATGATCGAGGAGCTGGCCCGCATCCCCGCCGACGCCGAGCCGGCCTCGGAGTTCCGCTACCGCAACGCCGTCGTCGATCCCGACACCCTCTACATCGCCGTCTCGCAGTCCGGTGAGACGTACGACGTCCTGGCGGCCGTCCAGGAGCTGAAGCGCAAGGGCGCGCGGGTGCTGGGCATCGTGAACGTGGTCGGCTCCGCGATCGCCCGCGAGGCCGACGGCGGCATCTACGTGCACGCGGGCCCGGAGGTCTGCGTGGTGTCGACCAAGTGCTTCACGAACACCACGGTCGCCTTCGCCCTCCTCGCCCTCCACCTCGGCCGCACCCGCGACCTGTCCGTCCGGGACGGCAAGCGGATCATCGAGGGCCTGCGCAAGCTGCCGGAGCAGATCGCCGAGATCATGAAGCAGGAGGAGGAGATCGAGAAGCTGGCCAAGCAGTACGCCGACGCCCGCTCGATGCTCTTCATCGGCCGCGTGCGCGGCTACCCCGTGGCCCGCGAGGCCTCCCTGAAGCTCAAGGAGGTCTCCTACATCCACGCCGAGGCCTACCCCGCCTCGGAGCTGAAGCACGGCCCGCTCGCCCTCATCGAGCCCGCCCTCCCAACGGTCGCGATCGTCCCCGACGACGACCTGCTGGAGAAGAACCGCGCCGCGATGGAGGAGATCAAGGCCCGCAGCGGCAAGATCCTCGCGGTGGCCCACCAGGAACAGGAGAAGGCCGACCAGACGATCGTCGTCCCGAAGAACGAGGACGAGTTGGACCCGATCCTGATGGGCATCCCACTCCAACTCCTCGCCTACCACACGGCCTTGGCCCTCGGCAGGGACATCGACAAGCCGAGGAACCTCGCCAAGTCAGTAACGGTCGAGTAGAGGCCTTTTAGGGGCGCGGGGCTGTATCAATATGCGGCTCCGCCGCGTGGGCGCGAGCAACCCCCACGCACCCGCAGAGGCCATACAAAGAGGACGGACCCCACGTGTTGCCACCAAACACGGGGGTCCGCCCTATTCGCCGGGGAGCCGCCCAACTCCCCAGCCTGCGCAGCTAACCAGTAGCCGTCGCTCCCCGACCCGCCGCGCGCCGCGGAAGCGCCGTCGGCCAGTGCGCAAGCGCCGCAGTCGCGGCGTACCAGGCCACCGCCCCCGCCGCCACGGCGAACCAGCCCCCCACCTTGGTGAGCCCGTCGCTGTCGGCGAAGTCGGCGACAGCCATGAGCAACAGGCCGACGAAGAACAATCCGTACGCCCCCTGCCCGAGCTGGTCCCCACCCGCGAGGGTGAGTGACAGCGCCACAAGAGCGAACAGCAGCAGGAAGAGCCCCGCCGCGTTGGCGGATACCTGGTTGTCGACGGATACGGCCCACGTGAACCACAGCGCACCGAGCGCTGAGAACGCCGTACCACCGACGGAGTCCCGCTCACGGAAGGCCATCATCCCGGCGACGAAGAGGGCAATGCCACCCACATACTGGGCGATTGATACGGCGTCAGCAGCCGACACACCGTCGACCACGCCGGTGTGGCCCAGCCCGAAGGCCAACAGGGTGATACCCAGGGCGAGTCGGCCGACCACGGTAGTGATTCCGCTTCCCGCAGAGACGTCGTTGTCCACGGCGGGCTCCCTTCATGCATGTGCAGTTGTGCGGTGACCGGTATATGCCCTTCACAAAGGCACAAACACATCTACGCGCGAGTAGATTTGTCCAGCGCACAAAGGGGGTTCGCTGTGCCCACCGGGCATCTCACCTGGGCCAACGGCGAGTTACGGAATCACAACGACGGGCCGCTTGGCCCGCTTGGCGAGCCGCCCGGCGACCGAGCCGAAGATCCGCCCGACGATGCCGTGCGTGGAGCCGACGACGATCGCGTCCGCCTCGTACTCCCGCCCGACCTCCTCGAGTTCGTGGCAGATGTCACCGCCGCGCTCGACCAGGATCCAGGGCACCTCGGCGAGGTAGTCCGCGCAGGCGAGTTCCAGCCCCAGGACCTCGGTCCGGTGGTCGGGAACGTCCACGAACACGGGTGGCTCGCAGCCGGCCCACACCGTGGTGGGCAGCCGGTTGGCAACATGGACGATGATCAGGCCCGCACGGGAGCGCTGGGCCATGCCGATCGCGTACGCGAGGGCGCGCTCACTGGAGGTCGAGCCGTCGAAGCCGACGACGACGCCGTGCTTGAAGGCGGGGTCGCACGAATGGCGTGACTCTTCCGCCGCCAGGGGATCGGCCGCCGTCGGGTCGGCGACCGGCCGCTTGCGGTCCGCGGGTTCGAAGAATTCGTGACCGGCCATGGCTGTCTCGGCGTTGTGATCCTTTATGGGAGGGACGACAGTGTGCGGCGGAGCTGTGTCCGGGAATCATCTTCCCAACCCCATACCCTCAAGGGTACGGCGGCACGCCTCCTTAGCCCAGATCCCGCGCACGTCCGCGGCGGGTTCCCCGGAGCATGCACGAGGGGGCGCCCGTAACGCAATGGTTGCTGCCCCGTACAGGCGGTTTGCACAGCATTCAATTACATGAGGGTGCGGCTTCCGTCCGGCGACGACCCAGATCAGACCCCACCCGGGGCAGGGAGTGACCGACCGGTCGAACAGGCGTTGAACCCCGTGACCATCGCCACAGGGAGCCCGATGTCCGCACCCCCCACGCCCCCCGAGGCGCCCCCCGGGACCCCGCCCGGCCCGGACCCGGTGACCGACCTGATCCGCTGGGCCGCCTTCAGCTGCGTCCTCGTCCCGGTGGTCCTGCTCTGGTACGGAACCTCCCTGGCCGGCGCCGCCGGCACCGCCCTCGGTCTCGCGGCCGTCACCGCCGTCTGCCGGCTCCTGCTGCGCCGCTCGGAGCGCGGCGCCCGGTTGCTCGCCGAGGAGGGCGCGCCCCAGCGGGGCCGGCATCACCGGTCCGGCCCGGGGGCGCACCGGGGCGGACGCCGGTCAGACCGACACACTCCGGCCGGTTGACCGGTTTCCGCGCACGCGCCCGTATCTTTTCAGCCAACTTCTCAAGGGTGTGCATCACCGGCCCCAAGTACCCCCCAACCCCCGTTCGACCTGCACGGAAAGGGTCTCGGGGGGCTCGCGCACCCTACGTGGATTGGCCACTGCTACAAGGCGCACTTCCCTGCACGGCCCGGGAGTGCAACGCTTCGTGATCGAATGCTTTACGCCAAGTTGCCAAGTCGACAATGTGCCGGGTGATGAACTGGCCACGCCGGCACGGCGGAACACAGTAGATTCGATCTTGACTGTCTACGGCGGGGGACTCGTGCAGGACCAAGGGGAAACGTGCAGGAGCGACACAACCGAGGAGCCGCGACCACCAAGGGGGGCTTAGCAGTATGAGCCACGACTCCACCGCCGCGCCCGACGCCGCAGTCCGGAAACTCTCCGGGCGACGCCGCAAGGAGATCGTCGCGGTGCTGCTGTTCAGCGGCGGCCCCATCTTCGAGAGTTCCATACCGTTGTCGGTGTTCGGGATCGACCGCCAGGACGCCGGCGTGCCGCGCTACCGACTGCTGGTGTGCGGCGGCGAGGAAGGCCCACTGCGGACCACAGGGGGCCTGGAACTCAGCGCACCGCATGGCCTGGAGGCGATCGCCCGGGCGGGCACGGTGGTCGTGCCGGCCTGGCGTTCGATCACTTCACCGCCACCGGAGGAGGCGCTCGACGCGCTGCGCCGGGCGCACGAGGAGGGCGCCCGCATCGTGGGCCTGTGCACCGGCGCGTTCGTGCTGGCCGCCGCCGGCCTGCTCGACGGCCGCCCGGCCACGACCCACTGGATGTACGCACCGACCCTGGCCAAGCGCTACCCGTCGGTGCACGTCGACCCGCGTGAGCTGTTCGTCGACGACGGAGACGTACTGACCTCCGCGGGCACCGCGGCAGGGATCGATCTCTGTCTGCACATCGTGCGGACGGACCACGGCAACGAGGCGGCCGGCGCGCTGGCCCGGCGTCTGGTGGTCCCCCCGCGCCGGAGCGGCGGTCAGGAGCGCTACCTCGATCGGTCTTTACCAGAGGAAATCGGCGCCGACCCGCTCGCCGAGGTCGTCGCCTGGGCGCTGGAACACCTCCACGAGCAGTTCGACGTGGAGACGCTGGCCGCACGTGCGTACATGAGCCGGCGCACCTTCGACCGCCGGTTCCGCTCACTGACGGGCAGCGCGCCGCTGCAGTGGCTGATCACCCAGCGAGTGCTGCAGGCGCAGCGCCTGCTGGAGACGTCGGACTACTCGGTGGACGAGGTGGCGGGCCGCTGCGGCTTCCGCTCGCCGGTCGCCCTGCGCGGCCACTTCCGCCGCCAGCTGGGCTCGTCCCCGGCCGCGTACCGGGCGGCGTACCGCGCCCGGCGCCCGCAGTCCGACCGTCCGTCGGACACCGAGGGCCCGACCAGCCCGCCCCCACCGATGACCGGCCCGCCGGCCCAGGCGGGCCCGCCGGCCGCGCCCCTGCACCCGGAGGCCCCGGTCCCGCTCCAGAGCCGCCGCACGGCCGCGAGCGCGGTCGGCTCGTCGGCGCCCCTGTCGCCCGACCACGCCCGGGACGCCTACGCCCGGGCAAGCCTGCCGGGACAGCGCAGCGGGACGTGATCACGTGATAGCGGGGTCCACGGGGCGGCAACGCCCTGTGGACCCCGCCACACTTTTCGGCGCAGGCCGACAGAAATCAACCGGTGCCGCCTTCGAGGACGAGGCCGTCCAGGCCGAAAGCGGGGGCCTGGCGGCCGCAGCCCCCAGTGAGACCGGCACCGACGCGGGGACCTCATAAACGGACGTCGGCTTTAGGGTGGTCGCATGAACGATCGCATGGTGTGGATCGACTGCGAGATGACCGGCCTCTCGCTGTCCGACGACGCGCTCATCGAGGTGGCCGCCCTCGTCACCGACTCCGAGCTGAACGTACTCGGCGAGGGTGTCGACATCGTCATCCGTCCGCCGGACTCCGCGCTGGAGACGATGCCGGAAGTGGTACGTCAGATGCACACCGCATCCGGACTGCTCGCCGAACTGCCGAACGGCACGACGCTGGCGGACGCCGAGGAGCAGGTCCTGGCGTATGTACGCGAACACGTCAAGGAACCGGGCAAGGCCCCGCTGTGCGGCAACTCCGTCGGCACGGACCGCGGCTTCCTGCTGCGCGACATGCCGACCCTGGAGAACTACCTCCACTACCGGATCGTCGACGTGTCCAGCATCAAGGAGCTGGCCCGGCGCTGGTACCCGAGGGCGTACTTCAACAGCCCGGAGAAGAACGGCAACCACCGGGCCCTCGCCGACATCCGCGAATCCATCGCGGAACTGCGCTACTACCGCGAGGCCGTCTTCGTACCGCAGCCCGGCCCGGACTCGGACACCGCCAGAGCGATCGCCGCGAAGCACGTCCTGCCCGCGCAGTAGGCGCCGACGGGGCCCACCGGGGGGGTCCCGGAAAAGCCGGGCGCGAGCACCCCTGCGGACCCTGTACACTTTTTCTCGGCCGGTCGGGGAAACCACTGCGAGAACCGCCGGTCATGGTGGGTGTAGCTCAGCTGGTAGAGCACCTGGTTGTGGTCCAGGATGCCGCGGGTTCGAGTCCCGTCACTCACCCTTGAGGACCGAGGGCTGATTCCTGAAAAGGGGTCAGCCCTCGGTCGTTCCCCGGCCCGATTCCGGATCCGGCAGGATCTTCCTCAGTTCCGCCTCGATCTCCGGCCGCGTCCGCCCCACTTCTTTCGCATACTCGGAGACGGTGGCGCCGAGGTCGCGGTCGAGATCGCGCCAGGCGCGCCATGCCGTCTCGTACGTCTCGGTCTGGATCTCGGTCCAGCCGCCCTTCTGGGTCGGCGGACCGTAGGCGTCCCGAAGTTCCAGGACCTTCGTGTGCGCCTCGTCCGCGGCGCGCTGCATCTCCACAAGTTCTTCGAAGGTGTGTGCCACGCACGGATCTTAAGCACGACCCCCGGGGGCGCGCGCTCCGACCGGCCGTCCGCGCGCCCGGGCCTGACTCACCCGGCGCACACCGGCCGCTAAGACGACGTCCGCTCCACCAGCTCCGTGGCCAGCACCACCTGCCGCCGCTCCAGCCCCCGGGACACCGCGGGCCGCCGGTCGGCGATCTCGGCCAGCAACAGGTCGATCATCCTGCGGCCCATCTCCTCTATGGGCTGGCGGACGCTGGTCAGCGGCGGTTCCATGTGGCGGGCGATGGCGGAGTCGTCGTAGCCGACGAGGGCGACGTCCTCGGGGATACGGCGGCCCGCCTCGCGCAGGACCTGGCGGGCGCCGGCCGCCGTGACGTCCGAGGCGGCGAAGACCGCGTCCAGGTCGGGGCAGCGGGCCAGCAGCTCGGTCATCGCGCGCCGGCCGCCCTCCTCGGTGAAGTCGCCCGGCTCGATCAGGTCCTCGTCCACCGCGTGGCCCGCGTCACGCAGTGCCTCGCGGTAGCCGTCGATACGCCGCTGGGCACCGTACACGTCCAGGCGGCCGGTGATGTGGGCTATGCGGCGGCGGCCCCGGGCCAGCAGATGCTCGACGGCCGAGCGGGCACCGCCGTAGTTGTCCGAGTCGACGGAGGTCAGCGTCTCCTGCGCCGACCTCGGGCCGCTGATCACCGCCGGGATCTCCAGCTGGGCCAGCAGATCCGGCAGGGGGTCGTCGGCGTGCACCGAGACCAGCAGGACGCCGTCCACCCGGTGCGCCGCCAGGTACTGGGCGAGCCGCTGCCGCTCCCGGTCGCTGCCGGCGAAGATCAGCAGCAGCTGCATCTCCGTGTCGGACAGCTCGGCGCCGACACCCTTCAGCATGTCCGAGAAGTACGGTTCCGCAAAGAACCGGGTCTCCGGCTCGGGGACGACGAGGGCGATCGCGTCCGTGCGGTTGGCGGCCAGGGCTCGGGCGGCCGTGTTCGGGACGTAACCGAGCTCGGCGACCGCCGCCTCCACGGCGGCGCGGGTCGCGTCGCTGACCCGGGGCGAGCCGTTGATCACCCGGGAGACCGTGCCGCGGCCCACACCGGCGCGCGCGGCAACCTCCTCCAGGGTCGGCCGGCCACCGCTCCGGCTCCGCACCATGGGCTCCGCCTTTCGCCGCCGTTCATCATCTGGCCTGGAATGTAACAGTCCCCTGTGCTGGAGTGACCGTCGCTGGGGGGCGGCCCCGTCCGCTCGGCCCGCTGCATCCAGTTAACAGCCCGATAACTGAACGCATCTCGCCCTGTCCGCTCCCTTGACACCCCCGCTGGAACCGACGACTCTTCAACACATCACTTGTGGGAGCGCTCCCACGGTACCTGACACATACACATCCCGCACGTTCCCCGCCCGAGCCGCAGCGAACGCAAGTACGGGCCCAACCATGCAGTTGGCCGGGGGGTCGGCACGTCAGGGCAACAGGAGGACGCAATGCGAGCACGTAAGGCGGTGGTCCTGGCGGCCGTCGCGACGCTGGGCGCCGGGCTGCTGGCCGGCTGTGCCGACGACGGAAACGACGAGGGAGGCTCGTCGTCGGAGGGCGGCGGAGGCAAGACCAAGATCACCCTCGGGCTCTTCGGCACCGCCGGCTTCGAGGAGTCCGGCCTGTACAAGGAGTACGAGAAGCTCCACCCGGACATCGACATCCAGCAGACCGTCGTGGAGCGGAACGAGAACTACTACCCGGCGCTGATCAACCACCTCACCACCAACAGCGGCCTCCAGGACATCCAGATGGTCGAGGTCGGCAACATCGCCGAGATCGTCGAGACCCAGTCGGACAAGCTGCTCGACCTGTCGAAGTACGGCAAGAAGAGCGACTACCTCGAGTGGAAGTGGCAGCAGGCCACCACCAAGGACGGCCAGACCATCGGTGTCGGCACCGACATCGGCCCGATGGCCATCTGCTACCGCACGGACCTGTTCAAGGCGGCCGGTCTGCCCACCGACCGTGAGGAAGTCGGCAAGCTGTGGGCCGGCAGCTGGGACAAGTTCGTCGACGTCGGCAAGCAGTACCAGGACAAGGCGCCCAAGGGCACCACCTTCCTGGACTCCCCCGGCGGACTGATCCAGGCGATCCTCAGCGGTGAGAAGGACCGGTTCTACGACTCCTCCGGCAAGGTCATCTACAAGACGAACCCGGCCGTGAAGGACGCCTTCGACCTCACCGCGCAGGCCGCCGAGGACGGACTGATCGGCAACCAGACGCAGTTCCAGCCGGCCTGGGACACGACGATCGCCAACAGCAAGTTCGCCGCGATGTCCTGCCCGCCGTGGATGCTCGGCTACATCAAGGGCAAGTCGAAGCCCGAGTCGGCCGGCAAGTGGGACATCGCCCAGGCGCCGAAGTCCGGCAACTGGGGCGGCTCCTTCCTGACCGTGCCCAAGTCCGGCAAGAACACCGAGGAGGCGGCGAAGCTGGCCGCCTGGCTGACCGCCCCCGAGCAGCAGGCCAAGCTGTTCGGCGTACAGGGCAGCTTCCCGAGCACCCCGGCCGCGTACGACTCGACCGAGGTGAAGAGCGCGAAGAACGACATGACCGGTGACGCGCCGATCGGCACGATCTTCGCCCAGGCCGCCGAGAACATCCCGGTCCAGACGATCGGCCCGAAGGACCAGATCATCCAGCAGGGCCTGACCGACAACGGCGTCATCCTGGTGACCCAGGGCAAGTCTCCCGAGGAAGCCTGGAACAACGCCGTCAAGACCATCGACAACAACCTGGACCAGTGACCCGTATGACCACTGGGCACGAAACCGCTGCCGCGCCCCCCGCCGAGGGGGGCGCGGCCCCGGCCCGCCCGCCCGCGGGGCCCCCGGCCGACGAACGCCGCCGAGCCCGGCTGTCCCGCCGCTGGCAGCGGGACGTGCGCTGGAGCCCGTACGCCTTCGTCTCGCCGTTCTTCCTGCTGTTCCTCGCGTTCGGCCTGTTCCCGCTGATCTACACCGGCTGGGCCTCGCTGCACGCGGTGGAGCTGACCGCGCCCACCGACATGAGCTGGGTGGGGCTGCGCAACTACACGCGCATCTTCGACGACGACTTCTTCTGGAACGCGGCGAAGAACACGCTGACCATCGGGATCATCTCGACGGTCCCGCAGCTGCTGATGGCGATGGGCCTCGCCCACATCCTCAACTACAAGCTGCGCGCCTCGACCTTCTACCGGGTCGCGATGCTCGCCCCGTACGCGACGTCGATCGCCGCCGCATCGCTCGTCTTCGTCCTGCTCTTCGGCCGTGACTACGGCATGATCAACTGGGCGCTGAACCAGGTCGGCATCGACAACATCGACTGGCAGAACGACAAGTGGGCCTCGCAGGTCGCGGTCTCCACGATCGTCATCTGGCGCTGGACCGGCTACAACGCGCTGATCTACCTGGCGGCGATGCAGGCGATCCCGCAGGACCTGTACGAGTCCGCGGCCCTCGACGGGGCCAACCGCTGGCAGCAGTTCTTCCATGTGACGCTGCCGTCGCTGCGGCCGACGATCCTGTTCACGGTGGTCGTCTCGACCATCGGCGCCTCCCAACTCTTCGGTGAACCGCTGCTGTTCGACGCCAACAAGGGTGCCTCCGGCGGAGCCCAGCACCAGTTCCAGACGCTCGGCCTGTATCTGTACGAGCAGGGCTGGGTCAACCAGCACCTGGGCCGCGCCTCCGCGATCGCCTGGACGATGTTCCTGATCCTCATCGTCATCGGGATCATCAACTACGTCATCTCGCGCCGGCTGCGCGCCAGTAGTTAGGAGAACCGGCCGTGACGACGACACTGACTCCGCCGACCCCGCCGGAACAGAAGCCGGGGCGCGTACGGCGCCCCAAAGCCGCCCGTGCCGGCGGCACCCTGCACGCCGGGCCGATCGCGTACCTCATCCTCGCCCTGTTCACCATCGGCTCGCTGTTCCCGCTGGTGTGGACGGCGATCGCCGCCTCGCGCGACAACCAGCGGCTGGCACAGAACCCGCCGCCGTTCTGGTTCGGCTCCGGCCTGTTCGACAAGCTCGAAATCGCCTGGACCGACGCCAACCTGGGCGAGGCGTTCATCAACACCACGTTCGTGGCGGGGGTTTCGGCGATCACCATCGTCATCCTGTCCACGATCGCCGGGTTCGCCTTCGCCAAGCTGCGCTTCAAGGGCCGCAACGCCATGATGCTGATCGTGATCGGCACGATGATGGTGCCGCCGCAGCTGAGCGTGATCCCGCTGTACATGATGGTCGCCAAGCTCGACTGGTCCGACCAGCTGCAGGCGGTGATCCTGCCCTCGCTGGTCAGCGCGTTCGGCGTGTTCTTCATGCGGCAATACCTGATCCAGGCGCTGCCGGACGAACTGATCGAGGCGGCCCGGGTGGACGGCGCGAACAGCTGGCGGGTGATCTGGCACATCGTGTTCCCGGCGGCACGCCCCGCGATGGCCGTGCTCGGCATGCTGATGTTCGTGCAGACGTGGAACGACTTCCTGTGGCCGTTCCTGGTCCTGACCCAGAACGGCAACCCGACCGTGCAGGTCGCGGTCGCGGGTCTGGGCCGCGGCTACACGCCCGACCAGTCCCTGATCATGGCGGGCGCGCTGCTCGGCACGCTGCCCCTGCTGGTGGTCTTCGCGATCTTCGGCAAGCAGATCGTCGGCGGCATCATGCAGGGCGCCGTCAAGGGCTGACCTCCTGCTTTCCCGGGGGCCGGGTCACCGCCGCCTCGGCCCCTTCCTTCCCCCCATCTACCCGTCGGTCTCCACGACCTCCAATGGGAGCGCTTCCATGCCTGAGCCCCACACGCCGGTGTCCTTCCCTTCCGCCTTCCTCTGGGGCGCGGCCACCTCCGCCTACCAGATCGAGGGGGCAGTGCGGGAGGACGGCCGCACCCCGTCGATCTGGGACACCTTCAGCCATACGCCCGGGAAGACGGCCGACGGCGACACCGGTGACATCGCTGTCGACCACTACCACCGCTTCCGCGACGACGTGGCACTGATGGCCGAGCTGGGCCTGACCGCATACCGGTTCTCGATCTCCTGGTCACGGGTGCAGCCGACGGGCCGGGGCCCGGCGGTGCAGGTGGGCCTGGACTTCTACCGCCGTCTGGTGGACGAGCTGCTGGCCCACGGCATCAAGCCGGCGGTCACCCTCTATCACTGGGACCTGCCGCAGGAGCTGGAGGACGCGGGCGGCTGGCCGGAGCGCGACACGGCGTACCGGTTCGCAGAGTACGCGCAGATCGTCGGCGAGGCGCTGGGCGACCGGGTGGAGCAGTGGATCACGTTGAACGAGCCCTGGTGCAGCGCTTTCCTCGGCTACGGCTCCGGGGTGCACGCGCCGGGCCGTACGGAACCGGCGGCCTCGCTGCGCGCCGCCCACCATCTGAACCTGGCGCACGGCCTGGGCGCTTCGGCCCTGCGCTCGGTGATGCCGGCCCGCAACTCGGTGGCGATCAGCCTCAACTCCTCGGTGGTACGGCCGCTTTCGCAGGACCCGGCGGACCTGGCGGCGGTCCGGAGGATCGACGACCTGGCCAACGGCGTCTTCCACGGCCCGATCCTGCACGGCGCGTACCCGGAAACGCTGTTCGCGGCGACGGAGCTGGTGACCGACTGGTCGCACGTACAGGACGGCGACCTGGCCACGATCAACCAGCCGCTCGACGCGCTGGGCCTCAACTACTACACGCCGACGCTTGTCTCGGCGGGGGACACGGAGGTGACCGGTCCGCGCGCGGACGGCCACGGGGCGAGCGAGCACTCGCCGTGGCCGGGCGCGGACGACGTGATGTTCCATCAGTCTCCGGGAGAGCGCACGGAGATGGGCTGGACCATCGACCCGACCGGCCTGCACGAGCTGATCATGCGCTACACGCGGGAGGCACCGGGCCTGCCCCTGTACATCACCGAGAACGGCGCGGCATACGACGACAAGCCCGACTCCGAGGGGCGCGTCCACGACCCGGAGCGCATCGCGTATCTGCACGGCCACCTGTCGGAGGTCCGCCGCGCGATCACGGACGGCGCGGACGTACGCGGCTACTACCTGTGGTCCCTGATGGACAACTTCGAGTGGGCGTACGGCTACGGCAAGCGCTTCGGCGCGGTGTACGTCGACTACGCGACGCTGGAGCGGACACCGAAGTCGAGCGCACGGTGGTATGCCCAGGCCGCCCGGACGGGGGTGCTGCCTCCGGTCGCGGAGGCCTAGACGGGGGGCGGGGCGCGACACTGTGGGGGTGTCGCGCCCCGTTTCTCTCCCGGGGAAGTGGCTGGTGCTCTCTCGGGGAAGTGGCTGCTCGAAGGGGCTAGTTGTAGGTCGCGAACGCCTTCGTGAAGGCGAACTTGTCCTGGTCGATGGAGCTGCAGGTCGCGTCGGCCGCCGGCTTCGGGCCGCCGGGGCATGCCTTGTCGCGGGTGCCGGACCACATCGACAGCCAGCCGAGGCCCTTGGACTTGGCGAAGTTCACCAGCTGGGTGGCGTCGTCGACCTTGAAGATCTCGGTGACGACGTCGTTGACGCCGATCATCGGGGTGACGGCGACCGTTTTCCAGGCGGCACTGTCGGACAGGCCGAGGACGCTCTTGATCTGGGCCTGGGTGGCGGTGGCGGCCTGTTCGGCGTAGGTGCCCATGTCGCCGCTGTACGCCGGGCCGTAGTCCATCGCCATGATGTTGACGGTGTCGATGTCGACGCCGTTCTTCTTGGCGTCGGACAGGAGGTTGACGCCGTCCTGGGTCAGGCCCTCGGGCATGACGGGGAGGGTGGCTACTGCTGCATGGGAGCGTGCAGAACGGCGACTTAGCTCGATAGTGTGACGTTCAGCTTGCGGGCTTGCAGCACACTGGGCTGGTCGGGGTAGCGTCAATCTGCGATCTGGGACGCCGGGTGCGGTGCCAGCGTGCGGGGCCCCTGCTCCACCAGAGTGATGGGTCAGGGCCTCCCCGTCGCCTCTGACCACGCCAACCAGGCCAGATCGTGAGGGACTCCGCCCGCCCGGCCCGGACCACGGACGCGATCCGTGTCGCCGCCCGGGATGCGAAAGCGGACGACCAGTGCGCCCAAGACCGTTCGGGGCGTGCCAGTGCGCGGGCTTACCCTCGCTCACTGCTCAGGAACGGTGAAGGAGACGTCCAGGTCCGGGTTTCTGCTGGAGCTGGGCGGTGGCCTAGGTGCCACGCGCGTTCGCCGCCGTGTCCGGCAGCACGCCGCCCTCGACGTCGAAGTCGGCGCTGGTGGCGGTGCCGCTGCCGGAGCTCTCCGAGGGGGTAACGGTGGGCGTGGCGGTCGCGCTCTGGATGGGCGTCCTTGTGGCCGTCGGGCTCGCGAATTCCGTCGTGTCGCCGAAGCCGTTGACGACGAAACCGACGGTGACCGACTCGCCGGCGGCCAGGCCGTCCTTGTCCCAGGCCGGCGGCCGCACGGTGACGCGCCGGCCGCTCACGCTCGACTCGCCGTTCCACAGGGAGCTGAGCTTCGCACCGGAGGGCAGATCGAACGCCAGCGTCCAGTCGGCCTTCGCCTGGCCACTGTTGTTGGTGACGACGTACTGCGCCGTGTACCCCGTCGACCAGTCGCTGGTCCTGGTGTACGCGGCGCCGACCCCGGCCGCCTGCGCGGTGCCGGTGAACAGGACGGCCCCGCCTGCGACGGCGGACGCGGCGACCACTGCACCGATCGCCTTGCTCCTGCCACTGATCCTGCGCCGGTGCGTGCTCATCGCGTGCCTGCCTTCGCTGTTCACGGGGGTTGGGGTGCGGCAGCACGCTAGCGAGGCCGAATCGGGCAAAGCGCCTGATCCAGACCGGCGTTGGGGATCTTATGGTGCGCTTAAGGAAGGGATCGGGGACGGTTAAAGGCGGAGAGCGATCTGCCCGGCCGGCGGCGTCTGACGGACCCTCGGTGACCGCGCCGGAGGGGCGCCAGCTCGCGCCCGTCCAGCTGGATCCAGATCCGCACCTCCGTGCCGCCGAGCACCGACGACCCGATGCGTACGTCGCCGCCGGTCGACTCCGCGAGCCGGCGCACGATGTCCAGCCCGAGTCCGGTGGAGCCGTCACTGCCGGAGCCCCGGCCGCGCGCCATCGCCGCCTCGGGGTCGGGTATGCCGGGCCCCGCGTCGGACACGAGCACGATCACCGCGTCCTCGCCGTTGTGCACGTCGACCGCGAAGGCGGTGCCCTCCGGGGTGTGCCGGAAGACGTTGCCGAGCAGCGCGTCGAGCGCGGCGGCCAGGTCGGCGCGGGCCACGGGTATCCGCACCGGCCGGTCGACGCCGGCCATGCGCACCTTGCGGCCCTCGTCCTCGGCCAGCGCCGACCAGAACTCCATGCGCTCCCGCACGACCTCGGCCGCGTCGCATCCGGCGCCCGGACCGGCCGCCGCGGTCTGCGGTCTGGCATCGCGGGCGGTCCGGATGATGGTGTCGACCTCCCGCTCCAGTTGGGCCACCGCGGCCCTGGTCTGCTCGGCGGAGGGTCCGTCGCCGAGGGAGGCGGCGTTCAGCCGCAGCACGGTCAGCGGGGTCCGCAGCCGGTGGGACAGGTCGGCCGCCAACTCGCGCTCGTTGGCGAGCAGTTGGACGACCTGGTCGGCCATCGAGTTGAACGCCACGGCCGCCAGCCGCAGTTCTCTCGGTCCCGCCTCGGGCACCCGGGCGCCCAGCTTGCCCTCCCCCAGCTCGTGCGCCCCCTCGGCCAGGCGTTGCGCCGGCTGCACCATCCGTGCACCCAGCCGGTCGGCGACCGCGACCGAGCCGACGATCAGCGCGAGACCGACTCCGGCCAGCACCGCCCAGGCCGTGCCCACGCCCTTGGCGACCGCGGCGTCGGGGATGAACACCTCGACGACGGCGATCTGACCGGAGCTCAACGCGACCGGCTGGAGCAGGGCCGAGCCGTCGGGCACCTCGGCGGTGGAGGCGCGCCCCGTCTTCCGGGTGGCCGCCACGTCCGCGTCGGCGGCGCGCTGCCGGCCGATCTCCACGGCGTCCGTGCCGTCGCCGCCCGGTATGTGCACGGCCATCCCGGCGTCGGAGCCCGCGGAGGCGACGACCCGTTCGAGCTGGGCGCGGTCGGTGGTGATGGACAGCGCGGGGGCGATCTCCGCGGCGTCCCGCTCGGCGTTGGAGAAGGCGCGGTCACGGGCCATCTCCTTGATGACCAGCCCGAGCGGCACCGCGAAGGCGACCACGACCATGGCGGTGACGGCGAGGGAGACCTTGACCAGTGCCCACCTCATGGCTGCGCCTCCGCTCCCGGCGGCTCCAGCTTCACGCCGACGCCCCGCAGGGTGTGCAGATAGCGCGGCCGGGCCGCCGTCTCGCCCAGCTTGCGGCGCAGCCAGGACAGATGGACATCGATGGTCTGGTCGTCGCCGTACGACTGCTGCCACACCTCGGCGAGCAGTTCCCGGCGCGGGACGACGACACCGGGCCGCCCGGCCAGGAAGGCCAGCAGGTCGAACTCGCGCCGGGTGAGGTCCAGTCGCACGCCGTCCAGTTCGGCCTGGCGGCGCAGCGGATCCACCGTCAGTCCGCCGACCCGCAGCACCGGGGAGGGCGGGGCCTCGCCGGCGGCGGCGCGGGAGCGGCGCAGCACGGCGGCGATCCGGGCGGACAGGTGCTCGACGGAGAACGGCTTGGTCAGATAGTCGTCCGCGCCGGCGTTCAGCAGCCGGACGATCTCCGTCTCGTCGTCCCGTGCGGTGGCGATGATCACCGGTACGTCCGTGATGCCGCGCAGCATCTTCAACGCCTCGGAGCCGTCCAGGTCGGGCAGACCGAGGTCCAGGATGACCAGGTCGAAACGGAAATGGGCGACCTCGCGCAGCGCCTCCAGTGCCGTACCGACGCTGCGCACGGTGTGCGAGGCGTCGGTCAGATGCCGGATGAGCGCCGAGCGTACGAACTGGTCGTCCTCGACCACGAGCACACTTGCCATGCGCCGCACCGTACGCCATGCGGGAGAGAGCGGTCCGGCGCCTGTGGACAACTCTCGCCTGTGGAAAACTCCACACCGTTCGTGACCCGTGGGACGCCCGTGACCCGTGTGAGGCAGGATGGCCCGCGATGCTCAGAGGAGTCGTACACGTACTGGCCTGGTCGCTCGCCACGGGCGCGGCGACCACGCTGTCGTGGTGGGGTGTCCACACGGTGATGGCGGACACGGCGTACGACCCGCCGCGCGCCCTCCCGGTCACCGCGGCCGACCCGACCGCGCCCGAGCCGCGGTCCACGTCGGCGAGCACCCGTCGGCCGAAGCCGTCGCCGAGCGCGACCCCGTCGGCCACCCGCAAGCCGACCCCGACTCCCTCCGCCACCCCGAGCACCGGGGACGCGCCCCCCACCCCCACGGCTGCCGCCTCCACCGCGGGAGAGGTCAAGAGCTACGCCACCGAAGGCGGCCGGGTCGTCTTCGATCTCGGCGAGCGCTCCGCGACGTTGGTGTCGGCCACCCCGGACGCCGGCTGGTCGATGCAGGTGTGGAAGACGGAGACGTGGATCCGGGTGGAGTTCAGCGCGGGCGCCGAGCGGGTGTCGGTGTTCTGCACCTGGCACGACGGTCCGCCTCGGGTGGACATCGGCACCTACTAGCTACCGGCTCAGCGGAACACCGACGCCGGTGGTGCGGGGGACGCGACCGCTGCCGCGTCCGTGACCGGGGCGGCGCCGCCCGTGAAGTCGGTGAGTGTGCGGCCGTGCTCGACCCTGCCGGGGTGCGGGTCGGAGGCGGCGCGGCGGGTCAGTTCGGCGAGCGGGAGCGGATGGTCGGAGGCGACGAGGACCGCGTTGCCGAAACGCTTGCCGCGCAGTACGGCCGGGTCGGCGACCAGCGCGAGTTCGGCGAACCGGGCGGCCGCGGTGGCTATCTGGCCACGCAGGTGGGCGAGCGGCGGGCCGTCGGCGAGGTTGGCGGCGTACAGCCCGCCGGGCCTGAGCGCCCTGCGCACCTCGTCGAGGAACTCCGTCGAGGTCAGATGGGCGGGCGTACGGGCCCCGCTGAACACATCGGCGACCACGAGGTCGGCCCAGCCGTCCGGCACCTTGCCGAGGCCTTCGCGCGCGTCCGTGGACCGCACCCGTATGCGGGCGTTCGGCGCCAACGGCAGCTCACGGCGAACCAGTTGGACAAGGGGCGCGTCCCGCTCGACGATCTGCTGGGTGGAGCGGGGGCGGGTGGCGGCCACGTAGCGGGCGAGGGTGAGGGCGCCGCCTCCGAGGTGCACGGCCCGAAGGGGTTTGCCGGGCGGGGCGGCGAGGTCGACGACATGGCCGAAGCGCCGCTGGTACTCGAAGGACAGATACGCCGGATCGTCGAGATCGACGTGCGACTGCGGCGCCCCGTCGATCAGCAGCGTCCAGGCCCGCGCCCGGTCCCGGTCGGGGATCAGCTGAGCAAGTCCACCGTCGACGGCCTCGGTGACGGCTTCGATGGCGGCCTGCGCTCGGCGGGCCTTCCCGGACTTTCCCATTCGGCCATTTTCGCAAGCCGCGAGCGGCCGCGCCCGCCCGGCCGGCCGGCGCACGTCAGCGGCAGCTGTCCGCCGCCTCGATCATCCGGGCCGCCTCTCCCAGCGCCCGCCGCAGCACCGCCGGATCCGTCGCCAGTTCCGCCTCGTCCGGGGGCAGCAGCCACTCCGAACCGGCGGCCTCCGCATCGCCGGCCGGCGGCTCGGGGGCCAGACTCAGACCGCGCCCGTTGGTCTGTGTACACGTACTGCCCGGGACGTCCCACGCCGCCGCCGTCCCCGCCGGCACCACGAAGCCGAGGGTGTCGCCGCCGTCGTCGTGCAGAACGGGCCCGACGGCCTCGGCCTCGCCGCGCCGGAGAATGTCGACCGCTTCCAGCCCCTGCCGGGCGGGTACCGTCACGAGATCGCATGCGGGCAGCGGCGTACGAGGATCGATGCTCCGGCTGGTCTCCATCCCGGCCTCCACTACGGAACCCCTCCTTGGGCGAGCAGGTCGGGAGTCGGGCGGCTCCCGGTCCACAGGGTTCAACGCCGTGGCGGCGTCAACGGCTACGGCGGAAGTGTGCCGCAAAGGATGGCAGTTCATGGCAGATCGCGTATGAGATATCCGGTTTGTAGCTAAACACTGCGTGCCGGGCCCGTCACAGCAGGTACGTTCTTGCCCGCCGGAAATCAGGGCACCACAGTGACCACTCAAGTCCACTCGACCCGGATCCGGCATGGTTCGACGGTTCGCACGAGAGGACCCGGCCATGGCGTCGTCAACGGTGACCTCGTCCCAGCCCAACCGGCCACCGCGGCCGAACCTCGCCTTCCGGCGTCTGCGCGGCAAGCGCTCGGCCGCCGAGTTCGCCGCGGCGGTCCGTCGGGCCGCCCGGGAGATCGGCGAGCAGGTCAGCTGTGACGCGCGCTACATCGGCCGGGTGGAGGCGGGCGAGATCCGCTGCCCCAACTACGCCTACGAGCGGGTGTTCCTGCACATGTTCCCCGGACGCACGCTCACCGACCTGGGGTTCGCGCCCCGCGCATCCGTACGCGGACGCGGGGCGCGCACCGCCGCCGACCCGCCCCCCATGCCCACCCCGAGTTCCGCGCCCACCACTGAGGCACGCGGGGCCCATGAGCCGTATGACACGCAGGACCCGTACGACACGCACATCAACTACGAGGAGAGCGACGTGCTGCGTCGCGCATTCATGACCGGCGGCGGCGCCACGGTTGCCGCCGCCTCGCTGGGCCCCTTGGGGCTCGCCTTCGACGCGTCGGCCGCCGGGCGCCCCGTGCGCCGCGTCGGGACGAGCGAGGTGGGCGCCCTCGAAGAAGCCGTCCGCAGGATCCGGCTGCTCGACGACCGGCACGGCGCCGACGGCCTCTACCGGCGCGCGGCGGCACCGCTACGCGCCGCGTACGCGCTGCTGGACGCCGGCGCCACGCGGCAGGCGACCGCCGACCGGTTGCACTCGGGCGCCGGTGAACTGGCGATCTCCGTGGGCTGGCTGGCGCACGACTCGGGTCGGTTCGACGACGCGCGTTCACACTATGCCGAGGCGCTCGCGACCGCCCGGATGACCGGAGACCCGGGACTGGAGGCGCACGCCTTCTGCAACACGGCGTTTCTCGCGCGGGACGCCGGGCGCCCCCGCGAGGCGGTGCGCGCGGCGCAGGCTGCACAGCGCATCGCGCGCCCTCTGGGATCCGCCCGGCTGATGTCGCTGCTCGCGCTGCGCGAGGCGGGCGGCTGGGCGGGGCTCGCCGACCGGACCGGCTGCGCACAGGCGCTCACCCGCGCGCATGCCCTCTACGAGCGGGGCGCCTCGGACGCCGACCCCGAGTGGATGAGCTTCTACGGCGAGGCCGAGCTGGAGGCGCTGGAGGCGCAGTGTTGGTCGACGCTGGGCGACTGGCCGCGGGCGGCGCGGCATGCGCGGCGGGCGGCGCATCTGCAGGATCCGCACTTCAGCCGGAACATCGCGTTGTACACGGCGGAGCTTGCGGATGATCTCGCGCGTGGGGGGCGGCCGGATGAGGCGGCTGTTGCGGGGATGCGGGTGCTGGATCTGCTGGACGAGGTTCAGTCGTCGCGGATTCAGGCGATGTTGGCGGGGACGGCGCGGGTGTTGCTGCCGCATCGGCGGGCTTCGGGGGTGGGGGATTTCTTGGAGCGGCATGCTTCTTTGCCGCGGTCCGTTTGAGCGGGCGTCTGGGCTGGGCGGGTTTGCGGGGTGCCCGGCGTTGTCGCTGGGGTGGGGGTGGTCGCGCAGCTCGGCGCTGCGAGGTGCCGCTGCGCCACCCGTGCCGCCCCAGCGGCACGACTGCCCGCAGCTACGCCGAGCCCGCCATATGCCCCACGTCGTTCCAGGTTTCGATTGCCGGTTCGCCGTATGCCCAGCCCAGTATCGACAGTGACGTCGGGTTCAGGCGGATGCGGGCTGCGAAGTCGAGGGGGAGGCTCAGCCAGCGGGCGGCGATCGAGCGGAGGATGTGGCCATGGGCGAAGAGGAGGACGTCACGGTCCTGTGAGCGCGCCCAGGTGACGACCTCGTCCGCGCGGGCGGTCACCTCGGCCAGGGTCTCGCCCTCGGGCACACCGTCGCGCCAGATCAGCCAGCCGGGGCGGACGGCCTGGATGTCGGCCGGGGTCATGCCCTCGTAGGCGCCGTAGTCCCACTCCATGAGCGTGTCCCAGGTACGCGCGCGTGCGCCGAAACCGGCGAGTTCGCAGGTCTCACGCGCGCGTGCCAGCGGACTGGTGCGGACCTCGATCCCGGGGAGCCCCTCGTACGGCGGCTGGTGCAGTCGCTCGCCCAGCAGCTTCGCACCGCGCCGCCCCTCGTCGAGCAGGGGGACGTCGGTCCTGCCGGTGTGCTTGCCGGACAGCGACCACTGCGTCTGTCCGTGCCGGGCCAGCAGGATGCGCGGTGCCATGAGAGGACGGGACCTTTCCGGGAGAACGGAGAAATCAGAGGCGGAACCCCTCCATCATCGCGCACGCTGTCCGGGGGCAACCCGGGGGGCGATCTCAGCGTCTATCAGGGCCGGGAGGCGCCCCCTCAAGGCGCCCACCCGTACGCCCTATGGTGTACGACCGGTCCGACGGCCGGGGCGCCACGCGACGAGAAGGGGGAGGGCGATCGGATGCAGGCCGTGACACCGGGCATCGAGGCAGCCCCGCGACCCCGGCTCCGCTGGTTGACCGAACTGCCGCTGATCCTCCTGGTGTACGCCTGCTACTCGGCGGGCCGGCTCCTCGCCCGGGGCGATGTCTCCACCGCCGTCGACCACGGCCTGGCGATCCTGCGCATCGAGAAGTTCCTCCACATCAACGCCGAGCACCCCCTCAACCGCCTCTTCACGCGCGAGGCCTGGCTCGGCATACCGGCTGACTTCTGGTACGCGTCGCTGCACTACCTGGTCACCCCCGCCCTGCTGATCTGGCTGTTCAGATCCCGCACCAAGCACTATCGCGCGGCCCGCACCTGGCTGATGACCTCGACGTTCATCGGCCTGATCGGCTTCACACTGATGCCGACCTGCCCGCCCCGGCTGCTGTCGGCCGGGTACGGCTTCGTGGACACGATGGCCCAGTACAGCTCGTACGGCTGGTGGGCCGGCGAGGCGAGCGCGCCGCGGGGGCTCGGCAGCATGACGAACCAGTACGCCGCCATGCCGAGCCTGCACGTCGGCTGGGCACTGTGGTGCGGGGTGATCCTGTGGCGGTACGGCGGGACGCGCCTCACGAAGGTGGCGGGCGTGCTGTATCCGCTGGTGACGACGATCGTGGTGATGGGCACCGCCAACCACTACTTCCTCGACGCCGTCGCGGGTGCCGCCGTCATGGGTGCCGGGCTGCTGCTGGCGCCGTATGTGATGCGCTGCGCGAACCGGGTCCGGACGCGACTGGTGGCGCGCGTCGCCACCTCGGCGGGTTCCGCTTCGCCGGTCGCGGCTTCCGCCTCCTCCACACCGGGCTCTCGTGCCGCACCTGCCTCAATTGTCAGTGGCGGATGCCAGACTTCGGCGGGTGAGCGAATTCCACGGCAGCGCGAGTCACGGCTCGGACCGGGAGCCGAGCCGGGTGCCTCCCCCGCGGACACGGGGGGCGGCGCTCCGGCAGCAGCTCGCTGAGCTGCGCGGTCCCGACGTACCGGCCAAGGCACTCGACGCGCGCGCCCTCGCGGCCCTGGCCGCCAATCCCGGCTGCAAGCGGCGCGCCATCCTCGACGGCGCCGGGGTGAACAAGGCGGCACTGGCCGGTGCGTTGGGCTCGCCGTCCGTCTTCGGGCAGTCCCAGTTCGCCTTCACGCGCGGCAACGCGTTCGAGAGCCGGGTCAAGGCGGACGGTGGCGCGGAGCTGCTGCGGCTGGCGCACGAGAAGCTGGATCCGGGCGCCGAACCGCCCGCACACGCGCGGGTGCCGGAGCTGTCCGCGATCGGTCCGGAGGGCCGCGCCGCCCGCACCGCGCTGGCGCTGCGCGAGGCCGTCGAGGCGGGCGGCTGGACGCTGCTCGACCATCCGATGCTCGCACTCGACGTCGCCGGTACCCCCGCGTTCCTGGAGCCGGACGCGGTGGTCGTGCACCCGGACGGCAGCTGGACGGTCGTGGAGATCAAGTCGTTCCCGATGCTGGACGGTTCGGCGGACCCGGCGAAGGTGGGCGCGGCGGCCCGGCAGGCGGCGGTGTACGTGCTGGCACTCGAGGAGGTCGCCGCGAGGCTCCGGCCGGCCCCGCCGGTCCGGCACCGGATCCTGCTTGTCTGCCCTAAGGACTTCTCCAACCTCCCCACCGCCTCCGCCGTCGACGTGCGCAAGCAGCGGGCGGTCACCCGCCGCCAGTTGGCCCGCCTCACCCGCATCCAGGACATCGCCGACGCGCTCCCCGAGGGCACGTGCTTCTCCCCCGAGCTGCCGGCCGCCGAGCTGACCGCCGCGGTCGAGGCGGTGCCGGCGACGTACGCGCCGGAGTGCCTGTCGGCGTGCGAGCTGGCCTTCCACTGCCGGGACCGCTCCCGCGCGGCCGGCGCGGTGACCTCCCTCGGCCGCTCGGTCCGCTCCGAGCTGGGCGGCCTGTCGACGGTCGAGGACGTCCTCGCGGCGGCCCGCGGGGAGGCCGGGGATCCCCAGGACCCGGCGGTGGCGGCCCTACGCCGGGCGGCACACCTGCGCGCCGAGGCACTGGGCGACGCCCCCGAGCCAAGGACCCCCGAACACCCCGAGTCCCTGGAGGCAGCCCCGTGTCGCTGATCTCCACGCTCGCCCGTCTCGAGGCCTTCGACACCGGACGCGCGCAGCCCACCGCCACGGTCCGGCACCGGCATCTGTCCGAGCGTCCGCTGGTCCTCGTGCCGCTGACCACCGCCGGTGAAGCCGGCGCACCGCTCGGCGCGCTCGTCGGCACCGACCCGGACGCGCCGCGCCTGCTGGTCGTCCCGCAGCCCCGCGACCGCGACCTCAGGTTCGCGTTCCTGGCCGAACTGGCCGATGTGGTCCTGCCGTACATCGACGCGCACGCGGAGAGCGTCGAGGCGGCCGAGCGCACCGAGACCGACCCGGAGACCGGCAAGCGGGTCAAGGTCGAGGTCGAACTGTGCGCGGACGCCCCTCAGTTGGTCGTGCCGAGCCGCGCGGGCATCGACTTCGTACGGCTGCTCGGGCGCTCCATGCGCTTTCGCCGCACGGCGGAACAGGACCCGGAGACCCCGCACCCGGCACCGCCCAGGGTGCCGTTGCTCGGCCGGTGGCTGACCCACTTCGGGGAGCGGGCCCGGGTGCCCGGCTCCTCCCTGCTGCTGGCCCTGACGGACGTGCTCGCCCGGCACTGGTCGACCGGCCAGTCCAGCCTGGAGGACCAGCACCTCGGTGCCCTGCTCGCCTGGATCGACCCGCCGGAGGGCGCCACCGGCGCCGAGGCGGCCCTGCGGGCCGAGCTGCACAGGGACGCGCAGGGCCAGCTCACCTGCCCGCCCGCGGGCCCCGCCACCGACCCGGCGTTCGACAACAAGCTCCTCGCCCCGGCCATCGAGCGCTACGACCGCGCCCGCACCACCCTGGCCACCGCCGAGGACGGCATGGAGGCGGACGACCGGCTCGGGGACCTCACCGCCGCCGAGCGGGAGATCCGCGCCCTCGTCGAGCGGGTGACCCGGCCCACCTGGGACGCGGTGTGGCGCGGGCTCGACCTGCTGCGGGAGCTGCCCGAGGGGGCGCACGTCGAGGAGCGGTGGACCCGCGACCGCTGGTCGTTCACCGGCCACCGGGACCGCGTCCTGGCCGGTGAGCCCCCGCAGCCCCGCCGCGACGACGCGGTGACCGCGGCGAACAAGCTCGCCGCCCGCGAGCGTGAACAGGCCCGCCTGGAGGCCCAGGAGGCGCTCGACGACCCGCTGGTGATGGCCGGGCGACGGCTGACCGGGGAGGCGTTCGCGGGAGAGGTCACGGATGTCGTCATGGCGTACAGCGAGGGCAAGCGCCCGAGCCCGCGCCCCCTCGTCACGGTCCGCACGGGCGACCGGCCGCATCTGGGCGAGCGGGCGAAGGTGTACCGGTCGTACAACGGAAAACCGCAGGCGGCCGAGTTCGTGGGGTACGAGGAGGACGGCACGCTCGTCGTCCTGCGCATCCTCGACAAGATGGGCCGCGGCAAGGAGCCCGAGGCCGGGTCCGTGCCGGAGAAGGGCGACGCGGTGTGCTTCACGCTGTTCGAGCACGAGCAGCGGGGCGGCGCGAAGCTGCCCGACCCGGAGGACACGCCGTGGACGCACGGCGGTCCGCCCGGCGCGGACACCGCCCCCGAGCCCGCCGACCCCGTGACCGAAGAGGACGTCCTGTGACCACGCAGACCGCCTTCGACCCCGGTGCCGCGGCGGCGCGGGCCACCGACGCGATCCTCCACGACACGCTGCACGGCCCGCACCGCGGCGTCGTCGTCGACTCCCCGCCCGGCGCCGGCAAGTCCACACTCGTGGTCCGCGCCGCGCTCGAACTCGCCGACACCGGGCGCCCACTGATGGTGATCGCGCAGACCAACGCCCAGGTCGACGACCTGGTGCTGAGGCTCGCCGAGAAGAACCCCGAGCTGCCGGTGGGCCGCCTGCACAGCAGCGACGCCGACCCGTACGACAAGGCGCTCGACAACCTGCCGCACGTACGGAAGTCGGCGAAGGCGGCCGACCTCACGGGGCTGCCCGTCGTGATCTCGACCGCCGCCAAATGGGGCCACGTCAAGACCGACGAGCCGTGGCGGCACGCGATCGTCGACGAGGCGTACCAGATGCGCTCCGACTCGCTGCTCGCCGTGGCCGGTCTCTTCGAGCGGGCGCTGTTCGTGGGCGACCCGGGCCAGCTGGACCCGTTCGCGATCGTGGGCAGCGAGCAGTGGGCGGGCCTGTCGTACGACCCCTCGGCCTCCGCGGTGAGCACCCTGCTGGCGCACAACCCCGACCTGCCGCAGCACCGCCTGCCGGTCTCCTGGCGGCTGCCCGCCTCGGCGGCGCCCCTGGTCTCGGACGCCTTCTATCCGTACACGCCGTTCCGCAGCGGGACCGACCACGGTGACCGACGGCTCACCTTCGGCGTCCCGTCGGACGGCTCCGGCCCCGACCGGGTGATCGACGAGGCGGCGGAGTCGGGCTGGGGCCTACTGGAGCTGCCCGCCCGGCACACGCCGCGTACCGACCCGGAGGCGGTGCGGGCGGTGGCGACGGTCGTACGACGCCTGCTGGACCGCGGCGGGGCGGCCACGTCGGAGCGCTCACCCGAAGCCGCGCCGCTGACCGCCGACCGGATCGCCGTCGGCACGGCCCACCGGGACCAGGCGGCGGCGGTCCGGGCGGCCCTGGCCGAACTGGACGTGTCGGACGTCACCGTCGACACGGCGAACCGTCTCCAGGGCCGGGAGTACGACGTCACCGTGGTCCTGCACCCCCTCTCCGGCCGCCCCGACGCCACCGCCTTCCACCTGGAAACCGGCCGCCTGTGCGTCCTGGCCTCCCGCCACCGGCAGGCGTGCATCGTCGTGTGCCGGGCGGGGGTGAGCGATCTGCTGGACGACTACCCGTCGACGGAGCCGGTCCAGCTGGGCACGGTCGTGAAGTTTCCCGACGGATGGGAGGCGAACCATGCGGTGCTCGCCCATCTGGCGGAACACCGGGTGGCCTGGCGACGCTGAACGCCAGAGGTGACCGAGGGCCCTCTTGCGCAGGCGCGAGACAATTGAGGGTGGCCCACCCCCACAGGCGGCGCCATCGGAACCGTACGAGGAGGAGACAAGACATGGCGGAGCCCACGCCGCGTCGGAACGAACCGCGGCTACGCCCCGCGCCCCTGCTCTTCGAGCCCGCGGAAGCGGCCGGCGACCCGGAGCACTTCTTCGACCTGGAGTCGATGGACGACCCGCGCGCGCTGCTGGCGCGGGCGACGGAGCTGACGCAGGCCTTCCGGGCGGCGGCCGACCGGGCGGTGGAGTTCCAGGCGATCGCGGCGGCACAGCTCGCCGATCCGCGGCGGTTCGACCGGCTGACGCCCGCGGACATCGCCGAGCGGGCCGAGTGGACCGAGGACTACGCCAAGAAGATGGTGGAGTTCGGGCGGGACCTGATGCGGGGGGCCGACGGGCGGGGACCCGATCCCGTGTGAGCGGCCGGGGCTGCCGGGGCGGCCCCACCTGCGTGGCATATGCCGGGCGCGCAAAATACTCCCTCTCACCCTCCCGCGTCCCGATTTTCGGCAACCCACAGGAGGGGAATGCTCACACCCCGTAGATGTGGGTGTATGAGCAGCAGCACACTGACCTCGGACGGCGCCGCCTGGCTCGCCTCGGCCGGAGCGTATCCGCGCAGCACGCTCGCCCTCTGGGAGGAGCGTCCGGACGCCCCGGTCGTCCTGCCCTGCGGTTCCGCCTTCGATGTGGTGAGCACGCCCGCGATCTTCGGGCGCCGGATGCTGGACCGGTTGTGGGACGAAGGGCCGGGGTCGGGGCCGGTGGCCGCGTTCCGGGGGCGGATGCTGCTGTTCGCCGCGCCGGGCACCGCCCAGCGGCTCCCCTCGCTGCTGGAGTGGGAGGAGTGGGGCTCCCACGGCCGCACCGCGGCCATCCCACCCCTGCTCTGCCACGGCACCGGCGACGCGATCACCGTCCCGGCACCCGCCCCGACCGCCCCGACGCCCGCCCTGACCGGCCAGTCCACCTCCCCCGGCCGCTCCGCCTCCACCGCCCCGTCCGCCCCGTCCGCCCCGTCCGCCCCCACCGACCCGTCCGACTCCCGCTGGCTGGTTGCCCCGGACACCCGTCACCCCTGGCTACCGGGCCCGGAAATCCTGCTGTGGGCGGCGGTACGGGCCGCCCGTTCGGCGGTGCGGATATCGATTTTTCCTCCCCCGGACCAGGGTGCTAATGTCTACGACGTCAGCAGGCGCCGCTAGCTCAGTTGGTTAGAGCAGCTGACTCTTAATCAGCGGGTCCGGGGTTCGAGTCCCTGGCGGCGCACGACAGTGAAAAGCCCTTCGCGCAGGCGAGGGGCTTTTTGCATGCCGTCGGCCGAAAACTCATCCCACTGTGATCTTCACCGTCCACGCCCCCGTCACCGTACGCCCCTCCACCTCGACGCGGACGGCCTCGCCGGGGACCGTGAAGGTCTCGCCGAGGTCGACCGGGGCGTCCGCGAGGGGCGGGTAGACCGAGTTCTCCCAGCAGGCCTCCGTGTGCGGGTGGGCGTCGATCACCTGGACCGGGCCGCCACCGGACTCGGCGCCGCTGTGCACGCGGTAGACGAGGACGCCCTGCCGGCAGGCGCCGTGATCGTTACCGGCCGAGCCGCGCGCCTCGAAGGCGAGGACGCTGTCGGCCCCGGTGCGCACCACCGCCAGCTTGGTTCCCCGGCCCAGCCCGAAGGCCGGGGCGCCCGCCGCGGCCGTCATGGGCGTTCCCGGCCCGGCGCCCAGCGGCTCCAGCGTCAGCCGCACCGGCCCGGCGCCCTGCACGCAGGCCACCTGGCGCCGCTCCAGCCAGCCCAGCTTCCACTTGTGCCAGCCGAAGAGATCGGGGGCGAGTCCGAACTGGCTGCCCATCAGGTCCCAGTCGCCGACGTGGGTGTCCCAGTCGCCCTTGCCGTCCGCCGGGCGGTGGTAGAGGTCCGGCAGGTCGAAGACATGGCCGGTCTCGTGGGCGAGGACGAGCCGGTCCGGCGGGTGGTTCTCGAACACCGTGACGACCCGGCGGATGTCGGTGCCGTCCACCCGTAGCGGGCCCTCCAGGTTGACCACCTTCGTGGCGTCCGAGTCCACGCCGGGCGCGTCCGGATCGGCGACGAAGTAGACGATGTCGTAGCGCGAGAAGTCGACCCGTCCGTCGGCGGCGGCGAACGCGTCGCGCAGGTAGGCGGCCCGGTGCGGAGCGGACCAGTCGCGCTGTATGCCGTACGCCGTGGACGGCCGCGGCATCCGGATCCAGTGCCGCAGCGAATGCGGGCGGAGCTGGAACCTGCCGTAGGAGGCGCGGGTGAAGTAGCGGCTGGTGGCCGGGAAGTGGTCGGCGGTCAGCTCCGCGGGGGTGACCGCCGGGGCCGAGTCCGGGAAGGAGAGGAAGACCATCACCGCGTCCAGCGTGCGGGTCGGCCGGGGATAGTCGGCGTTCCAGGTGTCCAGGCCCTCCGAGTGGTGGGCCTCGGTGCGGGTGAGCGCGCAGGGCGCCGCCCAGAGGGGCTCGGCGACCGAGGGGCCGGTGACGAGGGAGGTCGCGGCGAGCGCCGAGAGGGTGGTGAACACGGCCGCGGTGCTGCGCAGTCGGGGACGCGGGAGCAGACGCGGCACGGGGACCTCCGGGTGCGGTTATGGGACACCGCACCCAGATTGTGCGTATTAAATGTTGTATGCCATGTTTGTCTGCATCGGACGAGTGACGGCCGTTCGAGGGAACGGCGGCAGCGTCTCCGGAAGTGCTCACGGACCGTCACAACCGGTCCGTCGCCGATGGAACCGGTGCCCGGGCGGGCAGAAACGATCTGTCAGGACGACGGGTGGTTCCGCGTCGGTTCCGGGACACTGGACAGTGGCTGCAAGGGTCCGGGGCGAACCTCTATGATCGGCACACTTTCCTGACCTTTCCTGCCCAGACAGAGATCGAGCAGATCGAGTGCACTGCGGGAGCGAGCGGTGAGCGGAACGTCCGAAGGGCCGACGCCCGCGGCAGACCTCATCCGGCCAGCCGTCACAGACAGTAATCACCAGGCGTCTCGTCGTACGAATGGCGAGGTCTCCGACCCGTTGCGGTCGGCCTTCGTCTCCGCCCCACTGGCGATGGCGGTCGTCGACCGCGAGGGCCTGGTCGTCACCGCCAATGACGCGCTGGCCGACCTGTTGGGCGCCACCCCCGGGGAACTGGCCGGACGGGTCGCCGCCGATCTGGTGGACCTGGCGTCCGACGCCCGCACCTGGCACGCGTACCGCGAGCTGCTGCGCGGCCGTGAGGCCCGGCTGCGCTGCACCCGGCGCCTGAAACAGCCCGAGGGGCACAGCGTCTGGGTGCAGGTCACCGTCTCCCCGCTCCCCGAGGGCACGGACGGTGTGCTGCTGGCCGCCGCCGACATCAGCGCCCGGCGTGAACTCCAGGCCCGGCTGCGGCACTTGCAGATGCACGACCCAGTGACCCGGCTGGCCAATCGCACCCTGTTCTTCGAGCGCCTGTCGGCCGCGCTGGACGTGGAGGCGTACGAGCGCGGCGGCACCGGCCGGATCGGCCTGTGCTACCTGGACCTGGACGGCTTCAAGGCGGTCAACGACACCCTCGGCCACCGCGTCGGCGACCGGCTGCTGGCGGCCGTGGCCGAACGTCTGACGCGCTGCGCGGACGAGGCCGGGTACGGCAGGGCGAGCGTGCCGCTCGTGGCCAGGCTGGGCGGCGACGAATTCGCCCTGCTGGTCGAGGACTCGACGGGCACCGAGCAGCTCGCCGACCTCGCCGAGTCGGTGCTAACGGCCCTTCAGGCCCCGTTCGACCTGGCCGGCCAGCGGCTGTCGCTGTCGGCGTCGATCGGGGTCGTGGAGCGGCAGGCGGCCGGGACGACCGCCACCGGTCTGATGCAGGCCGCCGACACGACGCTGTACTGGGCGAAGGCGGACGGCAAGTCCCGCTGGACGCTGTTCGACCCCGAGCGCAACGCGCACCGCATGACCCGTCAGGCGCTCGCCTCCACCCTCCGACCGGCCATCGACCGCGGCGAGTTCACCCTCGAGTACCAGCCCCTGGTCGGCATGGCGAACGGGCGGCTGAGCGGGGTGGAAGCGCTGGTGCGCTGGAACCACCCGCAGTTCGGGATGCTGACGCCGAATCGGTTCATCGGATTGGCGGAAGAGGACGGCGCGATCGTCCCGCTCGGCCGCTGGGTGCTCGCCACCGCCTGCCGTCAAGCCCGCCGCTGGCAGCTGGAACACCCCGACGAGCCGCCCATCTTCGTGTCGGTCAACGTGGCCGTGCGCCAGGTCTGGGACTCCGACCTGGTCGAGGACGTGGCGGAGATCCTCGCCGAGACCGGCCTGGAACCGCACCTGCTCCAGCTCGAACTCACGGAGTCCGCGGTGATGGGCTCGG
Source organism: Streptomyces sp. NPDC127197 (assembly GCF_042672405.1). Taxonomy (NCBI): domain Bacteria; kingdom Bacillati; phylum Actinomycetota; class Actinomycetes; order Kitasatosporales; family Streptomycetaceae; genus Streptomyces; species Streptomyces sp. NPDC127197. The sequence continues at coordinate 19,635 of NZ_JBHXVG010000021.1, read as the reverse complement.
CGGGCCGCCCGCTGCAGGCCCTGCAGGCGCTCAGCGAGATGGGTGTGCGCATCGCCATCGACGACTTCGGCACCGGCTACTCGAACCTCGCGTATCTGAGCCGGCTGCCGGTGTCCGTGCTGAAGCTGGACGGGTCCTTCGTACGGGGATTCCAGTACGAGGACTCCGGTGCCCATCCCAACCCGGCCGACGAGGTCATCGTCGAGGCGATGATCCAGCTGGCCCATCGGCTGGGGCTGACCGTCACCGCGGAGTGCGTGGAGACCTCCGCGCAGGCCGGGCGGCTGCGCCGGATCGGGTGCGACACCGGGCAGGGGTGGCTGTACTCCCGGCCGGTGTCGCCGGATCGCATCTCCGAGCTGCTGGACTGTCCGTCGGACCAGGCGGGTCAGGCGGTCGGCAACGCGTAGGCGTCGGCGATGAGTTCGTAGGAACGCAGCCGTACCTCGCCGGTGTGCGCGTTGGCGGTGATCATCAGCTCGTCGGCGCCGGTGCGCTTCTGGAGGTCGTCCAGGCCCGCGCGGACCTCGTCGGGGGTGCCGTGGATGACGTTGGCGTTCCAGGAGTCGGCGAACTCCTGCTCCAGCTGGCTGAAGGCGTACGCCTCGGCCTCCTCGGGGGTGGGGACGAGACCGGGGCGGCCGCTGCGCAGCCGGATCATGTTGAGCGCGGCGGCGCGGACCTGCCGGCGGGCCTCCCGCTCGTCCTCGGTCGCGAGCGCGGAGACGCCGATGAGGGCGTACGGCTCGGCGAGCACCTCGGACGGTTTGAAGGTCTCCCGGTACAGGTCGAGGGCGGGGATCGTGTTCTGCGCCGAGAAGTGGTGCGCGAAGGCGAAGGGCAGGCCGAGCAGGCCGGCCAGACGGGCGCTGAACCCGGAGGAACCCAGCAGCCAGACCGGCGGGCGGTGCGGGGACTGGACGCCGCCCGGAGAGGTGGCCTGGACGGGGCCGGGGACGGCGTGGATCCGGCGGTAGGGGTGGCCGTCGGGGAAGTCGTCGTCGAGGAAGCGGGTCAGCTCGGCGAGCTGCTCGGGGAAGGCGTCGGCGACCTCGTGCGGGTTGTCGGTGCGGCGCAGGGCGGCCGCGGTGGCGCCGTCCGTGCCCGGCGCGCGGCCGAGGCCGAGGTCGATACGGCCGGGGGCCATGGCCTCCAGCGTGCCGAACTGCTCCGCGATCACCAGCGGGGCGTGGTTGGGCAGCATCACGCCGCCCGAGCCGAGCCGGATGCGGTCGGTGTGGGCGGCGAGGTGGGCGAGGATCACGGCGGGGGAGGACGAGGCGACGCCCGGCATGGAGTGGTGCTCGGCGACCCAGTACCGGTGGAAGCCACGGGACTCCGCGAGACGGGAGATCGCGACGCTGGTGCGCAGGGCATCGGTGGCGGTCCGGCCGGCACCCACGGTGACCAGGTCCAGTACGGAGAGGGGCACGGGGGCGGTGCCCTGGCTGGTACCGCGGATCTCGTCTGCCGCCACGGGGGTCCTCCTTGTGTGTTGCGCTGTCCTCAGGTCCTCCTGGCGTCAACAGACGGACGTCTCCATCTATTCCTGTGCATGTATTCGTCACACCTGGACGATCGGCTCCTTGGTGAACAGAGACCCCAGCTCCGGCGCGTTCACCCGGCGGTCGGTCAGGCGCAGGGCCTCCCAGACGGTGACCTGGTTGGCGGTGAGGACGGGCTTGGCGAGCTCCTTCTCCAGGGCCGGGATGTGGGCGGCGGTGTGCAGGGCCGTGTCGGGGAGCAGTACCGCCTCCGCGTCGGTGTGGTCGGCTGCGCGGGCCAGGGCGAGCAGCTCCGCCTCCCCCCAGGTGCCGACCTCGGCGGCGGTGATGATGCCGGAACTGCGGACCGCGACCACCTCCGCACCGCCCGCCCGCAGAAAGTCCGCGAACAGCGACGCCACGTCGTCCGGGTAGGTCGCCCCGACCGCGACCCGGTGTACGCCGAGCTCCTGCACGGCGTGCACGAAGGCGAAGGCGGTCGAGGAGGCCGGCATGCCGGCGCGGCGGGCCAGGGTGCGTACCTGCTCGTGGGCGCCCTCCCAGCCGTACACGAAGCTGCCGCTGGTGCAGGCCCACACCACCGCCTCGGCGCCCGCGAGGCGCAGCTCCTCGACGCCCGCCGCGAGCCGCTCGGCCGATCCCATCTCGCGCAGCGCATCCACCCGGTGGGCGTCCTCACCGATGTCGGTGTGGACGAGGTCGACCCGGATGTCGCTCCCCAGCAGCTGCTCGATGCGTGGATAGTCGTCCTCGGCGGAGTGGCCCGGGTAGAGAAATCCGAGTGCGGTCATGTCGAGCCTTCCTGCTGCTGTTCTTCTTCGGGCAGTACGGGTTCGGGCAGTACGGGACCGGCACCTGCCTCAGGCAGTACGGGACCGGTGCGTGCCGCCGGATCGATCAGCGCCTGATACGGCCCCACCGCCCAGGTACCCAGCCGGCGCAGTGCCGCCCACACGGTCACCTGGTTGGCCGAGAGGACCGGCATCCGCAGTTCGGCCTCCAGCTGGGGAATCACGTCGTACGTCGGGAGATTGGTGCAGGCGATGAACAGGGCCTCCGCGCCGGCCCGCCGGCGCACCGCCTGCCGCGCCATGTCGGCCACGTCGCAGTAGGGGACCTTCCAGATGTCCCGCGTCAGCCCCATGAACGCGCATCCGGTGACCTTGACGCCCGCCTCGGCGACGTATTTCTGCAGCGACCGGGTCACCGACACGGTGTACGGCGTCACCAGGGCCACCCGGCGCACGCCCAGCTCCCCGAGCGCCTCCAGCAGTGCGCCCGAGGTGGTGACGGAGGGCACCGCGCCCGCCCGGGTCATCGCCTCGCACATCGCCCGCTCGCCGGCGATCCCGCCGACGAAGCTGCCCGAGGTGCAGGCGTAGGCGACGACCTCGGGCGTGATCGCGTTCAGCGTGCGCACCGCGTCGCCCAGCGTCTCGTGCTCGCTCACCAGGCGCGCCAGGTCGAGACTGACCTCGACCGGCACGAACGGCGTCCGGGTCAGGTGCAGCGACACCTCGTCCGGCACCCAGCGCCACAGCTCCCGGTCCAGCGCGAAGTCGAAGGGGGCGACGACGCCGACGCCGCGCTGTGGACCTGGTCCGCCGAGAAAGGAGACGTCCATGGCAGGCACCGCCCTCACGCGGGGAAAAGGGGTGAGCAACGGACCGCACACACGCCCGTGTTGACGAAGGTAGGTTCGGGTGCGAGCGTGGTCAAACCTCGCATGTCAGACGGCCGCCAATCCCTCCCTTTCGCCCCGAGAAACGGCTTCCGCATGACCGTCGCTCCCCCGCCCACCGGCACTCCCACCCTGCTCGTCCTGGACGCCGATCCGCTCCCCCGCCTCGGGCGTCTCACGGGCCGCGCCAGGATCGAGCACACCGACGAGCCAGGGCTCGCGGAGCGGCTGCCGCACGCCGATGTGCTGCTGGTGTGGGACTTCACCTCGCGCGCGGTCCGGGAGGCCTGGCCGGGCGGCGGCCCGCGGCCGCGCTGGGTGCACACGGCGAGCGCGGGCGTGGACCATCTGCTGTGCCCCGAGCTCGTCACCTCGGACACCGTGGTCACGAACGCGCGCGGCATCTTCGACCAGCCGATCGCCGAGTACGTCGCCGCGCTCGTCCTGGCGATGGCCAAGGACCTGCCCCGCACCTGGGAGCTGCAGCGGGAGCGGACCTGGCGGCACCGCGAGTCCCGGAAGGTCGCCGGGACCCGGGCCTGCGTCGTCGGCTCCGGCCCGATCGGCCGCGCGATCGCCCGTACGCTCAAGGCGCTGGACATCACGACCGCGCTGGTCGGCCGCACTCCGCGCACCGGCGTCCACGGCCCCGACGACCTGGACCGGCTACTCTCCCGCGCCGACTGGGTGATCGCGGCCGCGCCGCTGACGGAGCAGACGCAGGGCATGTTCGACGCCCGGCGGTTCGGGGTGATGCAGCCCTCCGCCCGGTTCGTCAACGTCGGGCGCGGGCAGCTGGTCGACGAGGACGCGCTGGCCGAGGCACTGGCCAAGCGCTGGATCGCGGGCGCCGCGCTGGACGTCTTCACGGACGAACCCCTTCCGGCGGACAGCCCGTTGTGGCAGGCGCCGGGCCTGATCGTGTCCCCGCACATGAGCGGCGACACGGTCGGCTGGCGGGACGAGCTGGGCGCCCAGTTCGTGGAGCTGTACGAGCGATGGGAGGCGGGCAGACCGCTGCCGAACGTGGTCGACAAGAAGCGCGGATACGTACCCGGACACTGACGCCCCGGGAGGGTGGATGACCCAGACCGAGCTCACCGAACTGACCGCCGTACAACTCGTCGACGGCTACCGCAAGGGCGAGTTCAGCCCCGTGGAGGCGACCCGCGCGGCACTGGAGCGGGCCGAGCGGATCCAGCCGGAGGTGAACGCCTTCGTCCGCCTCACCGCCGAGGACGCCCTCGCCCGGGCAGCGGAGTCGGCGCAGCGCTGGCGGCGCGGGGAACCGGCCGGAGCGGTGGACGGGGTCCCGGTCACGGTCAAGGACCTGCTGCTGCTGCGCGGCACCCCGACCCTGCGCGGCTCGCGGACCATCGACCCGGAGGGCCGCTGGGACGAGGACGCGCCCTCCGTCGCCCGGCTGCGCGAGGCCGGCGCGGTGTTCCTCGGCAAGACCACGACACCCGAGTACGGCTGGAAGGGCGTCACGGACTCCCCGCTGACCGGGGTGACCCGCAACCCGCACGACCTCTCCCGCACCGCCGGCGGATCGAGCGGGGGCGCGGCGGCCGCCGTGGCGCTCGGCGCGGGGCCGCTGGCGCTGGGCACGGACGGCGGGGGCAGTGTCCGTATCCCGGCGGCGTTCTGCGGGATCTTCGCGCTGAAACCGACGTACGGCCGCGTCCCGCTCTACCCCGCGAGCGCCTTCGGCACGCTGGCGCACGTGGGGCCGATGACCCGGGACGCCGCCGACGCGGCGCTGCTCCTGGACGTCATCGGCGTACCCGACGAGCGCGACTGGTCGGCGCTCGGCCCGCCGCCCGGATCCTTCACCGCGGGACTGCGGGGCGGGGTGCACGGGCTGCGGGTGGCCTACTCGCCGTCCCTGGGCGGCCAGGTCGCGGTGCGTCCGGCCGTCACGACGGCGGTACGGCGGGCGGTGGAGCGGCTCGCCGACCTCGGCGCGTACGTCACGGAGACCGACCCCGACCTCACCGACCCGGTGGACGCCTTCCACACCCTGTGGTTCACCGGGGCGGCCCGGGTGATCCAGCATCTCGGGCCGCACCAGCGGGGGTTGCTCGACCCGGGGCTGCGGGAGATCTGCGCGGTCGGTGAAAGCCTTTCGGCGCTGGACTATCTGGCCGCGGTGGACGTCCGTATGGAGCTGGGCCGCCGGATGGGCCGCTTCCACACCTCCTACGACCTCCTCGTCACCCCGACCGTGCCGATCACGGCGTTCGAGGCGGACGCCGAGGTACCGAAGGGCTCGGGCCACCGGCGCTGGACGGGGTGGACGCCGTTCACGTACCCGTTCAACATGACGCAGCAGCCGGCCGCGACGGTCCCGGTGGGGGCGGACGGGGACGGGCTGCCGGTGGGAATGCAGCTGGTGGCCGCCCGCCACCGCGACGACCTCGTGCTGCGCGCGGCCCATGCGCTGTACGAGGCGGGGGTCACGCGCGGCGGAAGCTGAGCGTCTCCCCCGCCGCACCGGTGCGCCACAGGTCGTTGCACGCCTCCGCCATGGCCTCAAGACCCTCGACGACCTGCCCCCACACGATGCCCGGCACCCACCCCACGTCCCCGTTGAGGAGGAGGTTGTTGCGCTCGTAGAACAGGGCGAGGTCCACCAGCGTGGTTCCCGCGCGCACCTCGCGGTCGTAGCCGTACGCCCGGGTCCCCAACTCCGAACCGGCGAAGGAGAAGTAGCACAGGTCGCCCGGGATCGGGGTCACCGTCGGGTTCTCCAGGGGCGGTTCGGCGGCGGCGAAGGGCGTGAAGAGCGCGTAGATCTCGTTGCGGGCGTACTTCGCGTGGTAGACGTCACCGGCGAGCGGCAGGGCATCCCAGACGGCGGCGCAGGTGATCGGGGCGCGGTCGTCGAGGAGTTGCGCGGTGCAGCGGACGTCGCGCTCGGCGAGGGAGATTTCCACATAACGGTCGGCCATGCCCTGTTCCCTCCCCGGCCGCACGGGTCTCACACCCGCCCACTCTCGAAAACGGACCGGTCACGCTCCGGTCACCGTTGCATCACATCGCGCCGTGGCACTGCATACCCCCCGCCGATCGGGCAGGCGCCTCCACTGGCCGCGGCCGCATGTCAGGCACGACTCTGGAGGTTGCACGTCCATGACCGAGTTCCCGAACCTGTCCCGCAGGGGCTTCCTCACCAGAACCGCGGCCGTGGGCGGCGTGTTGACCGTCCCCGGACTCCTCGCCGCGTGCAGCAAGACGGACGCCGGCAGCTCCGGCGAGGGCTCGACCCTGGACAAGCTCAAGGAGCAGGGCTACGTACGGGTGGCCTACGCCAACGAGGCCCCCTACGGCTACGAGGAGGACGGGAAGCTCAAGGGCGAGGCGCCCACCCTGCACCGGGAGATCTTCAAGGCCCTCGGCGTGGACGAACTGCGGCCGACGTTCTCCGAGTGGGACGGTCTGATCCCCGGGCTGCAGGCCGGCAAGTACGACGTGATCAGTGCCGGCATGGCGATCATCCCGGAGCGCTGTGAGCGGGCGCTGTTCTCGGAGCCGGAGTTCATCTCGCCCACCGCGCTGATGGTGAAGAAGGGCAACCCCGAGAACCTGACCGACCTGGCGTCGGTGAAGAAGGCCGGGGCGACCATCGGCGTGATGTCGGGTGCGGTCGAGAAGAACTACGCCACCGGCGCCGGTATCGCCGACGGCGACATCAAGACGCTGCAGAAGCCGCAGGACGGCGCGGACGCGGTCAAGGGCGGCCGGATCGACGCGTTCCTGCTCACCGGTATCTCCCTGAACTGGCTCGCCAAGAACAACTCGGGCCTGGAGGTCACCGACTCGTTCATCCCGGAGCTCGACGGCGTCAAGCAGTACAGCCCGGGCGGCGCCGTCTTCCGCCAGGGCAGCGAGGACCTGCGGGACGCCTTCAACAGGGAGCTGAAGAAGATCACTTCGGATCCGGACCGCTATGTGCAGCTGATCGGCGAGTACGGCTTCGGCAAGGACACCATCCCGCCGGCGGACCTGAAGACCGCCGACCTGTGCAAGGGCTGACGGGACCCGGCTGCCCATGGGTGACTTCTTCACATACTTCTTCGACCATCTGCCGGACGTCTGGTCCGGGCTGGGCACGACACTGGCGGCGACGGTCCTCGGCTCGGCCGTGGCGCTCGCCCTGGCGTTCGTGTTCGGCTTCATGGCGCGCAGCGGGTCCGTGCTCGTGCGGGGGGTGTCACGGGTCGTCGTGGAGTTCTTCCGCGGCACCTCGCTGTACGTCCAGCTGTTCTGGCTGTACTACGCGTTTCCGCTCCTGTTCGGATACGAACTGACCCCGCTGTTCTGCGGCGTCGTGGCGTTCGGCATGAACTACGGGGCCTACGGCTCCGAGGTCGTGCGCGGCGCGCTGAACGCCGTACCGAAGGCGCAGTGGGAGGCGGCCGTCGCGCTGAACATGACACCGGCGCAGCGGATGCGCCGGGTGATCCTGCCACAGGCGTGGGTGCAGATGATCCCGTCGTTCACCAACCTGCTGATCCAGTTGCTGAAGTGCACGCCGCTGCTCTGGCTGATCTCGGCCGCCGACCTGACGACCGTGGTCCAGCAGATGCGGGACCGCACGGGCGAGACGACCTGGGCGTATCTGACGCTGCTGGTGATGTACTTCGTCCTCGCCTACGCGCTGACGCTGCTGATGAACGCCCTCGAGCGGCACGCCAAGGCCCGGCTGGGACAGCACACCGGCATGCGCGGGCTGCTGCGCAGCCGTAGTGCGCAGCCCGCCCAGGCGGCCGGGACGACCGCGGGAGGCTCCCTGTGAACTACAACTGGGACTGGGCCTCCGTAGGCGACTCGCTGCCGCTGCTGTGGGAGGGCTTCAAGACCACGCTGCTGGCCACGGTGCTCGGCACCCTGGTGGCCGCCGTGCTCGGGCTGATCGTCGCGATGGCCGGGCGGGCGCCCAGCCGGCTGGTGACGGTGCCGGTGCGGGCGGTCACCGAGTTCGTCCGGTCCACCCCGCTGCTGGTGCAGCTGGCCGGCGCGTACGCGGTGTTCAACACGGTCGAGCCGCTGACCATCGGTATCACGGTGCTCGGCATCCACTACGCCTCGTACCTGTCGGAGGTGTACCGGGCGGGCATCGACGCCGTACCGAAGGGCCAGTGGGAGGCCTGCCGGGCGCTGTCGATGTCGCCGCGCCGCACCTGGCAGGCCGTGATCCTGCCGCAGGCGGTGCGCAACGTCCTGCCCGCGCTGGGCAACTACGCGATTTCGATGTTCAAGGAGACCCCCTTCCTGGCCGTCATCACGGTCTCGGAGATGGTCGCCGAGGCCCGGGAGTACGGCGCGACCCACTTCGTCTACGCCGAGACCTTCACGCTCGCGGGCCTGATCTTCCTGGCGGCGAGCTACCCGACCTCGCTGCTGATGAGAAAGCTGGAGAAGCGCCTTGGCCACTGACCCCCTGCAGAAGACGAATCCCGAGCCGTCCGTGGCCGACACCGCCGTATCCGGCCACCTGGTGGAGTTCGACCAGGTGGTCAAGCGGTACGGCGACCATGTGGTCCTCGACCACCTGGACTTCACCGTCGACCGCGGACAGCACGTCACCCTGATCGGCCCCAGCGGCTCCGGCAAGACCACCATCCTGCGGCTGCTGATGACCCTGGAGCAGGTCAGCGATGGCGTGATCATGGTGGACGGGCAGTCCCTGACCCATGTGCCGGGACCGAACGGCTCCCTCAGGCCCGCCAACGAGAAGCACCAGCGGGAGATCCGCAAGAAGATCGGGATGGTCTTCCAGCAGTTCAACCTGTTCCCGAACATGAACGTGCTGCAGAACATCACCGAGGCCCCGGTCAACGTGCTCGGCCTCGACCGCGCCGAGGCCGAGGAACGCGCCCGGGACCTGCTGCAGCTGGTGGGCCTGGAGGAGAAGGCCACCGCGCATCCGACGCAGCTGTCCGGCGGTCAGCAGCAGCGGGTGGCGATCGCCCGTGCGCTGGCCATGCGGCCGGAGATCCTGCTGCTGGACGAGGTGACCTCGGCCCTGGACCCGGAGCTGGTGCACGGCGTTCTCGACGTGCTCAGGGACATCGCGCACACCACGGACATCACCATGCTCTGCGTGACCCACGAGATGAACTTCGCCCGGGACATCTCGGACCGGGTGATGATGTTCGACAAGGGCAAGGTCATCGAGTCCGGCACCCCGGAGAAGATCTTCGGCGATCCGGACCACGAGCGGACCAGGGAGTTCCTCGGAGCGGTGCTCTGAGGAGACTGCCACTGGCATATGCCAACCGCCTACGCCCCTGCTGAGGGGGTCGTAATCTCGTCAACTACCGCTCACCACCAGCCCCTTGACGGCTATCGTGGAGGGGATCCGCCGTCCGGACTTACGGCCAGACAGTAAGCGCAGGGGGGATACACCGTGGCGCTGACGCACGAGCCGACCGCGCCGTACCACTCGGCTCAGGACGCCCTGCGCGTCCTGGAGACGGTGGCACGGCACACCTCCGGTGTCACCGACACCGAGATAGCCCGCCACACCGGCCTCGGCGCGGAGCGGCTCACCGGCCTCCTGCGGATGCTGCGCCGCGAGGGTTACGTCGAGCAGGTCACCGACGGCGCGTACGTGACGGGCGTCGCCCTCGCCCGCCTCGGCTCCGCCCAGAACCGCGAGGAAGCCCTGCACGAGCAGCTCCAGCGGACCCTCGACCGACTGCGCGACTCCGTCGGCGCCGCCGTCTACATCAGCCGGTACGTCGACGGAGAGGTCAAGGTCACCCAGTACGCGGACGGCCCCGCCACTCCGGCGGTCAACGAGTGGGTCGACTTCCGCTACTCCGCCCATGCCACGGCGGTCGGCAAGAGCCTGCTCGGCCAGCTCGACCACAACAGCCGTCGCGAGCACCTCTCCCGCCACAAGATGGCCCGCCTCACCTCGCGCACCATCACCAGCGACAAGCTGCTGCTGTCCCGGCTGGAGGCCCAGCCGCCCACGGTGCCCGTGCTGGACCTGCAGGAATACGCGGTCGGCACGGTCTGCGCGGCCGTCCCGATCACGGCCGGCTCCTCGGTGGGCTGCCTGGCCCTGTCCCTGCCCGTCGAGCGCGCCCACCGCCTGCGCGAGGCCGCGGACACCCTGAACCGCAACGCGGCGCCGGTACTGCTGTCGCTGGCGATCTAGGGCCTGTCCTGCGACCTGATCCGCCGGGCAGGTCCTAGCTCCGGGCCACTGGTCCGGAGCACCCTTCTGGACCAGGTAGTATTTTCTGTGTCGCCGACCGCGAGAGCGGACGGCGGGAGTCATGCGCCGCTAGCTCAGTTGGTTAGAGCAGCTGACTCTTAATCAGCGGGTCCGGGGTTCGAGTCCCTGGCGGCGCACGATGACGATGGCGGGTCCTGTTCGCAGAAAGCGCGAACAGGACCCGCCATCGTCGTTTCCGCGCGGCCGCGCCGCGCGTTCAGACATGGAGGGCCGTGCTGAACGAGGCCATGAAGCCGACGCAGAACACGACGATCACCCCGAGGAACGCCAGGACTCCCAGCGTGCCCGCCGCGTTCCTGACCGGGCTCGGCCGACGGGCCGTGGCGACGAGCTCCCGGCCCTCCGCGTAGTACACGGTCACGATGTCGCCCTCGACGACCGTCGCCGGGCCGTCCTCCTCCTCGAACCTGATCAGGCGGCCGTCGCGGGCCGTGAACTCGTACACATGGTGCAGCGTCGTACGCACGGAGGTGTCATGACTGCCGCCCTGCGTCGTCGTGAACATCCGCAGACAGCGCGCCTCGGCCGTCAGGCCGCTGGTCCAGGCGCTCCTGAGCTGCAGCGAGCGGCGCACCACGCGGTACGCCATGAAGAGGGCCACGCCCATGATCAGTCCGGGCACGACATAGAACAGCGCGTCCATCACACTCCCCCGAGGTCAGTACGCCGACCCGGTCCGGCCGGCGTGGGAGGAACCTACCCACGCCGGCCGTGCTGTTGGCTCAAGGGAGCCTCAGAGATGCTCGGGGATCAGAAGGTGACGTCCGAGCAGGCGTAGAACGCGTTGGCCGTGTCAGCGATCGTCCACACCGCGACGATCACATGCCGACCGCTGAGCCCGGACGGCAGCGTGCCGCTGTGCGAGAGGGTCTGCGGCGGGCGCTGACCGCCGTAGGGGACCGTGAGGAACGGGGTCAGGTTGAGGTCGGAGCGGGCCAGGTTGTGGTTCTGGTTCCAGCCCGGCTTGGTGATGTAGTACTTGAAGTCGGTCGTGGCGTGCATGGCGGTGAACTGCCAGCGGAAGGTGTAGCTCTGACCGCCGTTCACCTTGGTGGCGGGCCAGGCGGCGCCGGACGGTGTCCGCGGTGCGCTGAGCTGGGCGAACTGGCTCAGTCCTGCGTTGCATATCTGCCCGTCGGCCGGGCCGGCGGCCGGGAAGCCCTTCGGGCCCTCGACGCTCTGCGGCTCCCACTGGATGGGGCCGCAGTTGGTCACCGTGCCGTTCTGGCAGAGCTTCTGCCGGCTGATGGGCAGGTCGGTGTAGCCGTGGCCGCTGGCGCCGCCGGAGGAGAGCACGAGGGCGCCGGTGGTCGCCAGACCTACCATCGCGGCGGACAACTTGGTCTTTTTACGCATACTGCCGCTCCTGGAGAACGTGGGGGAAGTTCAGTGAGCTTGCAGGTCTAGACCAAGTCTGAGCGTATTGCCGTTAGTTGATTGTGTCCATATCAAAGACGTGTCCATACCAATCACGGACCTGTTTCTCCCCGCCCCGCACAGAACGCCACCGTCAAGTCCTTGACCAGCACCTTGCGTTCGTAGTCGTCCAGCTCCACCAGCCCGCGCATGGTCAGCCGCGTCACCGTGTCCTCCACCGAGTCGACCACCGACGTCAGCACGCTCGCCCGGTGCTGTGCGTCCAGCGCGGCGATCCGGCGGCGGTGCATCGCGGCGGCGACCTCAGGGGCGTACTCGATCCGCACCGGCTGCACCGAGAAGATCTCCAGCCCGACCGGCGCCACGTCCGCCGCCACCAGCCGGGTCAGTGCGTCCGTGGCCGCCTCCACGTCGGCCCGCGCACCGGCCGGCATCTCCACCGGCACCCGCAGGAGCCCCGCCTCCACGCACTCACGCAGATACGTCTCGTGGTCCTCCACGCCCAGCACGGCCCGCGCGGTGTCCCGCACCCGCCACACCACCAGGACCACCACCCGCAGCGCCACCCCGCTCCGGTCGGCCGCGGGCATCGGCTCGCTGCGCCAGTGCCGTAGCCGCACATCGGCCCGGCGGCGCAGCAACAGCGGGTTGACCCACATCAGGCCGGTGCGCCGCACGGTCCCCCGGTAGCGGCCGAACAGATCGAGCACCCAGGCCCGCCCGGTGCGGCCCCGGGACAGCCCCCCGAAACCGAACAGGCCGAGCGCCCCAGCCCCGGCGTACGCCGCCCACTGCGCCGGCCCGAGCCCGGCCCCCGCGAACGCCGGCAGCCCCAGCGCCTGCGCCGCGGACGGCGGCAGCGTGCCCGCCCACCAGGAGGTGACCGCGCACCCGGCCAGCCCGGCGGCACCGGCGAGCACCCCGACCGCCCCGGGCAGCGCCCGCGCGGGCCGTTCCACCAGGTCGGGGTCGACCTGTGCCACCGGGCGGGCCTGCGCGGGCGCCGGGCGGCGCAGCCGCGGCTGCTCGCCCGTGCCCTGGCGGCGGTTCACCACGGTCGGCCTGAGCGGCACGGACACCGGGTCGGGGTCGTCGCGGAACAGCAGATGGACGGGGATCTCGGTGGTCGTCTCGTTCTGGATCACCCGGGCGGGCCGGGCCGGGGCCCCGTCGGCGCCGCCGGACCCGGGCGGCTGGGGAGTGGTCGTGGTCATGTGTGTCTCCAGCCTCCGCGCCAGATGCGTCAGAACAGGTGGTGCAGCAGGTGGTACAGGTGGTCAGGAAAAGAGCCGCCGCCAGGTCTCCGGCCCCGGGTAGCCGTCCGCCGCCCCGCCCCGCCAGCCCTGGGAGCGCTGGAAGGCCTCGACGTTCCGCTGGTCCGCCTCGCCCCAACGCGGTCCCGGCCCGGTGCCGGCGTAGTGCTTGCCGAACCCTTTCCTCACGAGCTGTTTCCCGAGCAGCGTGACATGCGCGTTGTCCGCCCCCGGCCGGAACATGCCCCGGCCGGGGTAGGCCGGGACCCGCGGGGCGGGCGCGAGCGGACCGGCCGCTCCGGCGTGGACGGCCTTGCCCTCTCCCTTGGTGCCCTGCGGCACGGCGGTGTCCTGCGGCACGGCGGTGTCCTGCGGCGCCGCGGTCTCCTCCACACCGGTCACGTCCGCCTTGACGCCCTTGTAGCGATAGGGGACATAACGGTCGGAGTTGTTCCAGTAGGCGTACGGCGTGGTCTGCCTGGGGGCATGCGGGCGGGTCGACTCGTAGGCGATGTAGTACGTGTGGGTGTAGTCCGTCCAGCCACCGAAAAGGACCACGTGCGAGCCGTTCTGGGGGTTGTCCGGGTTGTGGAACAGCAGCATGTCGCCGGGCTGGAGTTCCTCCTTGGTGATCCGCACCCCGAACTCGTGGAGGGAGCCGGTCCACTCGTTTCCCGGCAGCTTCCAGGCCATCGAGACAAAGCCCGAGCAGTCCTGCCGGTAACCGTCGGTCCAGTAGTCGGTCATGCTGTACGGCACTTTCTCCGCGACCCATTTCTTGGCGCGGTTGATGATCTCCGCGCGGGTGATCTCGGGCAGCGGGGCGGCGCCCGCCGGCTTGGTCGGTGCCCCGCCCGGGCCGTGCAGCGGGGCCCTGCCGCCCTGGGGGGTGTCGGGCGCTTCACCTGCGGGAACGCCGGGTCGATGGGGGGCGTGGGGGGCGGCCGGGGCGGGGACGGCATGGCTCACGCCGAGCGCCGCCGAGGCCATGGCGGCGACGGCCAGCGCACGGGTTGCGGCCGGGCGGCCGACGGTGGAATGCGGCGATACGCGGGGGAAGCGGCGCCAGTGGGCGCAGCCGGGGCAGTCGCAGTCGCTCGTGGGATCGAATTCCTCGAATACCGGAGTCTCCATGCGATTCCCCTCACACTCCAGATGGAAATATCCAGGCCTGTGCACGTTGATCAGTTTCACAACTGTCTTCGGGGTGCGCATGTTGACGGTCCGAATGATGTACAGGGCCCTCCGGAGGGCCGGGGCCGGCCGGAAACCGGTGGTCAGGAGCACCCCGGAACGTCATGTAGAGTTAACGACGTCAGCACGCGCCGCTAGCTCAGTTGGTTAGAGCAGCTGACTCTTAATCAGCGGGTCCGGGGTTCGAGTCCCTGGCGGCGCACCGACCGGAAGGCCTCTCGCAGCAGCGAGGGGCCTTTTGCGTGACCGGAAGAGGGGCCTCCCCTCATTTGGCCGGTTACCCTCTGGCCATGGCAGCGCGTGACCTCCAGGAGAGGATCAAGAAGCTCATCGTCGACCGCCGGCTGACCTCCGGGTCCCCGCTGCCGACCGAGCCCGAGCTGATGGAGTTCCTCGGCGCGAGCCGGAACTCGGTGCGGGAGGCCCTGAAAGGGCTCCAGGCGATGGGGATCGTGGAGATACGGCACGGCTTCGGCACCTACGTCGGCCGGATGTCGTTCGCCCCGATGATCGAGGGCCTCGCGTTCCGCACGGTCACCGGGCACTACCGCGGGGAGGACTCCCTGCTTCAGCTGCTCGAGCTGCGCGAGGCGGTGGAGACGGGACTGGTCTCCCGGCTCGCGGGCCGGCTCCCGCAGGCGGACCTCGTTGAACTGGACGTCCTCGTGGACCGTATGGATGAGCAGGCCGCGCAGGGCGCCGGCCTCGCCGAGACCGACCGTGCCTTTCACGCCACCCTCTACCGGGGGCTGGACAATGTGCTGCTGAGCGAGGTGCTCGAGGCGTTCTGGGACGCCTTCCACCGCGTGAGCAGGGATCTCGTGGAGGTGCCGCAGGACCCGAGGGTCACCTGCCGGCAGCATCGGGAGATCCTGGACGCGGTGCGGTCCGGTGACTCGATCCGAGCGGAGGAGGCCATAAGGGACCACTTCGGCAACATTCGTGCACGACTGGCCTCAAGCGCACCAACGGACGCCAACTTGCGTCCCAATGAGCGCGTATAGCCGGTAAATACCGTGTATCGCATCTTGCGATCATGCTGAACGGCGTAGAACCCTGGTTTGCAAGAGGCTGCGGATACGCGCCAATTGGGGGGCACGAAACCGGTTGCCGGTGCTGCGGGGAGAGGGGCCCCGTTCGTGAAGCGATGCCGAGGGGGGCATCATGCAACCGGAACGTCGTAGTTCCATGTCTATAGAGTGTGGATGACGTGGTGACTGCGGCGCACCACTGACACGTCTGTGACGGCCGAGGGGGCCCTGAGCAGGCGAAAGGAACCGACAGACACGCGCTGAACCGCGTGTGGGGGGATGACTCATGACGTCGACGCCGACGGGCGCCCGGCAGAACTTCGACCCGTCACAAACCACCCAGCTCAGGGTGCCTTCGCACCGGACCGGCAACACGGGGACCTTCCGCCGGATCAAGAAGACGCTGCCGAGGTACGACTACGAGCACTACAGCCGGTTGGCGGGCCCCCTCACCCAGCCCGATCCGAACAAGCCGTACCGGGTGCAGTACCGCTCCCTGATCTCGCAGGAGCCGCACCGGATACGCGTGGCCCTGATGCTCGCCGCGGCACCGCTGCTCTCGCTGGTGCTGCTGGCCTGGCTGCTGCAGCCCGAGCACTGGACCGAACGCGACTACCCGGCCTACGACTTCCTGCCCGCGCTGGACATCGTGATGCTGGTCTCGATCGGTCTGATCGAGTTCTTCCGCTGCATGAACGTGCTGTCCAACGCGCACGCCACGCTGGTCGCCCGCGACCCGATCCCGGTGGTTCCGGAGACCGGCACGAGAGTGGCCTTCCTCACCTCCTTCGTGCCCGGCAAGGAGCCGCTGGAGATGGTGACGAAGACCCTGGAGGCGGCCGTGAAGCTGCGCCACCGGGGCCTGTTGCACGTGTGGCTGCTCGACGAGGGCGACGACCCGGAGGTCAAGGAGGTCTGCGCCCGGCTCGGCGTGCACCACTTCTCCCGCAAGGGCATCGCGAAGTGGAACCAGGCCAAGGGCCCGCACCGCGCCAAGACCAAGCACGGCAACTACAACGCCTGGCTCGACGCACACGGCGACGACTACGACTTCTTCGCGTCCGTCGACACCGACCACGTACCGCTGCCGAACTACCTGGAGCGGATGCTGGGCTTCTTCCGCGACCCGGACGTCGGCTTCGTGATCGGCCCGCAGGTTTACGGCAACTACGACACGTTCGTCACCAAGGCCGCCGAGTCCCAGCAGTTCCTCTTCCACGCGCTGATCCAGCGCGCCGGCAACCGCTACGGCGCCCCGATGTTCGTCGGCACCTCCAACGCGGTGCGGATCAAGGCGCTGAAGCAGATCGGCGGTCTGTACGACTCGATCACCGAGGACATGGCGACCGGTTTCGAGATCCACCGGCACAAGAACCCGGCCACGGGGAAGAAGTGGCGCTCGGTCTACACCCCGGACGTGCTCGCGGTCGGTGAGGGCCCCAGCGCCTGGACGGACTTCTTCACCCAGCAGATGCGCTGGTCGCGAGGGACGTACGAGACGATCCTCAAGCAGTACTGGAAGGGCTGGTACTCGCTGCCGCCGAGCAAGCTCTTCAACTACACGATGATGATCATCTTCTACCCGATGTCGGCCCTCAACTGGATCCTCGCGGCGCTGAGTTGTGCGCTGTTCCTGGGTCTGGGCGCCTCGGGTGTGAACATCGACCCGACGATCTGGCTGATGCTCTACGGCAACGCCTCCGCCCTGCAGATCGGTCTGTACGTCTGGAACCGCCGCCACAACGTCTCACCGCACGAGCCGGAGGGCTCCGGCGGTGTGGCCGGCATGGTGATGTCCGCGCTGTCGGCGCCGCTCTACGCCAAGGCGCTGATCGACTCGGTGCTGCGTCGCAAGAGCAAGTTCGTGGTCACGCCCAAGGGCGACTCGGCGAGCCCGGACCGGTGGTTCGGGACCTTCCGGTACCACTGGTACTTCATCCTGATCTTCGGTGCCTCGATCGCGGCCGGCTTCTACTTCGGCAACTCCCATCCCGCGATGATCATCTGGGCGTCGTTCGCGATGCTGATCACCGCCACGCCGATCTTCGCCTGGCGCTGGCAGCTGCGGCAGGAGAAGAAGAAGCCCGCCGCCCCGGCCGCGCCGGAGCCGCAGGACGCGGTACCCACACCGACGCCGGCGCACGGAGTGCCCGCTCCGTACGCGCCGCACGCCCCGCAGCAGCGGCCCAGTTGGGCGGCCTCGAACGAGGGCAACGACCAGACCATGCAGATCGCCCTTGGTGGACTTGGGGGACGTAAGGAATGAACGACCGTGCCGGCCGCCGCCGCGCCCGTCGACTCGCGATAGGCACGGCGGTGGTAATCGCGCTGGCCGGGATGAACGGGCCATGGCTCTACCGGGTCGGGACCGAGAAGTACCACCAGTACCAGATCAACAGACCCGAGTACAAAGCGGACAACGGCCACTGGAAGATCGTCGAGTTCCCGGAGGAGTACCGCCTCAACACCATCCACGCGGCGCTGCTGCGCACCGGCAAGATCCTGCTGGTGGCCGGGTCCGGCAACAACCAGGACAACTTCGACGCGAAGAAGTTCGACACCCGGATCTGGGACCCGGTCAAGAACACCATCAAGAAGGTGCCGACGCCCAACGACCTGTTCTGCACCGGCCACACCCAGCTCGCCAACGGCAACCTGCTGATCGCGGGCGGCACCAAGCGGTACGAGAAACTCAAGGGTGACGTGAAGAAGGCCGGCGGCCTGATGATCGTCTACAACGAGAACCCGGACAAGCCGATCACCCTGCCCGCGGGCACCAAGTTCACCGGCAAGGAGAACGGCAAGACCTTCGTCTCCAAGGACCCGGTCCTCGTTCCGCGTGCCAAGAAGCAGTTCGACAAGGAGACCGGCAAGTTCCTGGGCAACGACCCGGGCGTCGGCCGGATCTATGTCGAGGCCGCCAAGGAGGGCGCGAAGTACGAGACCGGCACCCAGGACAACTACACCGTCCAGGGCCTGACCGGCGCCGACGCGCGCAACACGTACGGCATCGCGCAGAAGCTCGCCCTGGACAAGAAGGACTTCCAGGGGATCCGGGACGCCTACGAGTTCGACCCGGTCGCCGAGAAGTACATCAAGGTCGACCCGATGAAGGAGGCCCGCTGGTACCCGACGCTCACCACCCTGAGCGACGGGAAGATCCTCAGCGTCTCCGGCCTCGACGACATCGGCCAGCTGGTGCCGGGCAAGAACGAGATCTACGACCCCGAGACCAAGAAGTGGACCTACACCGACAAGGTCCGGCAGTTCCCGACGTACCCGGCGCTGTTCCTGATGCAGAACGGCAAGGTCTTCTACTCGGGAGCGAACGCGGGATACGGGCCGGACGACGTGGGGCGTGATCCCGGCGTCTGGGACGTGGACACCAACAAGTTCACCAAGGTGCCCGGCATGAGCGACGCGAACATGCTGGAGACCGCGAACACCGTGCTGTTGCCGCCGGCGCAGGACGAGAAGTACATGGTGATCGGCGGTGGTGGCGTCGGTGAGTCCAAGCTGTCGAGTGAAAAGACCCGGATCGTCGATCTGAAGGCCGACAACCCGCGGTTCGTGGACGGGCCGTCGCTGGGCAAGGGCACCCGCTATCCGCAGGCCTCGGTCCTCCCGGACGACAGCGTGCTGGTCGCCGGCGGTTCGGAGGACTACCGCGGGCGCAGCGACTCCAACATCCTCGAGGCGCGGCTGTACGACCCGGAGAGCAACGAACTCGACCGGGTCGCCGACCCCTTGGTAGGCCGTAACTACCACTCGGGCTCGCTGCTCCTGCCCGACGGCCGGGTGATGTTCTTCGGTTCGGACTCCCTCTTCAGTGACAAGGCGAACACCAAGCCGGGGAAGTTCGAGCAGCGGATCGAGATCTACAGCCCGCCGTATCTCTTCCGCGACGCGCGCCCCTCGCTGTCCGGCGGGCCGCAGACCATCGAACGCGGTGAGACGGGCACGTTCACCTCGCAGCATGCGTCGTCGATCAAGAAGGTGCGGCTGATCCGGCCCAGCGCTTCGACGCACGTGACGGATGTCGACCAGCGGTCGATCGCGCTGGACTTCAAGACGTCCGGCAACAAGGTCACCGTGACGGTGCCGGAGAACCGGAACCTGGTGCAGGCGGGGTGGTACATGCTGTTCGTGGCCGATGACGAGGGGACGCCGTCCGAGGCGCAGTGGGTGAGGGTTCCTTAGCCCGTACGTCACTGGGGGCGCCCGCCGCGCCGGGGGGGGCCCCCCCCAGCCGAACCGGACCGAAACCCACCCCCGCCCCCCCCTAAGCCCCGAAACCGGCCCCCCCACCCCCCCCCACGGACCCCCCAAGCACACACCC
>NZ_JBHXVG010000020.1:0-175878 GCF_042672405.1 Streptomyces sp. NPDC127197 | reverse complement strand
GCTGGCGCAGATCGGGTTCCAGCAGTCGTACACGTACTTCACCTGGCGCACCGGCAAGCAGGAGCTGACGGAGTACCTGACGGAGCTGTCGGGCCAGGCGGCGGCCTACATGCGGCCGAACTTCTTCGTCAACACGCCCGACATCCTGCATGCCTACCTGCAGCACGGCGGCCGCCCGGCGTTCGAGGTCCGCGCGGTCCTCGCCGCGACCCTGTCGCCCACGTGGGGGGTGTACTCGGGCTACGAGCTGTGCGAGAACACGCCGCTGCGCGAGGGCAGCGAGGAGTACCTGGACTCGGAGAAGTACCAGCTCAGGCCCCGCGACTGGGAGGCCGCCGAACGCGAGGGACGCACCATCGCCCCCCTCATCACCAAGCTCAACACCATCCGCAGAGAGCACCCGGCGCTCCATCGGCTCAGGAACCTCCGCTTCCACCGGACCGACAACGATGCACTCATCGCGTACAGCAAACGCACGGGCACCGACATCGTTCTGGTGGTCGCGAACCTCGACCCCCACCACACCCAGGAGGCCACGGTCTCGTTGGACATGCCGCAACTCGGCCTGGACTGGCACGAGTCGGCGCCGGTGCGCGACGAGCTCACCGGCGAGACCTATCACTGGGGCAGCGCCAACTATGTGCGCCTGGAACCCGGCAGGGCCCCGGCCCACGTGTTCCACGTCCAGCGGTCGCCCGCCGCGCCGCAGAACGGAGGGCCTGCAGCGTCATGACTGTCAACGAGCCCGTCCCGGACACCTTCGAGGACACGCCCGCCAAGGACCGTGACCCGGAGTGGTTCAAGCGCGCCGTCTTCTACGAGGTCCTCGTCCGCTCCTTCCAGGACAGCAACGGCGACGGCATCGGCGACCTCAAGGGCCTGACCGCCAAACTCGACTATCTGCAGTGGCTCGGCGTGGACTGCCTGTGGCTCCCGCCGTTCTTCAAGTCGCCGCTGCGCGACGGCGGTTACGACGTGTCCGACTACACCGCCGTCCTGCCCGACTTCGGTGACCTGGCCGACTTCGTGGAGTTCGTCGACGCCGCCCACCAGCGCGGTATGCGCGTCATCATCGACTTCGTCATGAACCACACCAGCGACCAGCACCCGTGGTTCCAGGAGTCCCGCAAGGACCCCGACGGCCCCTACGGCGACTACTACATGTGGGCCGACGACGACAAGCAGTACCAGGACGCCCGCATCATCTTCGTCGACACCGAGTCCTCGAACTGGACGTACGACCCGGTCCGCGGTCAGTACTTCTTCCACCGGTTCTTCTCCCACCAGCCGGACCTCAACTACGAGAACCCGGCCGTCCAGGAAGAGATCCTGGCCGCTCTCCGCTTCTGGCTGGACCTGGGCATCGACGGCTACCGGCTGGACGCCGTGCCCTACCTGTACGCCGAGGAGGGCACCAACTGCGAGAACCTGCCGGCCACCCACGAGTTCCTCAGACGGGTCCGCCGCGAGATCGACGCGCTGTACCCGGACACGGTCCTGCTGGCGGAGGCCAACCAGTGGCCCGAGGACGTGGTCGACTACTTCGGCGACTTCCGCGCCGGCGGCGACGAATGCCATATGGCGTTCCACTTCCCGGTCATGCCGCGGATCTTCATGGCCGTCCGCCGGGAGTCCCGCTACCCGGTCTCGGAGATCCTGGCCAAGACCCCGGCCATCCCGTCCGGCTGCCAGTGGGGCATCTTCCTGCGCAACCACGACGAGCTCACGCTCGAGATGGTCACCGACGAAGAGCGCGACTACATGTACGCGGAGTACGCCAAGGACCCGCGCATGCGCGCCAACATCGGCATCCGCCGCCGACTCGCCCCCCTGCTGGACAACGACCGCCACACGATCGAACTGTTCGCCGCTCTGCTGCTGTCGCTGCCGGGCAGCCCGATCCTGTACTACGGCGACGAGATCGGCATGGGCGACAACATCTGGCTCGGCGACCGCGACGCGGTCCGCACCCCGATGCAGTGGACCCCGGACCGCAACGCGGGCTTCTCCACCTGCGATCCGGGCCGCCTCTACCTGCCCACGATCATGGATCCGGTCTACGGCTACCAGGTCACCAACGTCGAGGCGTCCATGGCGTCGCCGTCGTCGCTGCTGCACTGGACCCGCCGGATGATCGAGATCCGCAAACAGAACCCCGCCTTCGGTCTCGGCTCGTACACCGAACTCCAGTCCTCCAACCCCGCGGTGCTCGCCTTCCTGCGGGAGTACGAGGACGACCTGGTGCTATGTGTGAGCAACTTCGCCCGTTTCGCCCAGCCGACCGAGTTGGACCTGCGCGAGTTCAGCGGCCGCCATCCGGTCGAGCTGTTCGGCGGGGTCCGTTTTCCCGCCATCGGCGAACTGCCCTACCTGCTGACCCTGGGGGGCCACGGCTTCTACTGGTTCCGGCTCGTCCGCGTCGCATCTCGCATCGGCAGACGGCTGTGAGAGTGCGCCGACGAAAGGAGGCGTCACCATGACGAAGACCGCAACTCTCCGCCCCAGCAGGTATGAGCTCACACAGTCCATGGCCTCGCTGGACGGGCTGCTGCGCGAATGGCTGCCCCGGCAGCGCTGGTTCGCCGGCAAGGACCGGCCCGTCACCGACCTGCGCCTGCTGTCGCTGACGGAGCTGTTCCCGGGCTGTCTGCATCTTCTGGTGCACGCCGGTCACACGGGCGGCCACCCCGGTCTCGCGGGGGTGCCCGCCCCCGGCGGCACTCCCCCGCCCGGCGACTGCTACCAGCTGCTCCTCGGGATCCGCGAGCACGCCTCACCACGCCTCGGCCGGGCCCTGATCGGCCGCGTCCACCAGGGCTCGCTGGCCGACATGACGGTCTACGACGCCCTGCAGGACCCCCGGACGGCGCAGCTGCTCCTGGAGCGGCTGCGGCACCCCGGCACGGCGGGGCCCCTGCGCTTCGAGGCCGACCCGGCCAAGCCGGTCCCGGCCGGTCTGGTGCCCCGCGTGCTGGACGCCGAACAGTCGAACTCCTCACTGGTGTACGGCGACGAGTTCATCCTGAAGGTCTTCCGACGCATCCAGCCCGGCGTCAACCCCGATCTGGAGGTGCCGGGCGCGCTGGCCGGGCAGGGCTGCGACCGGGTCCCGGCTCCCGTGGCCTGGTTCCGGACGACCCAGCCGCAGAAGGCGACACTCGGTGTGCTGCAGCCCTTCCTGCGGGACGCCTCCGACGGCTGGACGCTGGCCCTGCACGCGCTCGGCACCGGCGACGACTTCACCGCCCAGGCCCGTGAGCTGGGCCGGGCCACCGCGGAGGTGCACCTCGCGCTGGCCGCGGCCTTCCCCTCCGGCGGGCGCTGCGAAAACGGCCGTACGGCGGCCGCGATGACCGACCGGCTGGACGACGCGGCGCACAGCGTCCCGGGGCTGCGGCCGTTCGTGCCCGGGCTGCGGTCCGCGTTCAGCGCCCTGCTGACCTGCGATCCGGGGCCGCCCGCCCAGCGGATCCACGGCGATCTGCACCTGGGGCAGGTGTTGCGGGCGGGCCGTGAGTGGTTCGTCATCGACTTCGAGGGCGAACCGTCCCGCCCGCTCGCCGAGCGGCGCAGCGCCCAGTCGCCCGTCCGGGACATCGCGGGAATGCTGCGCTCCTTCGACTACGCGGCCCGCCAGCGCCGCCCGTGGCGTCCGCGGTGGGCGCGCCGATGCCGGGAGGCCTACTGCGCGGGCTATGCCGCCCGGGCCGGCTGGGACCCGCGAAAGAAGCACGGCCTGCTCCGGGCCTACGAGACCGACCGGGCCGTTTACGAGGTGCTCTACGAAGCCAGGCACCGTCCGGACTGGCTCCCCGTACCGATGGCGGCGATCGAACGACTCGCCGTGAGAGGAGACTGAAGCCGTGGCGCTGCGCGACATCTCAATCCCGGAGCCCTCGGGCCCGCTCCCGCCCGCACGGAAGGCGGGCGGGAGCGCCCCGCCGCTGGACCCGGCCGACCGGGAGCGCCTGCTGGCCGGCTCCCACCACGACCCGCACGCCCTGCTCGGCGCGCACCCCGTCCCCGGCGGGATCGCCGTACGGGCGCTGCGGCCGTTCGCCCGCGCGGTGAGCGTGCTGGTCGACGGCAAGCGCATCGGCCTCGTCTCGGAGGGCGACGGCCTGTTCTCCGGCGTACTGCCGACGGAGACGATCCCCGACTACACGCTTCTGGTGGCGTACGAGGACGCCGAGCACGAGGTCCATGACCCGTACCGCTTCCTGCCCGCCCTGGGCGAGCTCGATCTGCATCTGATCAGGGAGGGCCGGCACGAGCAGCTGTGGCAGGCGCTCGGCGCCGAGCCGATGACTCATCAGGGCGTCACCGGCACCCGCTTCACCGTGTGGGCACCCAATGCCCGCGGCGTCCGCGTCACCGGGGACTTCTGCTGCTGGGACGGGACGGCGTTCCCGATGCGGTCGATGGGCGCGTCGGGTGTGTGGGAGCTCTTCCTGCCGGGCATCGGCGAGGGCACCCGCTACAAGTTCGAGATCACGTCCCAGTACGGCGGCCGGTTCCTGAAAGCCGACCCGATGGCGCGCCGCACCGAGGTGCCGCCCGCGACGGCGTCCGTCGTGACGGCCTCGCACTACGAGTGGGGCGACCAGGAGTGGCTGGCCCACCGCGCGGACACCCCGGTCCACGAGGCGCCGTTCTCCGTCTACGAGGTCCACCTCCCGTCCTGGCGGCCGGGGCTGACGTACCGCGAACTCGCCGAGCAGCTGCCGCCGTACGTCAAGGACCTCGGCTTCACGCATGTGGAGCTGATGCCGGTCGCCGAGCACCCCTTCGGCGGCTCCTGGGGCTACCAGGTCACCTCGTACTACGCGCCGACCGCGCGGCTCGGCAGCCCGGACGACTTCCGGTTCTTCGTCGACTCCCTGCACCGGGCGGGCATCGGCGTGATCATGGACTGGGTTCCGGCGCACTTCCCGAAGGACGACTGGGCGCTGGCCCGGTTCGACGGGGATCCGCTGTACGAGCCGGGGAACGCGCAGCGGGCCGAGCATCCGGACTGGGGGACGTACGAGTTCGACTTCGGGCGGACCGAGGTGCGCAACTTCCTGGTCGCCAACGCCGTGTACTGGTGCGAGGAGTTCCACATCGACGGGCTACGGGTGGACGCCGTCGCCTCGATGCTGTACCTCGACTACTCGCGCGAGCCCGGCCAGTGGACGCCGAACGAGCACGGCGGGCGGGAAGACCTGGACGCGATGGCGTTCCTGCAGGAGATGAACGCGACCGTGTACCGGCGGGCGCCGGGCGTGGTGACGATCGCGGAGGAGTCCACCGCCTGGGGCGGGGTGACCCGGCCGACCGACAGCGGCGGCCTGGGCTTCGGGCTGAAGTGGAACATGGGCTGGATGCACGACTCGCTGGAGTACATGAGCAAGGAGC
The DNA here is from genome assembly GCF_042672405.1 of Streptomyces sp. NPDC127197. Taxonomy (NCBI): domain Bacteria; kingdom Bacillati; phylum Actinomycetota; class Actinomycetes; order Kitasatosporales; family Streptomycetaceae; genus Streptomyces; species Streptomyces sp. NPDC127197. The sequence goes on along the minus strand of NZ_JBHXVG010000020.1, from coordinate 170,481 downwards.
CGATCCACCGCAAGTACCACCACCACGAGATGACCTTCTCGATGATCTACGCCTACAGCGAGAACTACGTGCTGCCCATCTCGCACGACGAGGTCGTCCACGGCAAGCAGGCCCTGGTGTCGAAGATGCCCGGCGACTGGTGGCAGCGGCGCGCCAACCACCGCGCGTATCTGGGCTTCATGTGGGCCCATCCGGGCAAGCAGCTGCTCTTCATGGGCCAGGAGTTCGCCCAGGGCGGGGAATGGTCCGAGGCCCATGGCCCGGAGTGGTGGCTCCTCGACCCGGACTACTGCGCCGCGGGTGATCACCGCGGGATCCAGGACCTGGTCCGCGACCTCAACGCGCGCTACCTGAGTATCCCGGCCCTCTGGCAGCGCGACACCGACCCGGCCGGTTTCCAGTGGGTGGAGTGCGAGGCGGCCGACGACAACGTCTTCGCGTTCCTGCGGTACGACGCCGCGGGCACGCCCCTGCTGGCGGTGTCGAACTTCTCCCCGGTCGTCCGCCACGACCACCGTCTCGGCGTCCCCGGCGACATCCCCGCCTGGCAGGAGATCCTCAACACCGACGCCGCCCGCTACGGCGGCAGCGACATCACCTGTCCCGACCCGGTCAAGGCGGAGGCGGAGGGCTCGCACGGCCGTCCGGCAAGCATCCGGCTGACCCTGCCGCCGCTGGCCACGGTCTGGCTGCGGCCGTCCTGACGGGGCGGTTTCCGGGCGTACAGGTGTCCGGTCGGCCTTCCGGGGCAGTCGGGGGACGTACGACGGGATGTCCCCCGTGGTCGTAGAGGGTCGTCGAAGGGCCGCTTGACGTGCGCACGGTCGGAGTGGAGGAGGAGCTCCTCCTGGTGGACCCGGAGACCGGAGAGCCACGGGCCCGGTCCGGCGCGGTGCTCGCCCGGGTCGCTCAGGACGACGTGGACCAGGACGTGTTCGAGAAGGAACTCCATGAGCAGATGCTGGAGTTCGCCACACACCCGCAGTCGGACATGGGCGACCTGGGCGCGGAGATCGTCCGCTGCCGCAAGGAGGCAGCCCGGCACGCCGGGAAGATCGGGTGCGCGGTCGCGGCGCTCGCCACGTCGCCGCTGCCGGTCAGCCCCGCCGTCGGCACCCACCGCCGCTACCAGTGGATGGAGGAGCAGTACGGGATCGCCACCCAGGAGCAGCTCGTCCTCGGCTGCCACGTCCATGTCTGCGTCGAGTCCGACGAGGAGGGCGTCGCGGTCGTCGACCGGGTGCGGCCCTGGCTCGCGGTGCTGTCGGCGCTGAGCGCCAACTCCCCTTTCTGGCAGGGCAAGGACACCAGCTACAGCAGTTATCGCAGCCGGGTCTGGCAGCGCTGGCCGTCGGCCGGACCGACCGAGATCTTCGGCTCGGCACAGCGGTATCACCAGCGGGTCGCGGACATGCTGGCCACCGGAACCATCCTCGACGAGGCGATGGCCTACTTCGACGCCCGCCTGTCCCGGAACTACCCCACGGTCGAGATCCGGGTCGCGGACGTCTGTCTGCACGCGGAGACCGCCGTCCTCGTCGCGACCCTCGCCCGAGGGCTCGTGGAGACGGCGGCGCGCGAGTGGCGGGCGGGCCGGGAACCGGCCGATCTCAGCGTGAGTCTGCTGCGGCTGGCCGCCTGGCGGGCCGCCCGCTCGGGGCTGACGGAGGTGCTGCTGCACCCGGCGGTGATGCGGCCGGCGCCCGCCGAGACGGTCGTACGGGCGCTGCTGGAACACGTCGGGGAGGCACTCGCCGACAGCGGTGACCTCGACCGGGCGCAGAAGTCCTGCGCCCGGCTGCTGCGGCGCGGCAACGGCGCCCGGGTGCAGCGTGAGCTGCTGAAGCGGACGGGCAGCCTGCGGGACGTCGTCGTCGAGTGCGTACGACACACGCAGGCGTGACAGGCCCTACAACATCAGCGCCAGGCCGTACGCCAGGAAGAAGGCCGCGACCAGCACGACGAGAACGATGATCAGTGTGAGCGGGCCCTTGGCCCAGCCCTTGGTCGGGTTGTGCGTCTCCCGGGGTCCCGCGCCGGGCATGCTGCTCTCCGCGGGTGGGGTTTCCCCTGGGGGTACGCCACCGCCCGGTTCCAGGCCTGTCGTGCGCTCGGGCTCCGGATCGGGATTGGTGTGAGTCATGCCCTCCGAGTCCCCCGAACACGCCGAGATCATCAGGACGGGTTCAGTTCTCCGTTCCCGGCACGAACCGGTCTCAGCTGGGCTAGATTCGACCAGCGTCGATAACAGTTCTCGTCGGCGAGGTCACAGCCCGTACACCTCAGGAGCAGCGCATGCGCGACTTCGCCCTCGCTCCCCCGAGCGTCTCGCCGCTGACCGGCGGGCTCGCCGACAGCCTCTTCGAGACGGCGGCCCGCAATCCGACCCTGCCGCTGATCGCACGCCGCCCCGACCCGGCCTCCGCGGTCTGGGAGGAGATCACCGCGGTCGAACTGCGGGACGAAGTGGTCGATGTGGCCAGGGGCCTGGTCGCGTCCGGCATCTCGCCGGGCCATCGCGTAGCCATCATGGCCCGGACCCGTTACGAGTGGACGGTCCTCAGCCACGCCCTGTGGGCGGTGGGCGCGGAGGTCGTGCCGATCTATCCGACGTCGTCGCGCGACCAGGTCGAGTGGATCCTCCGGGACGCGGGCTGCGTGGCCGTGGTGGTCGAGGACGAGCAGGGCGTGATGACCGTCGGGTCCGTGTGCGCGTCGCTCGGGTCGCTGCGGCACGTGTGGCAGCTGGACGCGGGCGCGCTGGAGGAGCTTGCCGCGCGCGGTGAGTTCATCCCCCCGGCGACGGTCGACTCCCTGCGCCGGATCGTACTGCCGGACTCCACCGCGGTGATCGCCTACACCTCGGGTACGTCGGGCCGCCAGCTGGGCTGTGCGCTGAGCCATCGGAACCTGGCCAGCCCCTGCGACACCCTCCTCGCAGGCTGGGGCCACACGGCGGCACCCCCCGGGGAGCAGGGACGGATCCTCGTCTTCCTCCCCTTCTCCCATGTGTACGGCCTGATGATCCAGGGCCTCTGCATGCGCGGGGGCCTGCTGATGGGCCATGAACCCGATGTGAGCCCTCAGTCGCTGTCGTCGGCGCTGCGCTCGTTCCGGCCCACGTACTTCTACGGCGTACCGTCGCTCTTCGAGAAGATCTACAAGAACTTCCTGCGAACGGCCCAGCAGGCGGGCCGCGGCGCGCTGTTCGAGCGGGCCGCGGAGACCGCCCGGGACTTCGCCGCGGCCACCGAGCGGCAGCGGCTGGGCCGGGGGTCGGGACCCGGTCTGGACCTACGGCTGCAGCACGCGCTGTACGAGCGGACGGTGTACCGCAGGCTGCGGGCCGCGCTGGGCGGAAGGGTGGTCCGGGCCACGTCGGGAGGCTCGCCGCTCAGCCGTGAACTGTCCCTCTTCTACGAGGGCATCGGCATGTACGTGCACGACGGGTACGGGCTGACCGAGACCAGCGCCGCGGTCACCATGCAGCCGCTGGGCCGGGAGAAGTCGGGCACGGTCGGGCAGGCGCTGCCGGGCATGGAGATCCAGGTGGCCGCGGACGGGGAGATCCTGGTGCGCGGGCCGTCGGTGTTCCAGGGCTACGTCAACGACCCGGCCGCGACGGCGGCTGCGCTGGCGAACGGCTGGCTGGCCACCGGCGACCTCGGACGGCTGGACTCCGAGGGCTATCTGACGATCACCGGCCGCAAGAAGGACGTCATCATCACCAGCAGCGGCAAGAGTGTCGCGCCGGCGGCGCTGGAGCAGCGGCTGCGGATGCATCCGCTCATCCACCAGGCGGTCGTCGTGGGCGACAACCGTCCGTGCGTGGGGGCTCTGATCACCCTGGACCCGGAGTTCCTCGTGCACTGGCGGGCCGGGCTGTTGTTGCAGGGCGACGCGCCGGTGCGGGAGGCCCGGGAGGAGAACGCGCTGCGCGAGGAGGTCGCGCGGGCGGTCGCCGCGGCGAACAGCACGGTGTCGCGCTCGGAGTCCATTCGGGTGTTCCGCGTGCTGCCGGAGCCGTTCGACGTGGCGAACGGGCTGCTGACGCCCTCGATGAAGCTGCGCAGGGACGCGATCGTGCAGCGCTACGCGGTGGAGATCGACGCGATGTACCAGGCGCGCTCGCGACCGCCCCGGCTGGGCACGGCAGACGATCTGTCGGCCTTGGACGACTCGGACAACGTCTTCCGATGAGTTCGCCGGTCGGCCCGCCGTCGGACGCGTAGGGTCGGCGCCCGCCGGGAACTCGCGGAGCTGGGGGCACAGGAGACACGGGGACAGCCCTGGAACGGGAAGGGCTGGAAAGGCGACATGGCAACCGAGCCGCGTTGGGACGACACACTGGCTGCCCAGGGCATCCCGAGCCGCACGACGGGCTTCGCGGGTGGGCCGCACGACGTCACGGGTGCGCGCCTGGCCGCGGAGAGGTTCCTGAGCGACCTCGCGCGTGTCGTGCCGCCGTCCTCCCGCGAGCAGTGGGACGACGTCCTGCTGGTGGTCACCGAGCTGGCCGCCAACGCGGTCCAGTACGCCCCGGGTCCGTTCCAGTTGCGGATGCGCCGCACCTACGACGGAGTGCATGTCACCCTGCACGACACCAGCACCACGCGGCCCGCTCCGCGTCCGTTCCGGCCGAGCCAGGGCGGCGGAGGCATCGGCTGGCATCTGATCCACGCGCTGTGCGACCAGGTCAGTGTGGTGACCGCCGATCAGGGCAAGGACGTGCACGCGTTTCTGCCCTGGTGAGCGTCCGCCCGGCGCGATTCACGGTCCGAACGGGCATGCTGGTCTCCAGCCGTTCGTCTGCCTGCTGCGCCCCACTGGCGCAGCGGCTGAGGGCACGGTGGGATCGATGAGGTGCGAAGCCACGATCCAGGGCACGCGCATGGCGTCGAGGCAGACCGCCCCGGAACCGCGGAAGGGATGGACATCGTGACACGACCCAGGATCCTGGTGGTGGGCGCGGGCTTCGCAGGAGTGGAGTGCGTACGGCGCCTGGAACGCCGGCTCTCCCCCGACGAGGCCGCCATCACCCTGGTGACACCGTCCGCCTACCAGCTGTATCTGCCGTTGCTGCCCCAGGTCGCCTCCGGTGTGCTGACCCCGCAGTCCATCGCCCTGTCCCTGCGCCGCAGCCGGAAGTACCGCACGCGGATCATCCCGGGCGGAGCGATCGGCGTGGACCTGAAGGCCAAGGTCTGCGTCATCCGCACTGTCACGGACGAGCTCGTCGACGAGCCGTACGACTACATCGTGCTGGCTCCCGGGAGCGTCACCCGCACGTTCGACATCCCGGGGCTCGTCGACAACGCCTTCGGCATGAAGTCGCTCGCCGAGGCCGCCTACATCCGCGACCACGTCATCTCCCAGCTCGACCTCGCCGACGCCAGCCATGACCCCGCCGAGCGGGCCTCCCGGCTGCAGTTCGTGGTCGTCGGCGGCGGTTACGCAGGCACCGAGACGGCCGCCTGCCTGCAGCGCCTCACCCACAACGCCGTCAAGCGCTACCCCCGGCTGGATCCGCACCTGATCAAGTGGCACCTGATCGACATCGCCCCCAGGCTGATGCCCGAGCTGGGCGAGAAGCTCGGCCGCAGCGCGCAGGAAGTGCTGCGCGGGCGCGGCATCGACATCTCCCTCGGCGTCTCGATCGCCAAGGCGGGCCCCGAGGAGGTGACCTTCACCAACGGGCGGGTGGTCCCCACCCACACACTGATCTGGACGGCGGGCGTCGTCGCGAGCCCGCTGATCGCCACGCTCGGTGCGGAGACGGTGCGCGGGCGGCTCGCCGTGACCGCCGAGATGAACCTGCCGGGACACGACGGCGTGTTCGCGCTCGGCGACGCCGCCGCGGTGCCCGACAAGGCCAAGGGCGAGGAGGGCGCGATCTGTCCGCCCACGGCCCAGCACGCCTTGCGCCAGGGCAAGAAGGTCGCCGACAACATCATCGCGACGCTGCGGGGCGAACCGATGCAGCCGTACGTCCACAAGGACCTGGGCCTGGTCGTCGACCTCGGCGGCCGCGACGCGGTCTCCAAGCCGCTCGGCGTCGAACTGCGCGGCCTGCCCGCCCAGGCCGTCGCCCGCGGCTACCACTGGTCGGCACTGCGCACCAACGTCGCCAAGACCCGCGTCATGACCAACTGGCTGCTCAACGCGGTGGCCGGCGACGATTTCGTCCGCACCGGTCTCACGGCCCACCGGTCCGCCAAGCTCAAGGACTTCGTGTACAGCGACTCGTATCTGACGCAGGAGCAGGTCCGGGCGCACCTCGAGGGGAAGGACACGGCGGCGGGGTGAGAGCCCGCCGCCGTTGCCTCGCGGGCGCCCGGCCGGCGACGCGTCGGTCAGGCCGCCGCCGCGGAGCGGTGACGGGTCCTGCGCCGGGGAGTCCCCCTCCGGTGCCCGAGGGCCTCGTTGCGCACGCGGGCGCAGCTGCGGCTGATCAGGCGTGAGACATGCATCTGGGAGATGCCCAGCCGGTCGGCGATACGGCTCTGCGTCATGTCCTCGAAGAAGCGCATGTAGAGGATGGCGCGCTCGCGTTCCGGCAGATTGCGCAGACTCTCCTTGGCCGACTCGCGGTCGACCACGACGTCGTACGAGCCGTCCGGCGCGCCGAGCGTGTCGGCGAGGCTGTAGCCGTCGTCCTCGGTGGAGAGTTCGGCGTCGAGCGAGAGGGTGCTGAAGCTCTCCAGCGCCTCCACTCCGGTGGAGACCTCGTCCTCGGTCAGCCCGCTGTGCGCCGCGATGTCGGCGACGGTGGGCTCGGGTGAGCCCGGGCTCTGGGCCAGTTCCCGGCGGGCGGCCCGTACCTTGTTGCGCAGTTCCTGGACCCGGCGGGGCACGCGCAGGGCCCACATCCGGTCCCGGAAGTGCCGCTTGACCTCGCCGGTGATGGTGGGCACGGCGTAGCTCTCGAAGGCGCCCCGGGCCGGGTCGTAGCGGTCGATGGCCTTGACCAGCCCGAGCGCGGCCACCTGGCGGAGGTCCTCGAGGGACTCACCGCGGTCGCGGAACCGGCCGGCGATGCGGTGGGCCATGGGCAGCCATGCGCTGACGAGTTCATCGCGGACGGCGTCCCGCTCGGGGCCGTCCTCCAGGGTGTGCAGTTGGGTGAAGAGGTGGGTGGTGTCGGGAGCGTCGTCATGGCGCCGCCGGTGGTGCTCGGCGGGGTGGTCGGACGTGCCAGAACGGCTTGTCGACATGTCTGTGAGCATGCGGAATCGCTCCTGAACGGTCTTTTCAGGGACTTCAGGGACTACCGCGGGAAGGGCGCCGACCCGGATCCCGGAGACCCGGGAGCGCATACCGCTCCCGCTGGTGCGCCTCCGGTCCGAAGCACGAGGATGCGTCTGCCCTGCCACCGCGAGAACAAACGCCACAGCGGCGAAGACCGGTCAGCCCAACGGCACCACAGCGGTGATGCGTTTACCGCCCGAGGGCAGTCCCGCCACCCGCACGTCCCGCGCCAGCCGACACACGATCGGCCAGCCACGGCCCCCTGACCGACGCCGTCCCTGCGCGTCGATCGGCGCCGTGACCACCGGCAGCCGGTCACTGCGGTCGCTGACGGAGACCCTCACCTCCCGCCCGTCCACATCGACGGCGACGCCGGTGACACCGCCGCCGTGCAGGATGGCGTTGGACGTCAGTTCCGACGCCACGAGCAGGGCGTCCTCGAGGGCGTCCTCGTCGCACGGGATGCCGGTGGCCCGGCAGCGACTCGCCACCGCATGCCGTACCGCCCGGCGGACATCGGCCGGACGGCACGTTGCGCTGCCTGCGGGCTCGGTCCAGTGCTGCGCGCTCACGTCTTCGCTCCCTGACTGATCGACCGGGAAGGACACCGCCGAGTCGAAGAAAACGGGCTTTCGTCCGGCCGCGTCGCCCACACTGTTCGGCTCACCGCAGAAGAGCCCGCCAAACCAGCCGGAACAAGTCGCCGAAGCCCGCACACCCGGCCATCGAAGCGGAACACGGGGGTACGCGGAGGGCATGACCGACGTCGTGGACTCAGACGAGCTGTTGCGGCGCATCCAGCGCGGCAGGGCCTGCGCGGAACAGGAGGAACGCGCGTGGCGGGCGCGCAGCGACGCCCTGGCGGCGCACGACCCGGACGGAGCCCGGGAGGCGGCCGTACGGCGGCTGGCGTACGAGGTGGTGCTCAGGGTGCTGGACGAGATCCTCACCCCCGGCAGGCACGCCGAGGCCGGCCGAGCGGGCACCGGGGCACGATCCGCGTCGTGACCTCACAGCAGCAGTGAGGGCGAAGTGAAACAGCTCACGGGACCCGGTCCCGTGTTCGGACAACGCCCGGTGATGGTTTATTGTTCATTCATACGTGGTGACGGAGTCGACCTCATCGTCCTCCGTACACCACCGCTTACGGCCCTGGCTGGCCTCCCCCGTCCAGCCAGGGCTCTTTCATGTCCGCGTCGCGGCCACCGCCGGACCGGGTGCGGAACCGACGGGATCGCCGAGGTGCTCCGCGCGCCCTCAGCGGCTGAAATGGGCATAGGAACAGCACCGGGACCGATCGCCGGCGAGGAGCTCCGCGCCATGACCAAAGCGACGAAACTGCTGACCGCCCTTCCCCCGCCCCAGCGCGGACGACTGATGGCGCTCGGCCGGGAGGTGTCCTTCCCCGAGGACACCCGGATCTTCGAGGCGGGCGGCACGGCCGACCGTTTCTGGGTCATCCGTTCCGGGGCGGTCTCGCTCGACCAGCAGGTGACGTCGCTGCAGCGGGTGACCGTCGCCACTCTCGGCTCGGGCGATCTGCTGGGCTGGTCCTGGCTGTTCCCGCCGCACCAGTGGGACTTCGGCGCGGTGGCCTTCAGCCCCGTACGCGCCTACGAGTTCGAGGCCCAGCCCGTGCTCGAGCTGTGCGAGGAGGATCCGCAGCTCGGCATGACGCTGGTGCGGATCGTCGCCGAGATCCTCGCGTACCGGCTGGAGATGACCCGCGGCCAGCTGATGGAGCAGTACTCGCTCCACCGGCGCAGCGGCGGCCTGTAGAGGGCCCGGGCGGTCAGCTGCCGGCGATGAGTGTGACGCCGAGGACGAGCATGGTTGCGGCGAGGAGTCCGTCCAGCACCCGCCAGGCGGCGGGCCGGGCCAGCCAGCGGCCGAGCAGCCGGGCCCCGAAGCCGAGCGCGGTGAACCAGCAGAGGCTGGCGACCGCGGCTCCGACACCGAACGTCCAGCGCAGCGGACCCTGGTCGGCGGCGACGGAGCCGAGCAGGAACACGGTGTCGAGGTAGACGTGCGGGTTGAGCCAGGTCATCGCCAGACAGGTGAGCACCGCCCGCCGACGCGACCCGGCGGCCTCGCCCTCCGCGCGCAGGGCCTCCGCCCCGGGCTTGAGGGCACGGCGGGCGGCGAGGGCTCCGTAGCCGAGCAGGAACGCCCCGCCGATCCAGCCCACCACGGTCAGCGCACCGGGCCAGGCCACCACCACCGCGCCGACACCGCCGACGCCCAGGGCGATCAGGAGGGCGTCGGACAGTGCGCAGATGGCGACGACGGCGAGGACCGCCTCCCGGCGCACGCCCTGGCGCAGGACGAAGGCGTTCTGGGCGCCGATGGCGACGATGAGCGAGAGGCCGGTGCCGAATCCGGCGGCCGCGGCGGTCAGGGTGTGGGGCATGGCATCGACGCTACGGAAGCGGCGTCTGAAGGTACAGCTAATGATTCTTACGTATCCTTAGCTCTCGTAATGCCTCGTACTGGCCCTCGTAATGGCCCTCAGGAGCGGAGCAGGCGATGACGGAGCTTCCTGTCGACCAGGTGCAGACCCTGCTCGCGGTCGTGGACGAGGGCACCTTCGACGCGGCGGCGGCCGCCCTGCATGTGACGCCGTCGGCGGTCAGTCAGCGGGTGAAGGCCCTGGAGCAGCGCACCGGACGGATCCTGCTGATGCGGACGAAGCCGGTGCGGCCCACGGAGTCGGGCGAGGTCGTGGTGCGGCTGGCCCGCCAGCTGGCCCGGCTGGAGCGGGACGCACGCGCCGAGCTCGGTCTGAGCGGCGCCGGGGAGGCGACCCGTGTGTCGATCGCGGTGAACTCCGACTCGCTGGCGACCTGGTTCCTGCCGGCGCTCACCCGCGTCCCCGAGAAGCTGCGGCTCTGCTTCGAACTGCGCCGCGAGGACCAGGACCACACCGCGGCGCTGCTGCGCGAGGGGCTGGTGATGGCGGCGGTGACATCGTCGTCGGTTCCCGTGACGGGGTGCTCCGTGCGCGCGCTCGGCACGATGCGCTATGTCGCCGTGGCCCGCCCGGACTTCGCCGGGCGGCATCTCGACGGAGAGCTGCGGGAGACGCTCGCTCAGGCGCCGGTCGTGGTCTTCGACCGGCGCGACGACCTCCAGGACGGTTTCGTCCGCCGGCTGCGGCGCGGCAGGGGCGGGGCGAGCCCGGTACGGCACTTCGTGCCCACCTCGGACGGCTTCGTCGAAGCCGTCGCCGCGGGCCTCGGCTGGGGTGTGGTGCCCGAGGTCCAGGCCGACCCGCTGCTGCGCTCCGGCCGCCTGGTCCAGCTCGCCCCCGACCGCGCGGTGGACGTCCCGCTGTACTGGCAGCAGTGGAAGCTGGACTCGCCCGCCCTGGCGGCGGTGGCGGACGCCGTGACGGCCACGGCTGCACAGACCCTGCGTTCGGGTCCAGTCGGGTGAGGCGGCCCCGGGTTCCACGGCTGCCTCCACCCGCCCGGCGTACGCTCCCGGCACGAGCCGCCACGAGAAAGGCCCGAACGTGAGTGTCCGTGTGCGCCGCATCTACGAACCGCCGGAAGCCGAGGACGGCGTGCGCGTCCTGGTCGACCGGCTCTGGCCGCGCGGTCTGGCGAAGGACGCGGCGCGGGTGGACGAGTGGCCGAAGGGCCTGACCCCGTCCACCGAGCTGCGCCGCTGGTACCACGCGGGCGAGGGGTCGTACGAGGAGTTCGCGCGCCGCTACGAGGCGGAGCTGGCCGAGCCCGAGGCGGCCGAACTCCTCGATCACGTACGTGACTTGGCCCGCAAGGGGACGGTGACGCTGCTGACCTCCGCCAAGTCGCCCGAGGAGAGCCACGCCGCCGTGCTGGCCCGCCTCCTTCAGGCGTGAGGAGACCTCACCCGGTCTGCCGCGCCGCCGCCCGGCCCGCCGCGCGCCCCGAGAAGAGGCAGCCACCGAGGAAGGTGCCCTCCAGCGCGTTGTAGCCGTGCACGCCGCCACCGCCGAAGCCGGCCACCTCACCCGCCGCGTACAGACCGTCGATCGGCCGGCCGTCGGTGCCGAGGGCGCGGGAGTCGAGGTCGGTCTGGATGCCGCCGAGGGTCTTGCGGGTCAGGACGTGCAGCTTGACGCCGATCAGCGGTCCGGCGGCCGGGTCGAGGATGTGGTGCGGGGTGGCGACCCGGCCGAGGCGGTCGCCGACGTAGCGGCGGGCGTTGCGCAGGCCCTGCACCTGGGCGTCCTTGCTGTAGGGGTTGGCGATCTGCAGATCGCGGGCCTCGATCTGGCGGCGGAGCGCGGCCGCGTCGAGGAGCGGTTTGTCGGTGAGGCCGTTCATCTTCTCCACGAGCTGGTCGAGGTTCGGCGCGGTGACGAAGTCGGCGCCGTTGCGCAGGAAGGCCGCCACCGGGCCGGGCGCGCCCTTGCCGAGCACCCGTTCGCGCAGGAACGCCTTGCGGTCCTTGGCGGTGATGTCGGGGTTCTGCTCTGAGCCCGACAGTGCGAACTCCTTCTCGATGATCTTCTGGGTGAGGATGAACCAGGAGTGGTCGTACCCGGCGATGTCCTGCGTGGTCCGCAGGTACTTCAGGGTGCTGAGGGTGTCGTATCCGGGCAGGCACGGTTCGGGCAGGCGGCGGCCGAGGGCGTCGAACCACATCGAGGACGGTCCGGGCAGGATGCGGATGCCGTGGCCGGGCCAGATCGGGTCCCAGTTCTGCAGGCCCTCGGTGTAGTGCCACATGCGGTCGCGGTTGACCAGCCGTACGCCCGCCTCCGCGCTGATGTCAAGCATCCGCCCGTCGACGTATGCGGGGACGCCGGTGACCATCTCGGCGGGCGGCGTGCCGAGGCGCTCGGGCCAGTAGCGGCGGACGATGTCGTGGTTGGCGCCGATGCCGCCGGTGGTGACGACCACGGCCTGGGCGGTGAGTTCGAACTCGCCGACACGGTCACGGTTGGAGGCGACGCCGCGGGGCGAGTCGTCGGCGGCGAGTACCGTGCCGCGCACCCCGCGTGCCGCGCCGTCCTCGATGACGAGCTCGTCCACGCGGTGCCGGTGGTGGAAGGTGAGCAGTCCGTCGCGCGCGGCCTGCTCGGCGTACCGGACGAACGGCTCGACGACCCCTGTGCCGGTGCCCCATGCGATGTGGAAGCGGGGTACGGAGTTGCCGTGTCCGTCGGCGCGCAGGTCGCCGCGCTCGGCCCAGCCGACCGTCGGCAGGAACTTGATGCCGTGCCCCTCCAACCAGGACCGCTTCTCGCCGGCCGCGAACTCGACGTAGGCGCGGGCCCAGCGCACCGCCCAGGAGTCCTCGTCGTCCACCCGGTCGAACCCGGCGCTGCCCTGCCAGTCGTTCCAGGCCAGCTCGAAGGAGTCCTTGACGCCGAGGCGCCGCTGCTCCGGGGAGTCGACGAGGAACAGCCCGCCGAAGGACCAGAAGGCCTGGCCGCCGAGGTTGGCGGCGTTCTCCTGGTCCACCAGGGCGACCCTGCGGCCCCGGCTGGTGAGTTCGTGCGCCGCGACCAGGCCTGCGAGACCGGCTCCGACGACGATGACGTCCGCGTCCGTGGCGTCCATGGGGACCGTTGCCCTTCTCATTGGGGTCTCAGTTCGGGTGTGCCGCTGCCGTCGGTCAGCAGCGCGGTGAGCAGTTGCTTGAGCCACGCGCGCGCGTGCTCGACGTCCTTGTCCAGCAGCAGTTGGGTGGTGACTCCGTCGTAGGCGGCGACCACCGCGTGGGCGGCGGCGTCGATGTCGCCCAGTACGGCGGGCAGCGCAGTGTGGCCCTGGACGGCGCGGGCGAGTCGCTGCGCGATGGCCCCGCGCAGCCGGGCCCGGTGTTCCAGGAGGGTCTGCGCCACGGCCGGGTCGCGGGCGGCGTGCACGAGGAAATCCGTCTTGACCAGGAGCCAGTCCAGGTCGAGCAGCAGCACCTCGGTGACCCGGTCGACGGCGGCGGGCACGTCGAGGTCCGGTCCGTCCAGGGCGAGCGCCCCGGAGACCTGCTCGGCGATGAGGTCGGCCCGCTGCCGGTAGAGGGCGAAGAACAGCTCGTCCAGGCTGGCGAAGTTCGAGTAGAAGGCACCGCGGCTGTAGCCGGCGGCCTCGCACACCTCCTCGATCGAGACCCGCCCGAATCCCTTGGCCGCGAACACCTCGAACGCGGCGTCCAGGAGGTTCGCGCGCGTGCGGACGCGGCGCCTGGTCACACGCCCGGTCGTTCCCTCCGCCACCATGTCCGCCCCTCCGTTCGATACGTGAATGTATCCGATACAGGAATGCATCCAAAGGGTCGGGACGGCGTCAGTTCAGCCCGCTACACCAATGGAACAAACATTCGAATCAACGGTACGCTGGATCCATGGCCGTGCACCTCCAGGGTTCGCTCTTCGACCAGACCGACGAGCTCCGGCTCGGCTCCCTCGACGGGCTGCGCCGCACCGCACTCGGTTCCCGCGCCTGGACCGACGTACTGCCCGGGTGGCTGAGCGGGTCCGACGCGCTGTTCGAACAGCTGGCGACCGAGGTGCCGTGGCGGGCCGAGCGCCGCACGATGTACGACCACGTGGTCGACGTACCCAGGCTGCTGGCGTACTACAAGGCGGGCGCCCCGCTGCCGCACCCGGTGCTCACCGAGGCGCGCGACGCACTCACCGCGCACTACGCCGACGAGCTGGGCGAGCCGTTCGCCACGGCCGGGCTCTGCTACTACCGCGACGGACGGGACAGTGTCGCCTGGCACGGTGACCGGATCGGCCGGGGCGCGCGCGAGGACACCATGGTCGCCATCCTGTCCGTGGGCGCTCCCCGGGACCTCCTGCTGCGTCCGATGCGGGACGGCGACACCGTGCGGCGCCCCCTGGGTCACGGCGACCTCATCGTGATGGGCGGTTCGTGTCAGCGGCGTGGGAGCACTGCGTGCCGAAGACCACGCGGGCCGCGGGGCCACGTATCAGCATCCAGTTCCGCCCGCACGGCGTGAACTGAGCACACGGCGCGCGGGCGGGCAGGCCCCGTGAGCAAGGGGCACCCTCCGAAGAAGGCGGTCTCGTGATCTGCTTTGCTGTCCCCGTCGGGCGCGGACCTCACCATGCGGGACGATCATGCGGGCAGATGTGCAGCAAGTCGCCGACGGCACCTACCTGGTGCACGGCAGCAACACCAACTGGGTGATCCTCCGCGAGGGGGACGCCGTCACACTGGTCGACACCGGGTACCCCGGGGACCGGCAGAAGGTCCTCGGCTCCCTTGCCGAGGTGGGGAGTTCGCCTCGGGCGGTGGCGGCCGTGCTCATCACCCACGCCCACAACGACCATCTGGGATCCGCTCAGTACCTGAGCACCACGTACGGCACGCCGGTGTACCTGCACGAGGCCGAAGTGCCGCACGCGCGCCGGGACTTCCAGCACCAGGTGTCCGTCGGCCGGGTGCTGCGCAACGGCTGGCGGCCGGGCGTGCTGCCGTGGGCGGTGCACGCGATCCGCTCCGGGGGCACCGCCCATAACCCGGTGACCTCGCCCCGGCCCTTCCCCACGGCGGGCCCGCTGGACCTGCCGGGGCGTCCCGTGCCCGTCCACACGCCCGGCCACACCCTCGGGCACTGCGCGTTCCACCTGCCGGACGCCGGAGTGCTGATCTCCGGTGACGCCCTGGTCAGCGGACACCCCACGGCACGGCCGAAGGGTCCGCAGCTGCTGCCCGACATGTTCCATCACGAGCGCACCCGGGCCCTGGCCTCGCTGGAGCTGTTCGACGGGCTGGACGCCGATGTGCTGGCGCCCGGGCACGGGCCGGTCCACCGAGGCCCGGTGCGGGACGCCGCCCGACAGGCCAGGGAACGGGCCGTCTAAGGTCGGGCCATGGCATTGCAGATCAGCGCCACCAACCCGGAGCACCCCGCCCTCCTGCTCGAGCTGCCGTGGCACCTGCCGCTGGAGGAATGGCCGGAGGACCACCTCGTCCCGCTGCCCCGCGGCATCTCCCGCCACGTCGTGCGCTACGCCCGGGCCGGCGGCGAGGTGGTCGCCGTCAAGGAGCTCGCCGAACGCCCCGCCCTGCGCGAGTACGAGCTGCTGCGCGACCTGGACCGCCTCGGTATCCCCGCGGTGGACCCACTGGCCGTGGTCACCGGTCGCAGCGACGCGGACGGCGGCCCGCTGGAGTCGGTGCTGATCACCCGGCACCTGAACGGCTCGATGCCGTACCGCTCGATGTTCGAGACGACCATGCGCCCGGCGACCATGCACCGGCTGATGGACGCACTGGCGGTGCTGCTGGTGCGGCTGCACCTGGCCGGGTTCGCCTGGGGCGACTGCTCGCTGTCGAACACGCTGTTCCGGCGGGACGCAGGCGCGTACGCCGCATATCTGGTCGACGCCGAGACCGGCGAACTGCACCCGCGGCTGAGCTCCGGGCAGCGCGACTACGACCTGGACCTCGCCCGCGTCAACATCAGCGGCGAACTGCTCGACCTGGAGGCGTCGGGGGCGCTGCACCCCTCCGTCGACCCGGTCGAGTTCGGCACCGAGATCTGCGCCCGCTACGACGACCTGTGGAAGGAGCTGACCCGCACCTCCGTCTACCCGGCGGGCAAGTACCACTACATAGAGCGCCGGATACGCCGCCTCAACGACCTCGGTTTCGACGTGGCCGAGATGCAGATCGAGCACTCCTCGAACGGCGACACGGTCACCTTCGTGCCCAAGGTCGTCGACGCGGGCCACCACCAGCGGCAGCTGCTGCGGCTGACCGGCCTGGACACCGAGGAGAACCAGGCCCGCCGGCTGCTGAACGACCTGGAGAGCTGGATGGCCACCCAGGACGACTACGCGCCGGGCGACCCCCTCGCAGCCCGCCCGGAGGTGCTCGCCCACCGCTGGGTGCGCGAGGTGTTCCGGCCCACCGTGCGTGCGGTGCCGCCGGAGCTGCGCGGCGGCATGGACCCCGCCGAGATCTACCACCAGCTGCTCGAACACCGCTGGTACCTGTCCGAGCGGGCCCAGCACGACATCGGCCTCGACACGGCCGTCGAGGACTACGTCAGGAACATCCTCCCCCACGCACGGCAGACGGTTCGGACCGCGTCGGCGGAGTGACTCAGGCGGGCGGGACCACGGCCACCGGGCAGTCCGCGTGGTGCAGGACGCCATGGGCGACCGAGCCGATCCGGGCACCGACGGCGGTACGGCGGGCACGGCGGCCGACGACCATCAGCTGGGCCCGCCCGGCCATCGACAGCAGCACCTGACCGGCGCTGCCCATCTCCACGTGCTCGACCACCGGAACGTCCGGGAACCGGTCCCGCCACGGCTGCACCGCCTCGGCCAGCGCCTTCTTCTCGAACGGCACGGGGCCGCCGGCCTCGTCGAGCAGGTGCAGCGAGCCGGGACTGTAGGCGAACGCGGGCGGCAGCGTCCAGGCCCGCACCGCGCGGACGGTCGCCCCGCGAGCCGCGGCCGTCTCGAACGCGAACCCCAGCGCGGCGGCGCTGTCCTCCGGGCCGCCCTCCTGACCGACGACGACCTCACGGCCGTCCACCTCGGCCGCGGGCCGGTCCCCGGACCTCACCAGCACCACCGGCCGCGTGGTCGCGGCGATCACCTGCTGGCCGACGGAGCCCAGCAGGAAGCCGACGACCCGGCCGTGGCCGCGCGAGCCGAGCACCAGCAGTTCGGCCTCGGCCGCCGCGGCGACCAGCGTGTCGACGGCGTCACCCTCCAGGACGTCGGCGGACACGTCCAGGCCGGGGTGCCGCTCGGTGACGGTCCGGACGGCGCCGGCCACGGTGCCACGCACCCACCGGTCCTGGGTGTCCCGGTCCCCCTCCACCGCCGCGTGCGGCTCGTACCGCCAGGCGTGCACCACGCGCAGCGCCAGCCCGCGGCGGACGGCTTCGCGTCCGGCCCAGGCCAGCGCCGCGAGGCTCTCCTCCGATCCGTCGACCCCTGCCGTGATCGGGCGCGTCATGCGGCTGCCTCCTCGTGTCGCGATCACATCGTCGGCTCTCAGTCTTCCCTACGCTGCCGGCATGGGCCTCGCAGGGGAGCACGTCGCGCTGACGAGCGGCCTGCCCGCGGCACAGCAGAGCGAAGCGGGGCGATCGAACATACGATGGGCGGAGCCGGCGCGGTGACGAAGGGGACGCCGTGCCCTGATTCCGACCGCTCGGGGTGGGAGACGTATGGCACAGACCGCCGACACAGCGCGGACCGTCATCATGACCGTGGACGACGACCCGGGTGTCTCCCGTGCCGTCGCCCGGGACCTGAGGCGGCGCTACGGCGAGTCGTACCGGATCGTGCGCGCGGAGTCCGGCGAGTCCGCGCTCGAGGCGCTGCGGGAGCTGAAGCTGCGCGGCGACCTGGTGGCCGTGATCCTGGCCGACTACCGCATGCCGCAGATGAACGGCATCGAGTTCCTCGAACAGGCCCTGGACGTGTATCCGGGCGCGCGGCGGGTGCTGCTGACCGCGTACGCGGACACGAACGCGGCGATCGACGCGATCAACGTCGTGGATCTCGACCACTATCTGCTCAAGCCATGGGATCCTCCCGAGGAGAAGCTGTACCCGGTGCTGGACGACCTGATCCAGGCGTGGCGCTGCAGCGACTTCCGGCCCGTGCCCAGCACGAAGGTCGTCGGGCACCGCTGGTCGGCGCGCTCGTCGGACGTCCGGGAGTTCCTGGCCCGCAACCAGGTGCCGTACCGCTGGTACTCGGCCGACGAGCCGGAGGGCCGGCGGCTGCTGGCCGCCGCCGGTGCGGACGGGCAGCGGCTGCCGCTGGTGATCACCCCGGACGGCACTCCGCTGGTCGCGCCCGAGGCGCCCGAGCTCGCCGCCCGGGTGGGGCTGGCGACGACTCCGACGGCTGACTTCTACGACCTGGTCGTCATCGGCGGCGGCCCGGCCGGTCTCGGCGCGGCCGTGTACGGGGCCTCGGAAGGGCTGCGGACGGTGCTCGTGGAGCGGTCCGCGACCGGCGGGCAGGCCGGCCAGAGCTCACGCATCGAGAACTACCTCGGCTTCCCCGACGGTGTGTCGGGCGCGCAGCTCACCGACCGGGCCCGGCGGCAGGCGGCGAGGTTCGGCGCCGAGATCCTCACCGCGCGCGAGGTGACCGGGCTGGAGGTCAACGGCGCCGCGCGGGTCGTACGGTTCTCCGACGGCTCGGCGATCGCCGCGCACAGCGTGATCCTGGCGACCGGTGTGTCCTACCGGGAGCTTCCCGCGCCGGGCGTGGACGAGCTGAGCGGCTGCGGGGTGTTCTACGGATCGGCGCTGACCGAGGCCGCCTCCTGCCAGGGCCACGACGTGTACATCGTGGGCGGCGCCAACTCCGCGGGGCAGGCGGCGATGTACCTGGCCCGGGGCGCCAAGTCGGTGACCCTCCTGGTGCGCGGGGAGTCGCTGTCGGCGTCGATGTCGTACTACCTGATCCAGCAGATCGAGGAGGCGCCGAACATCTCGGTGCGCTGCGGCACCGTCGTCGAGGCCGCGCACGGCTCCGACCACCTGGAGCAGCTGACGCTGCGCGACGCGGCGACCGGGCAGACCGAACTCGTCGACGCGCAGTGGCTGTTCGTGTTCATCGGCGCGGCCCCGCTGACCGACTGGCTGGACGGCACGGTGCTGCGCGACGAACGCGGGTTCATCCTGGCCGGCCCCGACCTCACGCCGGACGGGCGGCCGCCCGCGGACTGGGAGCTGGACCGGCCGCCGTACCACCTGGAGACCAACATTCCCGGCGTGTTCGTGGCGGGCGACGCGCGCGCCGAGTCCGCCAAGCGCGTCGCGTCCGCCGTCGGAGAGGGAGCCATGGCCGTGATGCTCGTCCACCGTTACCTGGAGCAGTCATGAGCGGGCAGCTCCTGCCGTGCAACCCCCAGGAGATCGGTTCACTGTTCCTGTTCGAGAAGCTGAGCCCCGAACAACTCGGACGGCTGTGCGCCGGGGGACGCGTGGAGGGGTTCGAACCCGGTCCGGTGTACACCGAGGGTGAGCCCGCCACCTGCTTCTACGTGATGATCGAGGGCACGGTCGTGCTGTCCCGGCGGGTCGGCGCCGACGACGTCGAGGTCACCCGGACCTCCCAGCCCGGGGTGTACGCCGGGGCCATGCAGGCGTATCTCGGCGACCGGGTGCGGCAGGTCTACAACAACTCGATGCGCGTGACGGAGCCGACACGGTTCTTCGTGGTGCCCGCGGACACGTTCGCGAGCATCATGCGGGAATGGTTCCCCATGGCGGTCCATCTCCTGGAGGGGCTGTTCTTCGGCTCGAAGAACACCCAGCGGATGATCGGGCAGCGGGAACGGCTGCTGGCGCTCGGCTCGTTGTCCGCCGGGCTCACCCACGAACTCAACAACCCCGCCGCGGCGGCCGTACGGGCGACCTCGACGCTGCGCGAGCGGGTGGCGAAGATGCGGCACAAGCTCAGCATCATCGCCTCGGGCCCGTTTCCGCGCGAACAGCTGGCGCACCTCATCGAGATCCAGGACCGCACGGCCGAACTGGTCGCCAAGGCACCGACACTGAGCCCGCTGGAGGCGGCGGACCGCGAGGACGCCCTCACCGACTGGCTCGACGACCACGGCATCCCGGACGGCTGGCGGCTCGCGCCCACCTTCGTGCAGGCCGGACTGGACATCGACTGGCTGGACCAGGTCGCGGCGGCCGTCGACGAGGAGATCCTCCCCGGAGCGGTCGGGTGGCTCAACTACACGGTCGAGACCGAGCTGCTGATGGACGAGATCGAGGACTCCACCACCCGCATCTCCCACCTCGTGGACGCGGCGAAGCAGTACTCGCAGCTCGACCGCGCCCCGTACCGGATGGCCGACGTGCACGAACTCCTCGACAGCACGCTGCTGATGCTGTCGGGAAAGATCGGACAGCAGATCAAGGTCGTCAAGGACTACGATCATACGCTCCCGAAGGTCCCCGCCTACCCGGCGGAGCTCAACCAGGTGTGGACCAACCTGATCGACAACGCGGTCTCCGCCATCAACAGCGCAGGCGGCGACGGGACGTTGACGGTGCGGACGGCGCTCGACCACGACCGGATGCTGGTGGAGTTCCGCGACACGGGGCCCGGGGTGCCGCCGGAGATCCGGAACCGTATCTTCGACCCCTTCTTCACCACCAAGCCGGTGGGCGAGGGCACCGGGCTCGGCCTGGACATCTCCTGGCGGATCGTCGTCAACAAGCACCACGGCAGCCTCCAGGTCGAGTCGGTGCCGGGCGACACGCGTTTCCAGGTGCTCCTTCCGCTCACCGCCACGGACGACGAAACGGCCCCCGAGGAGTCGGCATGACCAGTGACACCGGAATCGACCCGACCGTCCCGCCCAGCGGCACGGGCTGCGCGGAGTGCGACGAGGTCGGCGGGTGGTGGTTCCACCTGCGGCGCTGTGCCCAGTGCGGCCACATCGGCTGCTGCGACTCCTCTCCCGCCAAGCACGCCACCGCGCACTACGAGGCCACCGGGCACCCCGTGATGCGGAGCTTCGAGCCGGGCGAGGAGTGGTTCTGGAACTTCGCGACGAAGGAGATGTACGAGTCCGGCCCCGACCTGGCCCCGCCGGAGAGCCACCCCCTGGACCAGCCGGCGCCGGGTCCGGCGGGGCGGGTTCCGGCGGACTGGGCGAGGACGCTGCGCTGAGCGGGGCAGCCGACGGCCGTCCGTGAACTACCCGGATGCGCAGTCCAGGCTCTCGATGTCGACGGCGTCGGCGAGCGCCTGCATCCCCTTGTCGTTGGGGTGCAGGTGGTCGCCGTTGTCGAAGAACGGAAGGATGCGCTCGGGGTCGTAGGGGTTGCGCAGGATGCGGTCGAAGTCGGTGACCGCGTCGAACTCCCCGCTGTTCCGTATGAAGGCGTTGACCTCCTGACGTACGGCTTCGGCGGCCGGATCCCATTCGGACCAGCCCTTGAAGGGCCCGACGGTGGCGCCGACGACACACTTGCCCGCCGCGTGCGCCCGGTCGACGATCTCGCGGTAGCCGGCGATGAGATCCTCGGCGGTCACGCCGGTGTGGGCCTTGATGTCGTTGACGCCCTCGAAGAGGAACACGGTCCGGACGCCGGGGTGGGACAGGACGTCGCGGTCCAGCCGGTTGAGGGCGCTCTGCCCGGCGCCGTCGGCCAGGACCTTGTTGCCGGAGATCCCTTCGTTGGCCACGCCCTTGACGGTCGTACCGGTCGCGGCACGGAGTCGGCGGGCGAGGTAGTCGGGCCAGCGGCGGTTCAGGTCGGTGCTGGACTGCCAGCCGTCCGTGATGGAGTCGCCGAGCGCGACGACCGCGCCGGTCGACGCGCTCGTCCGGACGGTGACGGCGTCGAGGTAGAACCAGGAGCCCACGGTGTCCGTCCAGTTGGTGGCGCCCTCCTCCGCGGTGCGGTCGCCCTGGGCCGCGTACGACGTCTGCATGGCCATCCAGTGGCCGGTCGCCGGTCCCGCCGCGTCCGGACTGTGCAGGCTGATCACCAGGTCCGTCGCCGCGGGCAGCCGGCCGGGCAGCGGGTCGCTGTAGGCGGTGGCGCCCGCGGGGACGGTGACGGAGCGCGCGCCGTCGAAGGTCAGCCGCCGGTTGCTGCCGGGTACCAGTTCGGCGCCCGTCCGCCGCACACCGGCGTAGACGCTGTCGAAGGTCACCGGCCGGTCGCCGAAGGCGTTGGAGAGCCGGATGCGCAGGTCGTCGCCGCCGACGCTGGTGCGTACGACGAGCCGGTAGCTACGGTCGGGGATCCCGTCGCCCATGCGGTCGGCACTGGCGCCCCAGGTGATGACGTCGTGCCTGGCCGTCGCCGCCTGCGCCGACGTCGGCGTGCCCTGGAGGGCGAGGGCGACGGCCAGGACCGCGATCAGGCGGCCCGGTCGGGCGAACCGGGCGGTCATCGGACGAAGTCCCGGAGCGTGACGGACTCGCCGGGTTCGAGCGTGACCGTGTGGTGGACGCCCGCGTACGCCACGGTCGTGGTCCGGCCGCCGACGCTGCGGATCCGGGCCGAGGTCGGTTTCCCGTCCCGCCAGTCGAGGTCCACGACGAAGCCGCCTCGTGCGGCGACGCCCGTGACGTGACCGGACGCGGCCCAGGCGTCGGGGAGGGCGGGGAGGAGTTCCAGGTGGCCGGGGCGGGAGTGGAGGAGCATCTCGATCATGGCGGCCGGGGTGCCGAAGTTGGCGTCGATCTGAAAGATGCCGCGGCCCTGTTCCACCTCGTAGATGTCGAAGAGGTTGAACGCGGTGCCGTTGCTGCCGCCGGTCGACGGGCGGAGGTTGTTGACGATGAGCTGGTAGGCCCTGTCCGCGTTCTTCAGACGGGCCCAGCACAGGCTGCGCCAGGCGTTCGCCCAGCCGAAGCTCTCCATGCCGCGGGCGGTGAGCTGGGCGGTGGCGCCGTCGACGATGTCCTTCGGGGTGGAGCCGTCGGGGCGGATGCGGTCACCGGGGAACAGCCCGACCAGTCCGGACAGGTGCCGGTGGGTCGTCTCGCCCAGGTTGTCCGGCGACATCCACTCCTCGAGCCAGCCCGTCTTCGGACTCACCTGCGGCAGGTAGAGCTTCCTGCGCAGGCCGGCGATCGTGTCGGCATAGCCGGTGTCCTTCTTCAACTCGGCGGACGCGGCGCAGAAGTTGCCGAACAGCGACCACACCAGCTCCTGGGCGTAGGTGATGCCCTTGGCGTCGAGCGGGCCGTGCTCGGGCGACCAGTCGCTGTCGGCGATGAGCACCTCCGTCGAGGTGCCGGGGAGCGTTGTGGTGAGCAGCCGAGCCTCCCAGAACTCGCAGGCGCCCTTCAGGAGTGGGTAGATCCTCGCCAGGTGCTCCCGCGACTGGGTGTACTCGTAGTGCTCGTACAGGCTGTTGCAGAGCCAGGCGTTGCCCGCCGGGTGCCACCACCAGCCGTTGCCGCCGTAGGGGTTGGTGGAGATGGCGACGGTCCAGCCAGCGATCTTGCCGGTGGAGTTGCGGTAGCGGTTGCGCGGGTCGTTGAACAGGGTCTGGGTGAGCCTCGTCCAGGACGGGAGCTGGTCGACGCAGTAGTCGGTGAAGGCGTCGAAGCACTGGGACAGGCCCGCGCGGTCGGCCATCCAGTAGTTCATCTGGATGTTGATGTCGGTGTGATAGTCGCCCATCCAGTCCGGGTCGTTGCCGTCCAGCCACAGGCCCTGGAGGTTGAGGGGCAGGCTGCCGCGCGAGCCGGAGATCATCAGGTAGCGGCCGAACTGGAGGTAGGCAGCCTCCAGTTCGGGGTCGGGCATGCCGTCGCGGGCGCGGGCCTTGAGGCGTTCCCAGGTGTCCAGCTCGCGCTGGGCGGCCGTGGAGGCGCCGAGCGAGAGGCCGAACTGGTCATAAAGGGCACGGTAGTCGGCGACGTGCGTGCGCAGCAGGGTGTCGGCCGAGTGCCGGGCGGCGTTGCGGACCTTCGTGCGGGCCAGTTGCTCGGGGTCGAGGGACGGGTTGCGGTAGTTCGCCGCCGCGTCGGGCGCGTAATTTGTGCCGCCGCTGACCACCACCGTGAGGTTCCTGCACCCGGAGAAGTCGATCCGTGTGCCGTTCACGGCGACCTTGCCGCCGGCGCCGTAGGCCTTGACGGCGGCGCCGTAGCGTAGCCCGTTGACCAGGGAGGCTCCGAACGACTCGGCTTGCGAAGGCTTTTCGCCGTGTGTGCCGCCGAGGGTGACGGAGCCGGTGTACCGGCCGCCGCCGCTCTGCGTGAAGTGCAGGACGATCACGTCGTCGGGCCGGCTGGCGAAGATCTGCCGGCTGTAGGTGACGCCGGAGCGGACGTAGGAGCTGGTGACCAGGCCCTGGGAGAGGTCTAGGGTACGGCGGTAGCCGGAGACGGCGGACAGGTCGTGGTCGGGGATGTCGACCGTCAGCCGGGCGAGCAGGGTGAAGGAGCCGAAGTCGGCGCGGCTGTAGGGGAACTGGCCGTCCGCGTCCAGGGTGTCGTTGAGGCCGCCGGTCCACATGGTGGCGTCGGTGATGAGCAGCAGTTCGCGGCCGGGATCGTTGCTCGCGAGGGCGCCGAGGCGGCCGTTGCCGACCGGCAGGCCCTGTTCGATCAGCGAGCCCTCGTCGCTGGGGGCCTGCCACCACAGTTCGTTGCGGGCCGAACCGGTGAGGAGCGGCGAGGTTGCCGGGCGCTGCGGGGCTGCGGAGGCGGTGAAGGCGGGCAGGCCGCCGAGAGCGGCGGCGAGCGAGCCCGTCGTGGCGAGGGAGAGCAGGGTTCTTCTGCTGGGGTCGGGAGAGCGCGGGTTCATGTGCGGCTCCGGAGAACGTCGGGGCGGGGCCCGGCGCAGGGCCGGGCCCCCGGGGGAGGGTCAGGAGGAGGACTTCGGTACGTCGACCCGATCGATGTCCGGCGCATAGCCCGAACCGCTGTCGAAGGTGATCGTGTTGGTGCCCGCCTTGAGCGTCACGGGTACGTAGACGCTGTTCACCGTCCCCCAGTCGCCGGTGGACGGGAACTTGTGACGGGTGGCGCCGCCGCCATTGGCGGAGACGTCGGCCGAGCGGGAGTCGCCGCTGATGTAGGCGACCTTGATCTGGTAGGTGCCGGCCTTGTCGACGACGACGTTGTTGAGGGTGAGCTTGCCGCCGAGGTAAAGGTTGCCGACCTTGCGGCCGTCGGAGCAGGCGGAGCAGTCGGCGACCGAGGCGTTGCCGCTCAGGGTGTTTGCCGAGGCCTCGGCCTCGTAGGCGGTGGAGGTCAGGGCGGTGCCGCGCGGCGTGACGGTGAACAGGCGGGAGCCGTGGGCGGGCAGCGCCTGAGTGACCTTGTTGGTGTAGGTGCCGAGGTTCTCCTTGTTCCACAGGTCGCGCACCGAGGCCTTGCCGGTGAAGCCGAGGGTGGCCCAGTTCGCGCTCACCGAGGCCGGGGAGTCGGCCAGGTTGAACAGCGCGACCGTGTACGTCCCATTGGGGTTCTTCGCCGCCCACACCTGCTGCGGGTCGGACGGGGTGACCGGCTTCGCGGGCGGGGTGTTGCCCTGGTTGATCGCGATGACCTCGCGGTTGGTCAGCAGGGAGAGGCCGTAGGAGTCCAGCTTGGTGAGGTCGTCGCCGGTGTAGAGCGGGGACTTGGCGATCGCCCACAGGGTGGCATAGCTCTGCCGTTCGGCCTTGGTGAGGCCGTCCATCTCGCCGTTGCCGACGTTGAGGGTGTCGAGGTCGTTCCAGCCGCCGGGGCCGGCGTGCCGAGTCCAGGCCGGCGTGTCGTCCCAGCGGTCGTCGACGGAGTTCTCCCAGGTGACGAGGGTGTTGCAGTAGCACTCGACGTCGGTGTCGATGCGCCAGCCGTTGGAGTACTTCTTCCAGTCCTCGGCGTGTCCGATGTCCAGGGACCAGGACAGCTCCAGGTGGATCGGACGTCCGGTCGTGGCGATCGCCTTCTGCCAGGCGGCCACGTCGGCGACGTTGTTGTACTGGTCGCCGCTCTTGAAGGAGCCGGGGCCGACGCCGTCGAGCTTCAGGAAGTCGTAGCCCCAGTCGGCGAACAGCTGCGCCTGGGAGTCGATGTACTTCTGCGCGCAGGGGCCGGAGAAGTCGATCTTGTACGCGCTGTCCCAGCCGTTGGTGGTGCGCAGGTCGTCGTACACGATGTCGGCGGTGGTGCAGCCCTCGGCGTTCCGGATCGGTGTCTTGCCGTCGTTGTACGCCTCCTTCTCCAGACCGACGGGGAGGTAGATGCCGGCCTTGAGACCCTTGGCGTGGATGTCGTCGGCGACCGCCTTCATGCCCCTGGGGAAGCGGTCCGGGTCGGCCTTCTGACGGCCGTACTCGTCGAACCCGGGCTTCCAGGCCTGGTCGCGCCACCAACCGGCGTCGATGTTGACGTACTCGTAGCCGTACGGCTTCAGCTTCTTGGCGAGGGCGTCGGCCTGCTTCAGGACGTTCGCCTCGGTGAGGTAGCTGTAGTCGCCGTCCGGGTTGAGTCCCGGGTACTTGGACGACTGCATGCTCCAACTCGACCAGCCCATGTAGGGCTTGGCCGCGAGCGCCGGGCCGGCGTCGGTGTCCGGGGTCGCGTGCGCGGCCGGGGCGGCCGTCGCGAGGGCCGCGGTGACGGCCAGGACGACCACGGCTCTCAGACCGCGTTCGGGCAGGACGGAGTACGAGGATGACCGCATGGGTCGTGCCTCCTGGGGGTCGGTTCAGCTGCGAGTGGGGTAGGGCTGGTTCCGGTCCGTGGTGATGAAGCTCTGGATGGCGGTGGCCGCGGCGCCGCGGGCCCATTCCTCGAAGGGCAGCGGGCGGGTCCGTACGTCGCACCGGGCGGCGGAGCCGAACGCGGCCGCGGCGAAGGCGTCGCGGATCTGCTCGGCGAACAGGTCGTAGGCGGCCAGCCCCTCACCGGAGATGATCACCAGCTCGGGTCCGAGGAGGTTGGCCACCGTGGCGATGCCACGGCCGATCGCCTCCCCCGCGCGCGCGTACACCGCGCGGGCCCCGGCATCGCCGCGGTGGGCGAGGGCCAGTGCCTGCGCCGAGTCGGCGACCTGCACGCCGGTCGCCTCCCTGATCCCGGCGAGGATCGCCGTGTCCCCCGCGATCGCCTCCACGCAGCCCCGGTTGCCGCAGTGGCAGGGCGGCCCTGCCGGGTCGACGGCCACATGGCCGATCTCACCGGCCACACCGTGCGCGCCGGCGACCACCTGACCGTGCACGACCAGACCGCAGCCGATGCCCGCGCCGACGGTCACCACGGCGAAGTCCGACAGCCCCACTCCGGCCCCGAACCACTGCTCGGCGACGGTCAGGGCACGTACGTCGTTGTCGACGGTGACCGGCAACCCGGTCGTCATGGCGGCGAGTTCGGCGAGCGGCACGTCCCGCCACTCCAGGAAGGGCGAGTAACGGACGGTTCCTGCGGCCCGGTCGACGTCACCGGAGACGGCGAGGCCGAGGCCGAGGACCGGTACCCCGAAGCCGTCCGCCTCGGTGAGCAGTTCCCGTACCAGGTCCGCGATCGCCGCCAGCACCGGCTCGGGGGCACGGTCGGGCAGCGGCACGTGCCAGGCGACGCGGATGCGGCAGCACAGGTCCGTGAGGACGCCGATGAGTTCGTCGCCGGTCACCTTGACGCCGATGAACAGGGCCCGACCGCCTTCCACCCGCACCGGGTTCGCGGGCCGGCCGAGCGCGCGACGGGCCTCTTCGTCCGTGTCCTCGACCAGGTATCCGGCCTCGATCAGCGGCCGGACCGCCTTGGTCACCGCCGCCGCGGACAGCCCGGTCCGCTCGGCCATCTCCGAGCGGGTGAGAGGGCCGTGGGACAGGACGGTGGTGAAGATCTGCGAAGCGGCGGGCGTGGCGGCCGGGAACGTCTCGGCGGGAGAGGTCGAGCGCATGGCCGAGAACCTAGGGGCCTTATTTTCTACTGTCAATGAAAGAAGCAGAACTCGTCGGAGCATCGACGAGAAGAGCATTTACTCTTCAAATACGAGGCAAAATTAACGACATGTCGAATGATCTAAGGTGAGCAGCCTGTCGGGAACCGTCGTCCGACGATGGACGTTGTCCGAGCAACCCCACCAGACCTCGGCCTACAACAGGGCGGCACCATGAGCGAGTTGGTCCCCGGGGGCAATCTGCCCCTTCCGGGGGGCGCCCTGACCGTGCGGGTTCCCGGTCCCTTCGACGTGTCGGCACTCATCACGGACGACGGCGGCAAGGTCAGGGGCGACGGTGACTTCGTCTTCTACAACCAGCCGGCCGCCCCGGGAGCCCGGCTGCGCGGCGACACGCTCACCGTCGATCCGCCGCGGCTGCGCGCCGGGGCCACCCGGGTCACCGTGGTCGTCAGCCCCGCCGACCCCGGCACTGAGCTGGGCCGACTGCCCGCGCCCACGCTGTACGTCACGGATCCGGCCGGCCGCACGCTGGCCCGGTTCGCTCCTGCGCGCCCCGGCCAGGAGACCGTCCTGCTGCTCGCCGAGATATACCGGCGCGGTGCGGGCTGGAAGCTGCGAGCGCTCGGGCAGGGGTACTCCGACGGACTGGCGGGCCTGGCCCGCGACTTCGGTGTCGACGTGCTGGACGACACGCCACCCCACCCCGGACCACCCTCCGGCCCGGTGCGCGACGCCCCCGACCCGGACGGATTCCTCAGCCTGGTCAACTCCGCCCGCGCCCGCGTGGGTTCCCCGCCCGTCTCCCCGGACCCCCGCCTGACCACCGCGGCCCGTGAACACGCCGCGGCCATGGCGGCGGCGGGACGGCTCGGCGTGGAGAGCCGGGACGGCGTCTCGGTCCACCAGCGCGTCACCGCCGCCGGGTACGCGTACATCACCGTCGGCGAGCATCTCGTCTCCGGACCGCGCACGCCGGCGGAGTTCGTGGACTACTGCCTGCGCACGGACGGACCCAGCCGCACGCTGCACGACCCGGCCTTCATCCACACCGGCCTGGCGTACGTGGGCGGCGGCCGCTCCGGGGACACGTACTGGACCGCCCTGTGGGCCAGGCCCCTCACCCCGGCCGATCTGACCCGCACGGCGGCCGAGGTCGTCGAGCTCACCAACCGTGAACGCACCCGGGCCGGTCTGCCGCCGCTGACCGTCGACCCCGTGCTGACCACGGCCGCACAGGCGCACAGTGCGGACATGGTGACCCGGGACTTCTACTCCCACACCGCGCCCGACGGGAGCCAGCCCTGGGACCGGGCCGCCGCCGCGGGGTCCACCCGGCGCTCGATCGGCGAGAACATCGCCTGCGGTCAGCGCTCCCCCGCCGAAGTCGTGACCGGCTGGATGAACAGCCCCGGCCATCGCGCCAACATCCTCAAGCCCGGCTTCACCCACATCGGGATCGGCTTCGCCGGCGGCGGCCGGGCGGGGACGTACTGGACCCAGCTCTTCGGCGCATGACGACACACCACCCCGACCGGCCCGCGACCTTGGCGAAACCACATCCTCCGGACAGGATGCCCCCATGAAGGGTGACCTCTTTTCCAGCGAGCACATGGTGCAGCCGGCCACGGCGCCGGGCATGACTGTCGAGAACGCCAAGTGCATCAGATACGCGGTCGACAGCGAGATGTTCGCCCGCCAGGGCGCGATGATCGCCTACCGCGGCAACCTCGCGTTCGAGCGCAAGGGCCAGGGCGTGGGCGGCATGCTCAAGCGCGCGGTCACCGGCGAAGGGCTGCCCCTTATGGCGGTGCGCGGACAGGGCGAGGCCTGGTTCGCGCACGAGGCGCAGAACTGCTTCATCGTCGAGGTCGAGCCCGGCGACGAGTTCACCGTCAACGGCCGCAACGTCCTGTGCTTCGACGCCTCGTTGGCGTACCGGATCGCCACGGTGAAGGGCGCGGGGATCACCGGCGGCGGCCTGTTCAACAGCGTCTTCACGGGGCACGGCAGGCTCGGGCTGGTGTGTGACGGCAACCCGCTGGTCATCCCGGTCTCGGCGCAGTACCCGGTGTACGTCGACACGGACGCGGTGGTCGGCTGGTCCGCGGGGCTGCAGACCTCGCTGCACCGTTCCCAGTCCATCGGCTCGATGCTGCGCGGCGGTTCCGGGGAGGCCGTCCAGCTGATGCTGCAGGGCGAGGGGTACGTCGTGGTGCGACCGAGCGAAGCGACACCGCCCAAGGCGCAGCAGCACTGAGCGCCACTGACGTGATCTGCGCCTCACGGGCAACTTCGCCGCACGCGCCGACGTC
Source organism: Streptomyces sp. NPDC127197 (assembly GCF_042672405.1). NCBI lineage: Bacteria > Bacillati > Actinomycetota > Actinomycetes > Kitasatosporales > Streptomycetaceae > Streptomyces > Streptomyces sp. NPDC127197. The sequence continues at coordinate 140,581 of NZ_JBHXVG010000020.1, read as the reverse complement.
TTGATCCACAGCAGGTGAGGCCCTGGCCCTCTCCGGGGGGCCAGGGCTTCTTTCCAAGGCGCTATACACGCCATGTATACACACAGTGTAGAGATGGTGTGTACAGCCGTGACGGCGAAGGGCATCCATGTACGGCAAGGCAGTCGCCCCGGAGTATCAGGGCGCACTCACCACCCTGTCCGTGAACTCCTCACTGGTCGACGTACTGGCCACCGGCACCGAGCAGTTGAGGGCCGCGGAACGGGCCGGGCAGCCGGGCGAAGTGGCCCGCTGCGGCCTCGCGGTCGCCGAGGCGCACCGGCGGCTGGGACAGGTGCGGGACGCGGACCGGGCATGGAAGGCGAGTTACCGCGCGGCCCGGGACGCCGGGGACACCGCCGCGATGGCCTGGGCGCTGTGGAGCGGCGGGACCCTGGCCCGGCAGCGCGGCGCGTTCGCCCTGGCCCGGCGGCTGCTGGGGCTCGCGGCCGAACTCGGTGAGCGGGGCGGCGACATCGTGGTGCGTGGTTACTCGCTGGCGGGCCTGGCCGAGACCGGCCGCATCCAGGGCGACTACGAGGCCGTCGGCAGGCTGCACGAGCAGCTTCTGGCGGAGGCCCGCAGGCGCGGCGAGGCGCGGCACACCGTGTGGGCGCTGGAGGGCATCGCGCAGATGCACCGCAACTCCGGTGCCTACGACCGGGCGTACGCCCTGTTCGAGGAGGCGGCACAGATCGCCGCGCGCGCCGACGACCGGCGCGGCCACGCCTGGGCACTGCGCGGACTCGCCGACGTCGTCTCCGTGCGGGACGGCGACACGGAGCGGGCGCTGGCCCTGCTGTCCGAGGCGGAGACGACCTGCCGCGCGATGAACCTGACGAGTGCGCTGGCGTACAACCACAAGATGCGCGGCAACGTCCACTACCGCGCCGGGCGGTACACCGAGGCCCGGGACCTGTACGAGCAGGCACTCGCCGAGTTCCGCGCCATGAGCGAACCGCGCGGGGAGGCGCTCGCCCGGCTGGGCCTGGCCAAGTCCCTGGCCCGGCTGGGCCGCGACCGCACCGAGACCGCGGCCGAACTGGCCGACCTGGCCCGGACGTTGGAGCGGATCGGGCTGCGGCATGCGCGGGAGATGGTGGCCCGGGCCGAGGAGGAGCTCGGTCTCGACACGCGCCGGGCGCTGGAGGCCGTACGGTGACGGCGCTGCACACGGCCGTCCAGGCGCCCGCCTCGGCTCCCGAAGTCCTCGTCCGCTGCCGGGAGTTGGTGCGGCCGGCACTGCAGGAGGCCGTCGGGCGGATGCATCCGTGGGTCGGCGAGATGGCCGCGTACTCCTTCGGCTGGTGCGAGGTGGGCGGCACTCCGGCCGGCGCACCGGGCGGCAAGGGGGTCCGGCAGGCCCTGGCCGTGCTCGGCGCCGAGGCCGCGGGCGCACCCGGGCTGTGCGGGGTGCCCGCGGCGGTCGCGGTGGAGCTGGTGCACGCCTTCTCGCTGCTGCACGACGACATCATGGACGGCGACGCGACCCGGCGCCGCCGCCCCGCGGTATGGAAGGCGTACGGCACGGGCCCCGCGGTCCTCGCGGGCGACGCGCTGTTCGCGCTGGCCGTCGAGACGCTCGCCGGGGCACCGGCCGGCCCGGACGCCCTGCGTCTGCTGTCCGGGGCGCTGGGCGATCTGGTGCGCGGCCAGGCCGACGACCTGCTGTTCGCCGAGCGGCCCTGGAGCGGTCCGCGGCGCGTGCGGCCCGCGGAGTACCGGGCGATGGCCGAGCACAAGACGGGCTCACTGCTCGGCGGCGCACTCGCCCTGGGTGCCCTCCTCGGCGGCGCGCCACCGGCCGCGGTGGCCACCCTCGACCGCGCCGGACGGCAGCTGGGCATCGCCTTCCAGGTCCTGGACGACGTGCTGGGCATCTGGGGCGACCCGGCCGTCACCGGCAAGCCGGTGCTCGCCGACCTGCGGGAGCGCAGGAAGACGTTCCCGGTGCTGCTCGCCCTGCAGTCCCCCGATCCGGCCGCCGCCCGCCTCGCCGCGCTGCTGGAATCGGCCGGGGACCCGGCCGAGGCGGCCGCGCTGATCGCCGAGGCGGGCGGCCGTACCTCAGCGCTGGCCGAGGCGCACCGGCACATCGCCGCAGCCGACGCGGCCCTCACGGGCATACCGCTTCAGCCGCGGGCCGTCGCCGAGCTGCGGGCGCTGCTGGACTTCCTGGTACGGCGCGATCTGTAGCAGGAGCCGTCCGGTCACCGAAACGCTGTTGACCAGCGGCCCCGGCCGCGTCAGGGTTCAGAACGGCGCGGCCCCACCACCGACGCTGCCGCGCCGGAAGGGTGAGCTCCTTGATCGGCATCTCGGACATCGAAGCCGCCGCCGAGCGGATCGCCGGACATGTCATTCACACCCCCACGGTGCCGAGCCCCGGCCTGTCCGGACTGCTCGGCGTCCCGGTGACCGCGAAACTGGAACTCCTGCAACGCACCGGCTCCTTCAAGGCGCGCGGGGCGGCGGCCAAGCTGCTGTCGCTGAGCGAGGCCGAGCGGGCCGCCGGCGTCGTGGCGGTCAGCGGCGGCAACCACGGGATCGCCCTCGCGGTCATGGCGGCCGCCCTCGACGTGAAGGCGACGGTGGTCATGCCGCGCTCGGCGCCCGCACGGGCGGTCGAGATCGCCCGCGACACCGGTGCGACGGTGCGCCTGACCGACGATATGGGCGGCGCGTTCAGCCTCGTGACCGAGCTGCGGGACGAGGGCCTGACGCTGGTGCACCCCTTCGACGACCCCGTGGTCGTCGCCGGACAGGGCACCGTGGGGCTGGAGTTCGCCGACGACGCGGACGAGGTCACCGACGTGCTGGTCAGCGTCGGGGGCGGCGGGCTGATCTCCGGTGTGGCGGCGGCCCTGCGCGCACGCCGCCCCGAGGTGCGGATCTGGGGCGTGGAGACCGAGGGCGCCGAGGCCATGTCCGAGGCACTGGCGGCGGGCGGCCCGGTGCCGGTCGCGCTGTCGTCGATCTCGTCCACGCTCAGCGCTCCGGCGGTCTCACAGCTGACGTACGACCATGTGTCCGCCCTGGTCACCGATGTCCTCGTGGTCCCCGACCGGGACGCCGTACGGGGCTGTCTGGACCTCGCCGAACACGCCAAGGTGTGGACGGAACCGGCCGCCGGCTGTCTGCTGCCCGCCGCCCGCCGGGTCGTGGAACGGATCGGCGACGGCTGCCGGCTCGGTCTGGTGGTGTGCGGGGGCAATGCGTCGACCGCGGACGTGATGACCTGGGCGGGCCGCTTCGGGCTTCTTTGACGCATCGTCAAAAGTTCCGGCCGGCGCAAATATGCGCCCGCCGCGTTGAACGCCTGCCGTCGCGCCCCGCGTACCAGTGGCCAAGGTGAGAGCCAGGCGTTCAACGAGGGATGACCATGGGCAAGGCGTACGTCTCCGCACACGAGTTGGTAGCCGGAAGGTACCGGCTCCTCGAGGCCGTCCATCGCGAAGCCAACCGGGTGTGCTGGTACGGGGAGGACGTCGAGGCCGGGCGGCCCTGTCTGGTGACACAGGTCGGGCTGCCGGACGAGCCCGGCGCCGAGAGGGCGCGCCGGACGGTCGGCCGCATCATGCGCACATCGGAGACGATGGGGCGACTGTGCCCCGGCCGGGTCGCGCCCGTCGTCGACGCCGTGGAGGAGGCGGGCGCGCTGTGGACGGTCACCGAGTGGGTGGGCGGCACGCCGCTCGGTGAACTCCTCACCGAGCAGGGCCCGTTCAACTATGTGCGGGCGGCGCGGATCGGGCTGGAGCTGCTCGAGGTGCTGGAAGCGGCGCACGGTCATGGCATCACACACGGCGAGCTGAGCCCCGGGCAGGTGTTCGTCCGCGAGGAGGGCCCGGTCGTCGTGGCGGGCTTCGGACTGGCCGGCGCGACGCTGGCACCGCGGCTCGCTGCACCCTCGTACGCCTCCCCCGAACAGGCCCGTGACGAGCGGATCGGCCCGGCGGCCGATCTGTGGGCGCTCGGCGCGATCCTCTACACCATGGTCGAGGGGCGCCCGCCGTTCCGGGACCGGGACCGGCCCGAGGCCACGCTGAAGGGCGTGGACCGGCTCCCGCTGCGCACACCGCAGCGCGCCGGACCCCTCACCCAGGCCGTGCAGGGGCTGCTGCGCAAGGACTCCCGGGAGCGGCTGACCCGGCCGGTGGTGCGCGAGGCCCTCACCCGGGTGGTGAACGAGGACCCCGACGCGGCCCTGCCGACGGCGCCGACGCCCCGTCTGCGCCGCGCTTACGCCGCCGCCCGCGAGGCCGCCGGACCGGGGTGGAGCAGACGAACCATGCTCGCCGGAACGGCGCTCGCCGTCGTCACCGTCACCGTCGCCGTCCTCGCGGTGACCCGCGACCTGCCCGGCGACGACACCTCCGCGTCCGGGGCACAGCCCAGTCCCCCCACCTCGGCCGCGCCCTCGCAGACGGACCGCCCGTCCGCGCCGTCGACACCGGCGCCGACCCCGACCCCGACGGCACCGCCCACCACCGCGACCCCGTCGGCCCCGGCGACGGCCCTCCCGCAGGGTTTCCGCCGTTACGACTCGCCCGAGGGCTTCTCCATCGCCCTCCCGGACGGCTGGCAGCCGCTGCGCACCAGCCGCGCGTCCGACCTGGCGTACCGCGTGGTCCTCGGCGCGCCGGACGACCCGCGCACGCTCGCGGTGACCTACAGCGAACGCGTGGGCGACGACCCGGTCGCCGTCTGGCGCGACGACGTCGAACCGGATCTGAAGCAGCAGGCCGACGACTACCGGCGGATCGGCGAGATCCAGGCGACGACCTACCAGGAGCGCGAGGCCGCCGACATGCAGTGGGTCGCCGAGGCCGACGGCACTGTGGTGCGCACCTTCGGACGCGGCTTCCTCATCGGAGCCGGCCGCGGCTACTCGCTGCGCTGGACCACGCCCGCCGACGACTGGGCGGACGCCGAGAACCAGCAGGCCCTGGACACCTTCCTGCGGACCTTCCGGACGCCCTCGGACTGAGCCCCCCGTTTCTGCCGACCCGACGCGGAAACTCGCCCTTCATGGTGCAAATCGGATACACGATGATGACCGAACAGGCCGGCCCCCGTGAGCTCGTCGACCATGTGGTGCGCGCCGAGGAGGCGGGCTTCGACTTCTCGGTGACCTCGGACCACTACTTTCCGTGGCTGCGCTCGCAGGGTCACTCCCCGTACGCGTGGAGTGTGCTGGGCGCGGCGGCGCAGGCGACGTCCCGCATCCCGCTGATGACGTACGTGACGTGCCCGACCTTCCGCTACCACCCGGCGGTGGTCGCGCAGAAGGCGGCGACCGTGCAGCTGTTGTCGCAGGGCCGGTTCCGGCTCGGCCTCGGGTCGGGTGAGAACCTCAACGAGCATGTGGTGGGCGGCGGTTGGCCGTCCGTGGACGTGCGGCACGAGATGCTCGAGGAAGCGGTCCACATCATCCGGGAGCTCTTCGCGGGCGGCCATGTGACCCATCGCGGCACGCACTTCGACGTGGAATCGGCCCGGCTCTGGGACCTGCCCGACGAGCCGCCGCCCATCGGCATCGCCGTCTCCGGAGAACGTTCCTGCGCGCTGGCCGGCAGGCTCGCCGACCTGGTCATCGCGACGGAACCGAAGCCGGGGCTGCTGGACGCCTTCGACCGGCACGGCGGTGCGGGCAAGCCGCGCGTGGGCCAGCTGCCCGTCTGCTACGACCCTGGCCGCAACACGGCGGTGAAGCGGGCACATGCGCAGTTCCGCTGGTTCGGCAGCGGCTGGAAGGTGAATTCGGAGCTGCCGCACCCGGACTCCTTCGAGTCGGCCACCCAGTTCGTCACACCGGACGACGTCGCCGACTCGATCCCCTGCGGTGACGACCCGGAGGACTTCGTCGCAGCCGTACGCCCGTACGCCGAGGCCGGGTTCACCGAGATCGCCCTGGTGCAGATCGGCGGCGAGTCGCAGCCGGACTACCTGGACTGGTCGGCGAAGACCCTGCTGCCCGCACTGCGCGACGCCCTTGACTGAGCATCACGCGTACAACGGGGTACCTGGGCTCTCCAGGACCGCTCTCCTCGGAGGCCCCTCGTGAACCCCTACGTGCACAGGACTCTGGTCATGCAACTGCAGGCGGGCGCCACAGACCGCTTCCCCGTGCTCGCCCACCTGAGCTACGACGCGGACGACCCGTTCGCCGTCACCGTGGTGTTCAGTCACGACGGCCAGGTGCTCGCCCGGTGGCGGCTGGACCGGGAGATGCTCCGGGACGGGCTGCGCCGGCCGGTCGGAACGGGCGACGTGCGGTTCCGTCCGGTGTCGACGGGGGCGTGGGAGGAACTGCGGATGGAGTTCTTCGGCGCCGCCCGGCCGGACGGCGGACGGCACCACGCGGTGGTGTTCGCCTGGGCCCCGGCGGTCGAGGCGTTCCTGCGCCGGACCCATGACGTGGTCGCGCCCGGTCAGGAGCGCTTCCGCGTCGACGACTTCCTGGCGGAGGTCATCGCCGAGGCGGAGCGGGGCGGTGGCTGAGCAGCCCCGGTCGGTGCCACCGCCTCGCTGTCCGTCACCGGCTCGTATGGTGGTGCCGCGTCCACAGCGGCAGGGCGTACCAGCACAGCAGGTACCACACGAGCACAGCGGTGACCAGCCACGGCACATAGGGGTTGTGGGTCGCCACCCTCAGGATGAGCAGCAGCGAGCAGGTCATGGTGGCGAGCAGCAGGACCAGCCCCACGAAGGTCAGCCGGGACGCCCACGTCACCGCCTGCGGTTTCACCCTTCGGCCGGAGACAAGGCGGTGCAGGGAGACCGGTCCGATCAGTGCGCCGGTCGCTGCGGCGCCCAGGACGACGGTCACGATGTAGATCGTCTGGTCCGTGTCCTCCAGGGTCCGGTACGTGGGGGTGAACACGACGGTGAGCAGGAAACCGAACAGAATCTGCACGCCCATCTGCGCAACGCGGACCTCCTGGATGAGCTCCCCCCACATGCGGTCGGCTCTCTCCTCCTCGGTCTCGTTGCGCCCCCTGGGCCTGCTCGGACTGCCTTCCGTGATCGACACTGTTCCTCCCGGTGCGAACGACCGACGTCCTTCCCACCCGGGTTCCCCGTGCGCGCCAGAAGTGTCCGGGCAACCGACGGTCCGCCGTGCGGTCACCCGGACACCCGCCGGACAGCGGCTACCAGCGGCCCTCCACCTGGTCCTTGATCCGCCGGTCGTAGAGGTCCTGGATCGCGGTGAGCGTGGCGTCGGGCAGGGCGGGCAGCCTGGCGGCGGCCGCGTTGGCGCGGGCCTGCTCCGGTGAGCGGGCCCCGGGGATCACCGTGGTCACGCCGGGCTGCTGGACGATCCAGCGCAGTGCCAGTTGGGCCGGGGTGTATCCGTCGGGGACGAGGGCGGCGAACTCGGCGGCGGCCTCGACGCCGGTGGCGTAGTCGACGCCGGAGAAGGTCTCGCCCTGGTCGAAGGACTCGCCGTGCCGGTTGAAGGTGCGGTGGTCGTTCTCGGGGAAGACGGTGTCCTTGGTGTACTTGCCCGACAGCAGGCCCGAGGCCAGCGGCACCCGGGCGATGATGCCGACGCCGGCCTCGCGGGCGGCCGGGAGCACCTCGCGCAGGGGCTTCATGCGAAACGGGTTGAGGATGATCTGCACGCTCGCCACGTTCGGGCGGGAGATCGCGGTCAGTGCCTCGGCGCAGGTCTCCACGCTGACGCCGTACGCGGCGATGCGCTCCTCCTCGACGAGGGTGTCCAGGGCGTCGAAGACCTCGTCCGAGGAGTAGAGGGGGGTGGGCGGGCAGTGCAGCTGGACCAGGTCGATGCGGTCCACGCCGAGGTTGCGCCGGGACCGGTCGTTCCAGGCGCGGAAGTTGTCGAGGACGTAGTTCTCGGGGATCTGGTCGACGCGGCGGCCCATCTTGGTCGCGACCAGCACGTGCAGATCCGGCCGGCTGCTCAGGAGCGTGGCGATGGTCTGCTCGCTGCGTCCGTCGCCGTAGACGTCGGCGGTGTCGAAGAAGGTCACTCCCGACTCCGCCGCGGCCTCCAGTACTGCGAGGGCTTCCTTGTCGTCGACGTCGCCCCAGTCGGCACCCAACTGCCAGGTGCCGAGGCCGACGACGGACGCATGCTGACCCGACCTGCCGAATTCACGTTCATCCATGGCGTCAGTCTGTCACCCGGCACACCCGCGCAGCTGACGTCACCGCACTTGGTTTCAACCGATACCGTATCGAATGAACAGATAGCTGTAGTGTGACCTCATGACCGCCGACGTCCCTCGCCGAACCACCGCCTCGAGTGCGACCGACCGCCCCGGGGATGCATCGCCTTTCGCGCTCGGGTTACTGCTGCGCCGGGCACACTGGCGCGCGGCCACGGTGATGACGGAGGCGCTCCGGCCGCTCGGCATCGAGTTGCGGCATTTCGCCGTGCTGATCGAACTGGTCAACCACGGACCCACGATGCAGCGAGACCTGGCGACGGTGACAGGGTCGGACAAGGCGGGAATCATGCGGGTCGTGGACGACCTGGAGCGCAGGGGGCTGGCCGTACGCAAGGCCGTTCCCGGGGACCGGCGGGCGCGGGCGGTGGAGATCACGCCTCAGGGACGCGAGCTTTTCGATGCAGCTCATGTGGCGGCGGAGCCGCTGGCTGAGCGTCTGGTTGCCGAACTGGGGCCGGGCGAGGCCGAGCAGCTGACGGATCTGCTGACCCGGTTCGCCCATCCCGCAGGCGGTGAGGCGTAAGCGCGCCCGCGCGACGGTTGCCTGTCGCGCGGGCGCGCTTGCGCCTCATGCGGCTTACGCGGCGAGACGCTCCGCGAGCTCCTTGGCCTTGGTGGCCGCGTCCTCGAAGGCGCGCTCGCGGGAGGCCTTGTAGAGGGGGACCAGTTCGGACATGGCCGGGTTGCGGGGGGCCAGGGTGAGTTCCGGGACGATGAAGTCGACGTCCAGGCCGAGCATGCCCTCGAGGACGGCCTCCAGGTAGTTCTGCACGTACTCGTAGGGCTCCTTCGGTGTGCCGGGCGCGTAGGAGCCGCCGCGGCTGGCGACGACGGTGACCGGGGTGCCCTTGGCAGAGGGGTTCTCGCCCGAGGTGCGGCCGACCATGATCACGTTGTCCAGCCACGCCTTGAGGGTCGACGGGATCGAGTAGTTGTACATGGGGGCGCCGATCAGGACGGCGTCCGCCTGCTCCAGCTCCTCGATGAGCCGCACCCGCGCGGCGAACGCGGCGGACTGCTCCGGGGTGTGCTCGGACGGGGCGGCGAAACCGGCGGACCAGGCGTCGGCGGTGATGTGCGGGACAGGGTCGGCGGCGAGGTCGCGGTAGATCACCGCGCCCTCGGTGTGCTGCTCCTCCCAGGCCTTACGGAAGGCGTCCGCGACCGATCGGGACGAGGACGCCCCGCCGGGGAACACGGACGAGTCGATGTGCAGCAGCGTGGCCATGGGCTTTCTCCAAAGAGCGGTGCCCCGGGCGGGGAACCAAGGGCTGGGGATTCGCACTCGACGATAGTTAAGCACGAGATGGTATTGAGTGATACTATCGCAGATGAAACGAAAACAAGAAGGGGAGGGGCGCGTTGAGCAGATGGGAGTTAGGCGATCATGGACGTTTATGAGGCGGTCACGAGCCGACGGGCAGTGCGCGGATTCACCGACCGACGTGTTCCGAGGGAGACGCTGGAGCGCGTGCTGTCCGCCGCGGCCTGGGCGCCGTCCGCATCGAACATCCAGCCGTGGCACGCCTACGTGCTGACCGGCGCGCCGCTGGCCGAACTCAAGAAGCTCGTCGGCGAGCGCCTGGCCGCAGGCGACCCCTGGGACGAGCCGGAGTACGAGCAGTACCCGCCCGCACTGAAGTCCCCCTACTGCGAGCGCCGATCCGCCTTCGGCGCTCAGCGCTACGGCGCACTCGGTATTGCGCGCGAGGACCTGGAGGCGCGCCAGAGGGCCGCGTCCGCGAACTGGGACTGTTTCGGCGCACCCGCCGCCCTGTTCTGCTACATCGACCGTGGCATGGGCCCGGCCCAATGGTCCGACGTCGGCATGTATCTGCAGACCGTCATGCTGCTGCTCCGCGGCGAAGGGCTGCACAGTTGCCCGCAGATGGCGTGGGCGAAGTACCGCAGGACCGTCGCGGAGGTCCTGTCACCCCCGGACGATCTCATCCTCTTCTGTGGCATGTCGATCGGGTTCGAGGACGTCACGGTGGATCATGCCCGTACAGGCCGGGCGCCGCTCGACGAGACGGTCACGTTCGTCGACGGTTACTGACACCGCCCGCCCTCAGCCGACGTGGCGAGACCCTTACAGCAACGGGTCGTCCGTCGCCGCCGTCGCGCCGTGGCGGGCGCGGATGAGCGCGATCACGGTGTCGGTGGTGCGGTCGAGGTAGCTGCGGCCGTCGGGCAGCCGGGCCTCCCGACTGATGTAGCTGCGCGGTCCGAGGTGAGTGGCCGGGTCGAGCCGATGCACGGTGATCTTCCCGGCGCGGCGGGCGCGGTTCCATCCGCTGCGGCGGAACAGCCGCCACCGCTGAGGGAACATCCAGGTGCCGACCCACTCGATCCGGTCACTCGCACTGGTGAGTTGGTGCACATGCTCGGCTTGAGTGACGTCGTTGGCGCCGTTGTGGAACCCACCGAGTGTGATCACCATGAGCGGGCAGCGCAGCAGCGTGTGCAGTTCGTCGACCGCGCCCGTGGCGACCTGGGCGCCGCCGCTGTAGCTGAGCAGCACCACCGGGATACCGCTGTCGGGCTGGTAGCCGGCGAGCCGGAGCTGCGTGGCGATCTGGGAGCCGACGGCCCGGTTGTACAGGGGCCGGTACCGGTGGTCGGCGGCGACGAAGATCTGCATGACGTTGTGCAGGAACAGCAGCAGCCCGATGTGACGGCGCAGCCACCCCCACACCGGCCGATCGGCGAGCGGGTCGGCCAGCGGCGAGTAGGGCTGCACCTGACCCAGCACCCGCAGCTCCGGCGCTCCGGCGATCACGGCCTTGACCAGCTGGCCGCCGTCCCGGGTGTCGCGGAAGCGGCGTTTGCCGATGCCGTCCAGGTAGACCAGGTAGGCATCCGGGGGACTGTCAGGGGCCGCACCCCGGGCATAGGGCAAGCCCTCCGGGAGCTCGGTGACAGGAGCCCGCCAGCCGGCGCTGTAGGCCAGGACCTCGTAGCGGGCCAGCAGTCCTTCGGCGAGCAGAACCGGCCCCAGCGCGCAGACCCAGAGCAGGAAATCATTCATGCGATCGACTCCGGTACCCGGGCCGCACTGATCCTCACGACCAGGCGGCGAACACCCTCCACAGCAACACCAAGACCAGCCCCGGCAACGGCCACGCAACCGGCGGCGCCCCACCAGCCGAGCCCGGTCGCCGCCCCGAGCGGGCCGGCCAGACTGGCCCCGACGCCCACAAGGAGCAGCAGGTGGAGCAGGGGCCCGAGCAACGGGAAGGCAAGGACGGCAGCGAGCACCAACGGGGCGACCAGGCCCGGCGTCCACTCCAACCCGGTGCCTGGCGGTGGGGAGGACAGCACCAGCTCGGCCAGGGTCCACGCGGTCAGCGGCCACAGCGCGAACACGGCACCCTCGACGAGACCGGCGGGCAGCAGCAACCCGGCCACGAACGTCCGGGACATGCCAGGCCGGCGCGCTACCAGCGGGAGGATGCGCCCGGCGGCCTCCGACAGCCCGGCGAACAGCAGCAGGACAACGACGAGGGGGGACATCGCTCAGCCTCGCTGTGACGGATCGACGGGAGCCGACCGACGGACCGAACCGGCCGCTTGCAGGTACCGCTCGAGTTCGTCGGCGGCGCGCTGATATCCCCCCGCCTCGTGCTGGGCGACCTTCAGGGTGGCCGCGGCTGCCCGGAACCCGGGGTCGTGCAGCAGGCGCCGGGCGAGGGCACGCACGGAGCCCCTGGCGACGTCCTGGGTACGGATCGACAGGCCGGCGCCGAGCTCGACGACCCGCCGGGCCACCATCGGCTGGTCGGCGCCCTGCGGGACCACCAACATCGGAACCCCGGCATGCATGGCCTCGTTGACGCTGTTCATCCCGCCATGGGTGATGAACAGCGCCGCGCGGGCCAGCACCTCCGGTTGCGGCACGAAGCGGCGGGTGAGCACGTTGGCCGGCAACGGACCCAGTGCGTCGGGATCGGTCTGCCCGGTGGAGACGATCACGGTGCCGCCCAGCGGGGCGAGCTCGGTGGCGAAAGTGCGCAGCAGCTGCGGGTCGGCGTTGAACACCGTGCCCAGCGAGGCGTACAGCACCGGGTCCTGGAGCCGGTCGGCCGGGAACGACGGGTCGACCGGCCGGGCGCCGATGCTCGGGCCGACGAACCGGTAGGACTGGTCGAAGTCCTCGACGGCGGGCTGGAACTCCCGCGACGTGTAGACCAGGTTGAGCGGCTGGCGGATGTTCGCCAGATCGAGCAGGGGCAGCCCACCCGTGTCGAAGCGTCGGCGCAGCTCCCAGCGGGACCGCAGATAGCCCTGGACGCTGCGGGGCCGGGCCGCAGCCGCGGCCAGCAGCTCCCAGGAGCCGCGGGTGGGGCTGGGGACATGCCGGTTGAAGGCGAAGGTGGTGAACGACGAGGCCGCCGGAACGCCGAGTTCGCGGGCGGCGACCGCGCCCCACAAACAGGCGTTGTCGTGGACGATCAGGTCGGGCCGGACGCGGCGCAGGTCGGCGAGCACGGCGGGCAGCAAGCCGACGGCGGTGCGCGCGAGCCCCTCCATCAGCGTGACCGGCGTCGGCGGATCGGGAAGCGGCTGGTCGCCCCCGGGGTAGAGGCACACGGTCGCGCCGGCGGCCTCGATCTCCGCACGGAACGCGGGCGAGGTGTGGTACGTGACGTTGTGGCCGCGCCGGACGAGCTCGGCCACGACCGGCAGCGTCGGGTTGACGTGCCCGTGCATGCCGATGTTGAGGAACGCGATGGTACTCACAGGTCGGTCTCCGATAGGGAAGAAGTCGACGCCTCGCCCGGGCCGGCGGATGTCGCCGAAGGGCCGTGAAGCCGATACAGGCCCGGCCCACTGATACGCAGCCCGTCGAGAAAGCGCCCCGCCGTGAGCTCCGCGGTGCTGATCAGCCGCTGGGAATGCCCGAAGTCCCACGGGGCGGGCCAGGCCTCGATGCCGGTGGGCAGCACGACGGTCGGGATGTGCCGGGACACCTCGTGCAGGTCACGCTCGATCTGATGGTGCAACAGCAACAGCCCGGCCCTGGCGGCGATCGCACCGGCACGTCGGCGCGGGACGACCGGGCTCAACGCCGAGCTCTCCGGCCCGGTCGACAGCACCACCACGCTGGCCGCCCCGGCCTGCTGGGCCGCCAGTACCGGGACATAGGCGATCACCCCGCCGTCGACGAGCGTGCGGCCGTCACGATCCACCGGGGGCAGGATCCCAGGAATGGCGGTGCTGGCCAGCAGCGCGGACTCGAGGTCTCCCTCATCGAGCAGCGCCGGAGCGCCGGTGACCAGGTCCATGGCCACCGCGGTGAACGGGACCGCCAGCTGCTCGATCCGCGACGGCAGCCCAGCCCGGGCGATCAGTCGGCGCAGGCCGCGATCGGTGAAGACGCTGGCCCGTGAGGACAGGTAGCCGAGCGGATACACCTCACGGCGACGCAACTGGGTCCACACGTTGTCCAGCCACGGCGCGGCCCTGTCGGGGTGGGCGGCCGCGATGGCCCCGTTGAGGGCACCCACCGAGGTTCCGATGATCATGTCCGGGTGGAATCCGCGCTGCTCCAGCGCGTACCCGACACCGACATGCGCCGCGCCGAACACTCCACCGGCGCCCACCACCGCGGCCACCGGACGGGGAAGGGCGCACAAGCCCACCGATGCCGGGTCCTCCTGGTCGCGCGTCACGGTTCGAGGCCGCCTCTCATGGCCACGACCACTCGCCGAGTGGCCCCCGCTGACGCCCAAGCGTGCCCATGAGACTGGCCCCCGACCGGTACCCCTCATGATGATCGACCTTTCTCACCACGGCACTGAATCGGATTGATCCCTCAACTAGGACCAGGCAGCCACCCGATCTGTGACACCGCAAGCGAAGATCAACGACACAGGCCCCGGCAGCGCCCCAAAGGGACGCGGGGTTGTATCGATATGCGGCTCCGCCGCGACCAGCCCCCACCGGCCCGCAGCGTCATCACCGCACTCCCAGCGGAGCGCTCAGGCGTCGACCGTCCGGCACTCCGGGTGGCCCCAGCCCTGGGCGTTCTTGGCGATGGGGTCGCCGGCCGCGTAGGGGCGACCGCAGACGCAGCGGCCCGGGAACCTGGCCTTGATCGTGCGGGCGGAGCCGGAGCGCGGCTTGGCCGTCGCGGACCGGCGGCGCGGCGCGGTCGGCGGGACGTCCGGCGCGGGCGGCGGCTCCGGTGAGCCGAGGCCGCTGCCCGCGGGCTCCTGCACGGTCGCCGCCTGGCTGGCGGCGCGGTCGGCGAAGTCGTTCAGCGGGTCGCCGTCGACCTGGTGGGCGGGTACGTAGCGGAACTCGACCGAGCGGCCGTCGAGCAGCTCGTCGATGCGCACCACCAGGTCCTGGTTGGCGACCGGCTTGCCGGCGGAGGTCTTCCAGCCGTTGCGCTTCCAGCCGGGCAGCCAGGTGGTGACGGCCTTCATGGCGTACTGCGAGTCCATCCGGATCTCGAGCGGCACTCCGGGATCGGTCGCCGCCAACAGCCGCTCCAGAGCGGTGAGTTCGGCGACATTGTTGGTGGCCCTGCCGAGCGGCCCCGCCTCCCAGCGGGTCGGCGTCTCGCTCTCGTCGGCGACGACCCAGGCCCAGCCCGCCGGTCCGGGGTTTCCCTTCGAAGCCCCGTCGCACGCGGCCACCACTCGTTCACCCATGGCCCGATCATGCCATGTACGGGCCGGTCGCCCGGTCGCCGGAGTCGGTCAGGAGATGTCGGTGAGCTTCGGCATCTCGCCCTCGGTCGTCGTGGTGTCGATCACCGAGAAGCTCGCGCCCTGCGGGTCGCTCAGCGCGGCGAACCGCCCGAACGGGCTGTCCATCGGCCCGAAGCGCAGGATGCCGCCGAGCTTGGTGGCCGTGGCGACGGCGTCGTCGCAGTTGGTGACGCTGAAGTAGAGGTTGATGTACGGCGGCACGTCGGGCGGGAAGTCCTCGGTCATCTTCATCCGGCCCAGGACCGGGTTCCCGCTGAGGTTGAAGATCCGGAAGTCGATGCCGTTGTCGTCCATCTGCTGCGCCGTGTACGGGAACACGGCGGGGAAGAACGCGTCCGATTTCTCCGGATCGCGGGTGAAGACCTCGGCCCAGCAGAACGCGCCCGGCTGTTCCATGGGCGCCTCGAACCCCTCGTGGCTGCCCGCCTGCCACACGCCGAACACGACGCCACCCGGGTCGCGGGCCAGGCACATGGTGCCGAAGTCGCCGACCTGCATCGGGTCCATCACCAGCTCACCGCCGTTGTCGCGGATCTTGCCCGCGGTGGCGGCGGCGTCCGGCGAGGCGAAGTAGAGGCACCACTGCGGCTGTTCCTCCTGGCCGGACATGGGCGGTACGACGGCGGCGACCGCCTTGCCGTTCACGTAGGCCTGGGTGTAGTTGCCGTACTCCGACGACGCCTCGCCGAAGGTCCAGCCGAGAACCTCGCCGTAGAAGGTCTTGGCTCCCTCGACGTCCGTGAACATCGCGTCGGCCCAACAGGGCATTCCCTCAGGTTTCACGGCCATGGCTGCGGCCCTTCCGGGATTGGTGGGGTTGTCCGCTTCCTCACGCTAGTCATCCGAAGGGCGGCCCGCGCGCCGAACATGCCCTTCCGTTTCAGACTGGAGAGCGGAAGGCGGGTGGGGGCCGGCGAAGCGGGGCGCGGGATGGCGAACGGGACGATGCGGGCATGGTCGGTGGTGGCGCCGGGGCCCGTGGAGGAGGGCTCCCTGAGGCTGCTGGGGAAGCCGGTGCCGGTGCCCGGGGACGATGAGCTGCTGGTGCATGTGCGGGCTTGCGGGGTGTGCCGTACCGACCTGCATGTGGCCGAGGGGGATCTGCCGGTGCACCGGCCGGGGGTCACGCCCGGGCACGAGGTGGTCGGCGTGGTGGCCGGGTTCGGGGCGTCGGTGCGCGATTTCCTGGTCGGCGAGCGGGTGGGCGTGGCCTGGCTGCGCCGCACCGACGGCAGTTGCGTCCACTGCACGCGCGGCGCCGAGAACCTGTGCCCGGCGTCGCAGTACACGGGCTGGGACGCCGACGGCGGTTACGCGCCGTACACGACCGTTCCGGCCGCGTTCGCTCACCGGCTGCCCGGCGGCCTCGACGACGTGGCGGCGGCGCCCCTGCTGTGCGCCGGCATCATCGGCTACCGGGCGCTGCGCCGGGCCGCGCTGCCGCCGGGCGGACGGCTCGGTCTGTACGGGTTCGGGGGGAGCGCCCACCTGTGTGCGCAGATCGCCCTGGCCGAGGGCGCCAGGGTGCACGTCCTGACCCGGGCCGCGGCGGCACGACGGCTCGCACTGGAGCTGGGGGCGACCTCTGCGCGGGACCCGAACGACCTCCCTCCGGAACCGCTGGACAGCGCGATCCTGTTCGCCCCGGTCGGCGACCTGGTCCCCGTGGCGCTGCGGGCGCTGGACCGGGGCGGGGTGCTGGCGATCGCCGGTATCCATCTGAGCGACGTGCCACCGCTGCGCTACGAGAGCGAGCTGTTCTACGAGAAGGAACTGCGCAGCGTCACCTCCAACACGCGTGAGGACGCCCGGGAGTTCCTGGCGCTCGCCGCCCGCCACGGGGTGCGCGCCACCACACACGCCTACCCGCTGTCGGAGGCGGCGCGGGCCCTCACCGATCTGAAGGCGGGCCGTTTCGACGGGGCGGCGGTGCTGGTGAACGACCTGTCCTGACCCTGCGGTGACCAACACGCCGACACCGGTGGACGATCCCGCACACACGTACGGCACGGACGGGCGTCCGCGGCTCCCGTGGCCGACGCGTGTCTTCCCCCTGCCGCCGGGGTGTGCTTGCCTGGGCAGCCCTGTCGGTGGCGGGGTGGGGGTGGCCGTATGCACAGGCGGTGGGTGGCCGGGCTGCTGGTGGTCGGCGTGGCGCTCCTCGGCGGCTGCGGGGATCCGGCGTCCGGGCCGGATGCCGCACCGCCCGCGCCCTCCGTACCCGGTGCCTCGCCCACCACGCACCAGCGGGCCGCCGCCTCCCCCACCGCGGCTGCGAAGGCGCCCACGGTGCTGTATCTCGGGGACTCGCTGGCGATGGAGAACCAGAAGGTCCTCGGCCGGGAGCTGCGCCGGGACCTGGGAGCGCGGTACACCAGCGCCCCGTACTCGGGCACCACCCTGTGCGACTACCTCGAGGGCACGGGCGAGCGGTCCCTCGTGCCGGACGCCGACAAGGCCGCCGCCCTGGTGCGCTCGGTGCGGCCGGACTTCGTGGTGCTGCAGTTCTGGGGGAACGCCTGGGGCTACACACCGTGCATGGACGGGATCACCTACGACGCCTCCCGCGCCCGGTACTTCGAGCGGTACGCCGCCGACGCGCGCCGGCTCGCCGAGCAGATCACCGCGGCCGGCGGTACCCGGCGCCCGCGGATCGTCTGGGTGCTGCAGGGCCCGGACCCGATCACCCCCGACCGGGTCCGGCGCGTGAACGCCCTCTACGAGGAACGGGCCGCGGCCTCCGGCGACCTGGTCGCCGACGCGGGGCGGGCGGTGAGCCCCGCATCGGCCCGCTACACCTGGACCCAGTACCTGCCGTGCACCGCGTACGAGCGCGCCCACCCCGACTACTGCACCCAGCCGGGCAGTGACCGCACCGCCCTCCACCGCGACGACGACTACCTGCACTTCTGTCTGGCGCCCACGACGTCCACCCCGAAACCGTGCCCGGTACGCTCGCCCGGCATCCTGCGCATCGCACGGGAGATCACGCGGGTGGTGGACGAAGGGACCCGCTCTCACTGACCCGGCGTCAAAATCGTTCGACAAAGGCCGGGCCGGGCCGCTGGGATGGCCCTCATGTGTGCCGTCAAGATGCATGCGGACGAGGTCGACGTCGACGCCTCGCTGGTCCGCCGGCTGATCGCCGGACAGTTCCCGCAGTGGGCTCGGCTGCCCGTGCGCCGGCTGCAGTCGTCGGGCACCGAGAACGCGATGTTCCGGCTCGGCGCCGACCTGGTGGTGCGGCTGCCGCGGCATCCCCGTGCCGTCGAGGGAGTGGAGCACGAGATGCGGTGGCTGCCCCGGCTGGGGCCGCTGCTGCCCCTCCGCACGCCCGAGCCGGTGGGGCAGGGCGAGGCTGGTGCGGGGTTTGCGTGGCCCTGGTCGGTGTACCGGTGGCTGGAGGGGCGCAATCCGGCCGTCGAAGCGCTCCAGGAGCCGGAGTTGCTCGCCAAGGACCTGGCCGAGTTCGTCGGTGCACTGCGCCGGATCGACCCCGTGGACGGGCCACCCGCCTCGCGGGGCGTCCCGCTCGCCACCCGGGACGCGCCGACCCGGTCGGCCATCGAGCAGCTGGCGGGAAGGACGGACACGGCCGCGCTGACGGCGCTGTGGGAGGAGGCCCTGCGGGTCCCGGCGCGGTCAGGGCCGCCCGTCTGGGTGCACGGCGACCTGTCGCCGGGGAACGTCCTGGTCACCGAGGGACGGCTGACCGCCGTGATCGACTTCGGCACGGTGGGCGTGGGAGATCCCGCAGTCGATCTGATCGTGGCCTGGAATCTCCTGCCCGCCTCGGCCCGCCCCGTCTTCCGTGACGCTCTGGGTGTCGACGACTCCGAGTGGGCGCGCGGGCGTGGCTGGGCGTTGTCGATCTCGCTGATCCAGCTGCCGTACTACTGGGAGACCAATCCGCCGCTGGCGGCGAACTCCCGGCATGTGATCAAGGAAATCCTGGCCGAGGCCGGGTAGGGCGTGTCCGGCCGCCGGGTCCGTGGCGGCCGGTCACCGCGAGGTGTGCCCTACTTGCCCGCGTACGCCTTCTCCAGGGCGGCGATGTCGAGCTTGTGCATCGACAGCATCGCCTGGGTCGCACGTGCCGCCTTCGCCGGGTCCGGGTCGCTCATCATGTCGTCGAGGCTGTCCGGGATGACCTGCCAGGACACCCCGTACTTGTCCTTGAGCCAGCCGCAGGGGCCGGGCTCGCCGCCGTTCTCGGTGAGCTTGGTCCAGTAGTAGTCGATCTCTTCCTGGTTCTCGCAGAAGATCATGAAGGAGATCGCCTCGTTGAACTTGAACTCGGGGCCGCCGTTGAGCGCCAGGAACTTGTGGCCGTTGGCCGTGAATTCCACGGTCAGCACGGTGCCGGCGGGGCGAGGGGCTCCCTCGGGGTAGCGGGCGACCTTGCCGACGCTGGAGTTCTTGAAGATCGAGACGTAGTAGTGGGCGGCTTCCTCGGCCTGGTCGTCGAACCAGAGACACGTGGTGAATCCGTCGGTGGCCATGAGTACCTCCTGGGGGCGCGGAACGCGGTCACCTGTATCGACCGATCCTCGCCCTGGAACTCATCGGCCGGGCCGCTGATTAATCCGGGTGGCCCCTGCACCGCCCCGGCATAGCATCGCGGCCATGACGTCCTCGCCCGCCGATGGCATCCGGCCCTTCCGCCTCGACATCCCGCAGAGCGACCTCGACGATCTCCACCACCGGCTCGACCGCACCCGGTGGCCGGACGCGCTGCCGGGGGTGGGCTGGTCGTACGGCGTTCCGCGCGACTATCTCCAGGAGCTCGTACGGTACTGGCGGCACGAGTACGACTGGCGTGCGGCCGAGGCGCAGCTCAACGAGTGGCCGCAGTTCACGACCACGATCGACGGGGCGAACGTGCACTTCGCGCACATCCGCTCCCCGGAACCGGACGCCACGCCGCTGATCATCACGCATGGCTGGCCGGGCTCGATCGTCGAGTTCCTGGACGTCGTCGGCCCGTTGACCGACCCGGCCGCCCACGGCGGCGATCCGGCCGACGCGTTCCATGTCGTCGTACCGAGCATTCCGGGCTTCGGACTGTCCGGGCCCACGTCCGACACCGGCTGGGAGGCGGGGCGCATCGCCGGCGCATGGGCCGAGCTGATGACGCGGCTCGGCTACGAGCGGTTCGGCGCGCAGGGCGGCGACTGGGGGGCGGCCGTCTCCCGCGAGCTGGGCCGCGCCTGTCCGCACCGGTTGATCGGCGTGCACCTCAACCTGCTGCCGGGCGCGCAGGCGACCCATGAACCGACGGATGAGGAGCTGGCCGAGCTGAGCCCCGAGGAGCGGGAGCGCACGCTCGCCTCCTGGCGCAGCTGGAGCGCGTGGTCGAGCGAAGGCATCGGGTACGCCGTCCTGCAGTCCACCAGGCCGCAGACCCTGGCGTACGGACTCACCGACTCGCCCGTCGGTCAACTCGCCTGGATCGTCGAGAAGTTCCAGGAGTGGACGGACTCGCGGGAGCTGCCCGAGGAGGCCGTCGACCGGAACCGGCTGCTGACCAACGTGATGCTGTACTGGCTGACCGGGACCGCCGGTTCGTCCGCCCGCGTCTACTACGAGCGGGCGCACGCCCCGGCCGACCGGGCCGGAGCGCCCAAGCAGCCGTCGACCGCGCCGACGGCGCTCGCTCTCTTCCCGGCCGAACCCCAGATCCCCTTGCGGCACAAGGCGGACCGCACGGAGAACATCGTGCGGTGGACGGAGTTCGACCGGGGTGGGCACTTCGCGGCGATGGAGGAGCCGGATCTGCTGGTCGAGGACGTACGGGCCTTCTTCCGGCAGCTGCGCGAGAAAGGCGCGGGGGTGAGGAACATCCGCGTCGGATGACCCTGCGGCGACGTCGGCGGGCCGCTGCGCGAAGTGGCCGCCGGACTGCTGCTGGTGGCGTTAGCTCTGCGGGACGTCCTTGACGAAGACGATGCCGTCGCTGTCCGCCAGATGGGCCGGGTCGAGCGGGGAGTAGCCGAACCAGGGGGATACGCGGGGCGCGGGCCGCGTGTCGCCGAGGGCGGTGGCCAGCCGCGGGGCGTCGATGACGCAGTGGTCCTCCGGGAGCGCGTACAGGAGTCCTTCGAGGGTGTCCGGCGGCGGCGTGTCCACTCCCTGGTGCCGGATCGTGCCGAGGGCCGTGGCCAGGAAGGCGTACCTCTCGCCGAGCTGGGCGCTCACGAGCGCGCCGGCGCTCCACCACTCCACCGGCCCCTGCCACATCTGCATCGTGCTCTTCTCCCGCTGGAGATGGGAGTTGTGGGCGTGGATGAGTGCCGGGCCCCGAGCGGCAACGGCGAGGAGGTTGTGGGCCATCATCAAGTCCCGCAGCGCGCACAGCCGGGTCATGCGGGCCGGTGAGGTGTCGGCCATCCAGTAGTGGTAGCGCAGCAGACCGGTGGCGGTGCGCCCGTACAGGCGCGCCCGGTCCCAGTCGTCCCGCGAGGTCGCCGCGAGCAGGTGTGGCGTCTGCGCGTCGAGCAGCGCCACCAGATCGTCGGCGAGCAGCCGCAGCTCCCCGGCCTCGGCCGACTGCCCCACGGACTGGGCCGGGTCCGTCATCGCGGCGGAATTGGTCCATCGGTCGTCGGTGCCGAGCAGGCGGTCGAGTGTTTCCGCGGTGCAGGGGAGCAGGTCCGCGTCCACCCGGGCCGCGAGGTAGCCGTGGAGTGCGGTGAGGGCCTGCCGGGGGCTCGCGGCGCCGGTGATCTCCAGCGGGCCGTCGAAACCGGCGAAGCGGAGCCGCTCGGACGCGGGTCGGCCGTCGTTGTCGGCGCGGACGTTGTAGGCGCGCATCCAGCGCACGAGCTCGCGGTTGGCCGCGGAGGTGCCCCAGCCGTGGCTGATTCCCTGCTCCATGACTTCGTCGAGGGTGCCCGTTCCCGAGGTGACGTAGTCGTCCACGACCAGGCCCATCATGCAGTCGCTCTCGATCGCGATCGTCCGGTAGCCCTCCTGCTCGACGAGCTGCCGGAACAGCTCGTTGCGCAGGTCGAGCAGAGTGTCCTCGCCGTGGGTGGGCTCGCCCAGGGCGAGCAGCCGAGGCCGGGCCGGGAGCAGCCTCATGACGGCGGCAGCCTCGACGGCATGGACGGTGTCCTTGATGTCAGTAGCCATGCCTTCAACGGTATCGTTGAACCTTCGGTTGAAACTTTTCCGCGGTATCGTCAGCCCCGTGGGACGAAACCTTCAAAACGGCGAGCGGCTCAGGCCGGTTGATCTGGCGCGCGGGCACGGTCTGTCCACGCAGGCGATCAGGAACTACGAGGAGGCCGGCATCCTTCCGGCCGCCGGTCGCACACCCCATGGCTACCGCACCTATACCTCGCTGCATGCGGGGGCCCTGCGCGCGTTTCTTGCCCTGGTGCCCGGCCACGGCCACCAGACGGCGACGTCGATCATGCGGGCTGTGAATCAGGGCGCGGTCGATGAGGCGTTCCGCCTCATCGACGAGAGCCACGCCCAGCTCCTCGACGACCGGCGGACCCTCCAGGCCGTGGAGAGCGCCCTCCGCGACCTGGAGTCCACCACGGCGCCCGAGCCCGGTGTGGGATCGGAGCCGGCCGCGGTGTCCGGGCCCGGCGGCACGTTCATCGGGCCGCTGGCAGACAAGCTCGGAATCCGGCCGGCGACGCTGCGCAAGTGGGAGCGCGCCGGGCTGGTGTGCCCGCGCCGCGACCCGCGGACCGGGTACCGCGTCTACGACGAGGCCGATGTACGGGACGCCCGGCTGGCCCACCAGCTCAGGCGGGGTGGCTACCTGCTGGAGCAGATCGCCCCGCTGATCGCCCAGGTGCGGGCGGCCGGCGGGCTGGAGCCGCTGGAGGCCGCACTGTGTGACTGGCGCGGTCGGCTGTCCGCCTGCGGGCGGGCGATGCTGACCGGGGCCGCAGAGCTGGAGGCGTACCTCCGCGAGCGCGGATGAGACTTCGGTCGCCGGCCGAGGAGAACAAGAGTCATCACAGGCGGGCTGAGCCTTACTCCACATCGACCGCAGCCGGATCACTCAGGGGCCGCAGGCCACCGGGCAGATCGGGATCCCGGTCCGCATCGTTCAGGAAGAAGAACCGCTCCAACTCCGCCCGCGACGGCGCCCCGCGAAACGACCCGTACCGCCGACCGCTCTGCCCATGGCGAATCTGCCGCGGGCAGAGAAAACACCTTCGACGACTGTTCCCGGCCCAGAGTGGAGATCGCGGCGATGCCGGCCGCGTCATGACGACTCACGACAACGACGACAAGGAGCGCCGATGTCTCCACTCACCGCCCTGCCGCCCCGGGCCGAGGAGGGCGACACCCCGCCCACCCGATTCGACGACCATCTGGCCGCCCAGCTGCTCGGGCAGCGGATCGTCCTGCTCGGCACCCAGGTCGACGAGGTCTCCGCGAACCGGGTCTGCTCGCAGCTGCTGATCCTGTCCGCGGAGGATCCGCGCACCGACATCAGCCTGTACATCAACAGCCCCGGCGGTTCGGTGCACGCGGGCCTCGCGATCTACGACACGATGCGTCTGATCCCGAACGACGTCTCGACGCTCGCCATGGGCTTCGCGGCCAGCATGGGCCAGTTCCTGCTCTGCGGCGGCACGCCCGGCAAGCGGTACGCCCTGCCGAACGCGCGGATCATGATGCACCAGGGGTCGGCGGGCATCGGCGGTACCACCGCCGACATCGAGATTCAGGCGGAGAACCTGGAGCACACCAAGCGGACGATGGAGCGGCTCATCGCCGAGAACACGGGCCAATCCCCGGAGACCATCGCCCGGGACGGCGACCGCGACCGCTGGTTCACGGCCGAGGAGGCCAGGGAGTACGGCATGGTGGACCGGGTCGTCGAGTCGCTGGCCGACGTCCGCCCGGCCGCCTCGAAGCGACGGATGGGGCTGTGACATGGGGAACTACACGATTCCGTACGTCGTCGAGCGGACCGCGCACGGCGAGCGCTCCTCCGACGTGTTCAGCCGGCTGCTGTCGGAGCGGA
Organism: Streptomyces sp. NPDC127197; assembly: GCF_042672405.1. NCBI lineage: Bacteria > Bacillati > Actinomycetota > Actinomycetes > Kitasatosporales > Streptomycetaceae > Streptomyces > Streptomyces sp. NPDC127197. The sequence goes on along the minus strand of NZ_JBHXVG010000020.1, from coordinate 116,645 downwards.
TCATCTTCCTCGGCACCGAGATCGACGACGGCGTCGCCAATGTCGTCATCGCGCAACTCCTGCATCTGGAGTCGTCGGCCCCGGAGAACGAGATCGCGATCTACATCAACTCCCCCGGTGGCTCGTTCACTTCGCTCATGGCGATCTACGACACGATGACGTTCGTGCAGGCGCCGATCTCGACGTTCTGCGTCGGCCAGGCGGCCTCCACGGCAGCCGTGCTGCTGGCCGGCGGGGATCCTGGTCGGCGGTTCGTGCTGCAGCACGCGCGCGTGCTGCTCGGTCAGCCCGCCACCGGGGGCAGCCGGGGCATGATCTCCGACCTCGCCCTCCAGGCCAAGGAGATGGTCCGGATCCGCTCGCAGGTCGAGGAGGTGCTGGCCCAGCACACGCAGCACGACATCGCGACTCTGCGCGCGGACATGGACCGCGACAAGGTGTTCACGGCACCGGAGGCGGTGGCGTACGGGCTGGCCGACGAGGTGCTGAGCCGGCGTCTCGTGACGGTCTGAGACGCCGGGCCCGAGGGTGTCGTCAGGCGACCAGACAGAGCCCGTTGTACGGCGAAGTGGACGTGGCACGGCTGCGATTGGCGTGTCGCGTGAGCTCGCTCTGCGCCAGCGACAGCAGGTCGCCGAGGCCCAGGCCGAGGGCGTGGGCGGCGGCCGCGAGGACCTCCGAGGAGGCCTCCTTGCGGCCGCGCTCCACCTCCGACAGGTACGGCATGGAGATCCGCGCCGCGTCGGCGACGTCCTTGAGCGTGCGTTCCTGCGCGAGACGCTCACGGCGCAGGACGTCACCGACGAGGTCCCGCCAGAGCGGCTCCTTGGGAGCGGGGGCAGAGCGAAGCGGCTCGTGCGGAGCGGGTGCCGGCCGAAGGGGTTCGTGCGGAGCCGATCCGGGCCGGGGCGGCGAACCGGCGGGTCGCTCGGACGCTGGGCGGGCCGTCCCGGGGCGCGCGGCGGGCGGGCGCAGCGGGATGACGCGGGCTTCGTTCGGCGCTTGGTTGGTCACCGCTCCAGCCTAGGAGCGACCGCCGCCACGGGAAGGCCCCGACGTTCCGCCCTCGGTGGAATCGGACGAAACGCCCGGCCCGGTGACCCGCCCGGGAGAGACTGGTCGGGGATCCGAGGGGAAGGGATGCGGTGCCGTGCTGCGGGACACGTTCAACGAGGCCGCGGAGCTGTACGACAGGGCACGGCCGCGGTATCCCGGCGCCCTGGTCGAGGACTTGGCCCGAATGACAGGTCTGGGCCCGGCCGACCGGGTCCTGGAAGTGGGGCCCGGAACCGGCCAACTCACCGTCCCCCTCGCCACGTTCGGCTGCCGGATCACGGCCGTGGAGCTGGGACCCGCCCTGGCGGCCGTGGCCCGGCGTCGGCTGCGGGGGTTTCCGCTCGTGGACGTGGAGGTGGCGGAGTTCGAAGGATGGGAGCCGCCGCGGGAGCCGTACGACGTGGTGGTGAGCGCGACCGCGTTCCACTGGATCGATCCCGCCGTCCGCGTACAGAAGGCGGCGGACGTCCTGCGCCCCGGAGGAGGTCTCGCCCTCGTCACCACCCACCATGTGGCCGGCGGCAGCACGGACTTCTTCGCCCGAGCCCAGCGCTGCTACGAGCGCTGGGATCCGGCCACCCCACCCGGCCTGCGACTGCTCGACGAGACCGAAACCGCCTCGGACACGGATGAGTTGACCCGGTCCGCGCGCTTCGAGCACGTCACCGTGACACGTCACGCCCAGGAGATCACGTACTCCGCCGACCAGTACATCGATGTGCTGCTCACCTACTCGGGCCACCGCGCACTCGACGACCGCGCTCGGCACGGCCTGCTCGCGTGCATCCGGGAGTTGATCGACACGTATCACGGCGGCAGCGTCACCAAGCGATACCTCCACGAGCTCATCTCCGCGACCCGAACCGGCAATTGACGGCGCATGACCCGCTACGCCCCGGGTACCCGCCCGAAGAGGCAGACGTCGCACCGGACTTTCGTGGGAGAGGCAATGGACACCGCCGTGATCGTGGACCCCAGGACCGTGGCTCCGCGCGACGCGCGCGAGTTGTCCCGCCAGTTCTTCGAGCGGATGGCGGCTCTCGAGGAGGGCACGCACGCATACCAGTACGCGCGCAACACGCTGATCGAGATGAACATCTCGCTGGTGCGGTTCGCCGCCGGGCGGTTCCGCAACCGCGGGGACGACATGGAGGACATCGTCCAGACCGGGATGATCGGCCTGATCAAGGCCATCGACCGGTTCGACCCGGCCCGCGAGGTCGAGTTCACGTCGTTCGCGCTGCCGTACATCATGGGCGAGATCAAGCGGTTCTTCCGCGACACGACATGGGCGGTGCACGTCCCACGTCGCCTGCAGGAGCTGCGTGTGGAACTGGCCAAGGCGCGTGAGGAGCTCTCCAGCCGTCTGGACCGCGAACCGACGGTGGCGGAGCTCGCCACGCTGATGAACATCTCCGAGGACGAGGTGGTGGAGGGTCAGTTCGCCGCCAACGGCTACAACTCCGCGTCGCTGGACGCCGCGCTCACCGGCAACGGACCCGAGCACGGCGAGGCAGTGCTCGCCGACTACATCGGCGTCGAGGAGCACGGGCTGCGACTGGTCGAGGACTTCCAGTCGCTCGCCCCGCTCATGGCCGAGCTGGACGAACGCGACCGTCGGATCCTGCACCTGAGGTTTGTGGAGGAGGCCACTCAGGCCGAGATCGGCGAGCGGCTCGGCTGCTCGCAGATGCATGTCTCCCGGCTGCTCAAGCGGATCATCGTACGGCTGCGGCGGGGCATGCTCGGGGAGCTCGACTGCGCCTGACCGCGGCGTCACGACATCGCGTCCAGGGCGCGCTCAGCCGCTCAGCTCGACGACGGCGCTCACCCGCTTGCCGACCGGCACCCGTTCGACGGTCACCTTCGTCGCCAGCGCATGGACTATCTCCAGACCGTGCCTGCCGACCCGTGCGGGATCGCGGGGAAACCGCAGGGGCAGTGCGGCGCTGCTGTCGCAGACGCACACCGTCATGGAGCTGTCCGTGCCCTCCAGCTCCAGGATGTACGGACCGTTGCTGTGCCGGTCCGCGTTCGTCACGAGCTCGCTGACGACAAGGAGCACCGCCTGTTCGGCGCGGGAGCCGATCTCGGCGCACCACTCGGTCCTGAGCTGCTCGAGGAAGAGTGCGGCGAGGGAGCGTGCCTCGGCGATGCATCCCGGCTCGCCGGTGTAGTGCGCCGCCCGCCGCAGCGGTTCCACGGGCACGTCGAAACCAGTCGGTACGACGGACCCGTCCCGGTACTCGATCATGCGTGTCTCTCTCCGAAGCCGGCCGTGCCGGACGTTGCTGCACCAGTCCTCGTACCCCGAGCCGGGCGCCGCAGTCCATAGTGCAGGACGCGTCACACTGCCGGAGCGGGAGCGGGCGCCTCGGGAACACGGTCCGTGAACGACGACCGGGCGGTCGGCCCGGATGCAAGCGGGGGTTGCGGCGGCGAGGGCGCAGGGGACTCGGGGGCCTCAGGAGACTCTGGGGGCTCAAGGGGCTCAGGGGATTCCGGCGGTTCGGGGGACCTCGGGGACTGAGGGCTCTCCGGCTCCGGGGCCGGCGGTTCCGGCGCGGACGTCCGGGGCCTCGGGGACGGCGAGGGCGGAGAGTCCGGGGCCGGTGACGGCGGTGTGGACGGGGTGAGCGAGGGTGTGGGCCGGGTCGCCGGCGGCTCGGTCTTCTGGTCCTTCCCACCCGTGTCGCCGGGCCGGCGGGCGATCCACTCGCCGCGGTCGGGGTCGTAGAGAACGAAGACGTCGACGGCCTTCGGCGCGGGGGTGACCACAACGACGTTCGAGGAGCGATACGACGGCCAGGCCTCGCCGGTCGGTTTCGGCGTGGTCCGCTGGGCGACCGGCGGGGTCAGCGGGTTTCCGCAGGCGCACCGCACGCGGGGCACCCCGCGGTCGTCGACGAGGACGGCCGTACCCGCCTGCAGGACGGCCTGGTAGCTGGTGGCGGCGCCGGCGCGGTAGCCGTGGTTGGTGACGCGGGTGTCCATGCGGAGCTGTACAGGAGTGAGCGAGCGCAGGTGGGCCGGGACCTGGGACGGGGCGACGCCGGCCACCGAGGCGAAGGCCCTGTTCTTGGCCTCGTCCGCCTGGAGGAACCTGATCTGTTTCTCCACGTCGCACGTGGCGACGTTGCGGGTGCCGCCGTAGAGCCCGGGGGCGCCGCCGGCCACGCCCCGTACGGCGTTCGGCGGCGGCGACCCGGTCGCCGGACTCGGCGTGGCCGGTGGGGCGGAGCTGTCCGTCGCGGTGGACTCGGTGAAAGGGTCGGGGCCCGTGCTGCCCGCGGGCTGGAGGAAGACCTCGCCCTGTGAGCCGGTGCCCCCGCCGTCGGGCCGGGTCAGGACGACGGCGACGACCACGGCGGCCACCACGACGGCGGCGAGCACGGCGATCCGGGGTGCAGAACGCCACCACGGCGGGCGTGGCTCGGGGGGCTCGGCTCCCCCACTGGGCGGCTGGGAGGGCGGTCCCGGGGGCGGCTCGGGCGGTCCCGACAGCGGGCCGGAGGGTGGGCCGGCGGGACGGCCGGACGACGGCGGTTCGACGCTCACGAGCTCTGCTCCCGTTGTGGAGTGCCGGCGGCCCTCAAACTCACTTTCGCCGCTTTTCTCAGCTTTCTTCCGTGTTCCGGTCATTGTGCGCTTCGGTCGGGTACGGCCCGCAAGCCGACGCGGACGGACCTCCCGGCGCGCGCCCGGTGCCGGTGCTGCTTAGCGTGACAAGGTGAGCCCGCGCATCCCCTCCGAGCAGGCCGCCGCCCGCCACGGCTGGGTGCAGGCCGTCGCCGTCGTGCTGGCGGGAATGATCGCCATGGGGATCACCGCCACGCTGGGCCTGTGGGCGGCGGGGGCCGCCGACCTCCCGGACGGCGCGTTCCCGCGGGTGGCTGCCGCGACCGTCGTCACGGCGGTGGGCGGCGCCGTCGAGCTGTCGGGCGACGTCGGGGGCCTCGCCGAGACCGAGGCGGGGCTGACCGTGATTCCGCTGTCGGTGACGCTCGCCGGGGCCCTGGTGGTCGCCGTGGGATTTCTGCGACCGCTGCGGCACCGGGCGGTGGCCGGTGCCGGGGAGCTGGGCGGGTGGGCCGCCAGAATCGCCGTCCTGTGGCTGCTCGCGCTGCTCGGACTGGCCCTCGGGGCCCGGCAGACGTTCACCATCTCCGTCGGCGAGGACGCGATCAGCGACATCACCGATCTGTTCGGCGTCTCGCCCGAGGTGGGCTTCACCACGGACGTGCCGGTGACGCTGGTCTTCGGGCTGCTGTGGCTGGCCGGCGTGCTGGTGCTGGCACTGCTGGTGGCGCCCGGAGCTCCGCTGCCGGGCAGGCTGCTGCGGTTCCGGGAGTCGGTGCGCCCGGCCGCGTACGCCATGGTCGCTCTCCTCCTCACGTACGTCATGCTCGGCGTCGTCATCGGCCTGGTCGTCGCGGCGACGCGCAGGCACCCGGCCGAGACGTTCGCCGTGATCCTGCTGGGTCTGCCGAACCTGGTGTGGCTCGCGTTCACGATCGGCCTGGGCGCCACCTGGGACGGCCGCGTGGAGGGGCCGTTCGAGCTGCCGATGCCGCATGTCCTCGACGAGGTGCTGCGCTCCTCGGACGTCGCCGTGCTCAATGTGGGCACGCTCGCCGAGCACGACGGCCGGGTGTGGTGGCTGGTGGTGGCCGACGCGGTGCTGGTGCCGGCGGCCGCGTTCGTGATGGCGGCGCGTTCTCCGGCCCGGCTGCGGGCCTGGCGGCACGCCGTGCACATGGCGGTCGCGCTGGCCCTCACGGTGCTGATGATCTGCCTGGTCGGCCGGATCGTCGCGTCGTACGGCCTGTCCGTGCTCGGCATCGGCGACCTGGGCGGATTTCTCGCGGGAGAACTGTTTCTGCGGCCCCGGATCTGGACGGCGCTGGGCCTGGCCGTGCTGTGGGGTCTGGTGACCGGCTTCCTGGGCGCGCTTCTGGCCGCAAGGGTGCAGCGGCGGGGTGCGGCCACCCAGGCTCCGTCGTCACCTTCCCGTCGTCCGCCCTGAGGACGAGCCAGCCGGCGATGAGGGTTCCCTCGCCAGATGGCCACGGCCGACGACGGGCTCGGCCCAGCGCGGTGGCGGCTTCGGGGGGACCCTCAGGTCGACCTCTGTCTGCGGGTGGCCGCCGTTCCTGACACCGGCCAGGGCGGTGCGCAGGTCCGCGACGAAGGCGAGGCAGGAGTCGTACCGTTCGTCGGGGATCTTGGCCAGGGCGCGGCCGAAGACCGGGTCGACAGGTCCGGCGAGTTCGGGGCGGGCCCCGGTCAGGGGCGGCGGCGGGTCGTACTGGTGGGCCCACAGCAGCGCCATGTCGTCGTCACGGCGGAACGGCGGGTGGCCGGCCAGGCACTCGTAGACCACGCAGGCGAGGCCGTAGACGTCGCACCGGCCGTCGACGGGGCGGCCCGCGATCTGCTCGGGGGCGACGTAGTCGAGGGTGCCGACGAACTGTCCCACCGTGGTGAAGCCGGTCAGCGACAGCGACTTCTTCGTCAGACCGAAGTCGGTGAGGTAGACGTGCTCGGGGTGGTCGCTGTCGGTGCCGCGGGCCACCAGGATGTTGCCGGGTTTGACGTCCCGGTGGACCAGCCCGTGCTCGTGGGCGGCGTCCAGCGCGGAGGCGACCTGCGCCGCGATGCGCACGGCGGTCGCGGGCGGCAACGGGCCCTGCCGGTCGAGCAGATGGCGCAGGTCGCTGCCGGCGACATAGCGCATGGCGATGTACAGGATCCCGTCCGTCTCGCCCGCCTCGAAGACCGGCACGATGTGCGGATGGTCGATCGCGGCGGCCACCCGGGACTCATGGCTGAAGCGCCGCCGGAAGGTGTCGGTGCGGGCGAGTTCGGGGGCGAGCAGCTTGAGCGCGACGGTGCGGTCCAGGCGCAGGTCGCGGGCGCGGTAGACGACGGCCATGCCGCCGCGGCCCAGTTCGTGCTCGATCCGGTAGCCGGCGACCTGCCGTCCGATCAGTTCGGAGGGCCGCCCGGAGAACAGGCCGGTGTCGCCCACCATCAGGTCTCACCGTCGGGTGTCACGACCCGAGTGGGGACGTGGCCGGGATCCTCGGTGGCGCGCGGCGCCTCGTCCGCCGCGTAGGTGCTCAGCCGCGCCCCGTCGCTGTACGCCCACTGCCCGCCCTCGGCGTCGTACAGCCACACGGACTCCCCGTCGACGACCACTCCGATCCGCGCTCCCTGTGTCCGGTCGCGGAAGGACTCGCCGTCGAGCCCGCCGGCCGCCAGGTCCTCGACGGCCGCCCGGTAGCGGGCGAGTGCCCGCTCCGCGCGGGCGAGCAGTGGCCGGGGGTCGGCGGTGGTGGCGAGCGGCTCGTGCTCGGTGGGCGGGTCCTCGGGTACGGCGACCAGGTAACGGCCGTCGACCCAGGCGGACCAGCCGTTGGCGCACAGGATCCGCCCCCAGTCGCCGCGCCGCTCGACCAGCTGGACCGGCAGCAGCGGATCGAGGGGCACGGTGGGCCGGGCGGGTTCGGGCGACTCCCAGGCGGGCATCCCGTGCCGGGGGACGACGTGGGTGGGCCGGAACCCGGGGCTCGCCATGGCCGGAACCTACTTCCGCATCACGACGGGCTCGCGGCGGCGCAGCAGCCGGGACACCACGTAGCCGAACACCACCGACAGGACGACGAGCATGCCGATGTCGAGCAGCCACACTCCGACCGCATGCTCGAACAGGGGATCGCCGGTCAGGTCGCCGGGCGAGACGCGGGCCAGGTCGATGGTGGCGGCCATCGCGCCGAACGCCCAGCGCGCGGGCACCAGCCAGGCCACCTGCTCCAGTCCTGGCACACCGTCCAGCTGCAGCAGGGCACCGCAGAAGACGACCTGGACGAGGGCGAGCAGCACGAGCAGCGGCATCGTCACCTCCTCCTTGCGCACCAGCGCGGAGACCACCAGACCGAGCATCATCGCCGTGAAAGCCAGCAGGGCGACGGCGATGGTGATCTCCACAAGGGGCGGCATCACCACGCCCTGTCCGCCCGGTGCGTTGAGATCGACGCCGAGCAGGCCGACCAGGGTCAGCACGACGGCCTGCAGCACGGTGACCGTGCCGAGCACGACCACCTTGGACATCAGGTACGCCGATCTGGACAGCCCGACGGCCCGCTCGCGCTGGTAGATCACACGTTCCTTGACGATCTCGCGCACGGCGTTGGCCGCGCCGGTGAGCACGCCGCCGACGCAGAGGATGAGCAGGGCGTTCATCGCCGACCGCCGGGTCAGCTCACTGCCCGCCAGGGCGCGGGCCATGCCGCCCATGACGAAGGGCAGGGCGATCATGACGAGGAGGAAGGTGCGGTCGGCGCTGAGCGCGGCCGTGTAGCGGCGGACCAGCGTGATGAGTTGGGCGCCCCAGTGGCGCGGCCTGGGCGGCGGGCCGACGATGACCGGGCCCTCGCGGGGCCGCCGGGGCTGTGCGGTGGCGTCGGCGATGTACTGCCGGTGGAAGGGCGATGCGCGGTACTCCCCCGCCCAGTCCCGGTCACGGTCCCGCTCGAACGCCTCGAAGGCCTCCGGCCACTGGGTGAAGCCGAAGAAGGCGAGGGCGTCGCCGGGCGGGCCGAAGTAGGCCACCGTGCCGCCCGGCGCGAGAACGAGCAGCCGGTCGCAGACATCGAGGCTGAGGACGCTGTGCGTGACGACGATGACGGTCCGGCCGTCGTCGGCGAGGCCGCGCAGCATGTGCATCACCGAGCGGTCCATGCCGGGGTCCAGGCCGGAGGTCGGCTCGTCGAGGAAGAGCAGCGAGGGCTTGGTCAGCAGCTCGAGCGCCACGCTGACCCGTTTGCGCTGGCCGCCGGAGAGGCTGTGCACGGGCTGGTTCGCGCGCTGTTCCAGACCCAGTTCGCGGATCACCTCCTCGACCCGCGCGCGGCGCTCGGCCCTGGCGGTGTCCTGCGGGAAGCGCAGCTCGGCGGCGTAGGTCAGGGCGCTGCGGACGGTCAGCTGGGCATGCAGGATGTCGTCCTGCGGGACGAGACCGATGCGCTGCCGCAGCTCTGCGTAGTCGTGGTACAGGTCGCGTCCGTCGTACAGGACCGTGCCGTGGTCGGCGGGGCGCTGTCCGGTCAGGGCGTTCAGCAGCGTGGACTTTCCCGCGCCGCTCGGGCCGACGACCGCGAGCAGGCACTTCTCCCCCACCGGGAACGACACGTCGTCGAGGAGCGTCTTGCTGCCCCGGTCGACGGCGACGGTGAGGTCCTGTACGTCGAGGGAGATCTCGCCGGTGTCGACGTATTCCTGCAGCTGGTCGCCGACGAGGCAGAAGTCCGAGTGGCCGATGCCGACGATGTCGCCGGGGTTGATGAGGGCGGCGGTGACCTGCAGCCCGTTGAGGTACGTGCCGTTGTGGCTGCCGAGGTCGACGATCTCGTACGTCCCGTCGGTGTGCGCACGCAGCTCGGCGTGCCGGCGCGAGACGAGCAGGTCGTCGACGACCAGGTCGTTGTCCTCGTCGCGGCCGATGCGGACGGTCCGGTGGGGCAGCGGCCGCACGCTGGCGGGCTCCCGGAAGGTGTGGGTGAGGGCGGGGCGGGAGACCGCCGACGGGCGCTCCGGGGCCGGGTCGGCGAGGCCGACGAGGACGGCGCGCGGGCCGTCGGTGGGGTTGCCGAAGCGGATGACGCTGCCGGGGCCGACGTCCCATGCGTCAATGCGGCGGCCGTCGGCGTAGGTGCCGTTGGTGCTGTGCTCGTCCTTCAGGGTCCAGTGGCCGCCATTGGGCCGCAGCACCGCGTGGTGCCAAGAGACCCGGTCGTCGTCGAGGACGATGTCGCACAGCGGATCGCGTCCGACGCGGTAGTCGCGGACGGGGGTCATCACGGTGGAGCCCGTCTCGGTTTCCAGGACGAGTTCGGGCGCTGTCGACGCGACCGGCTGCTCCACCATGGCGGAAATTCTACCGATTCGTCCATATGTGCGCTGTCAGAGCGTCGTCCGCGCAGCCACCGGCACAGGTCAGGCGACGGGCACGACCAGCGCCGGAATCGTGCGCTGCATCCGCAGGGCGTCGACGGATTCGGCGAGCAGTTCGTACTCCGTGGTGTCGTCACTGGTGGCGATCCTGACCAGCCGCCCGGCCGCCAACTCCTCGGCGACCAGCTCCTGCCGGCGCACGTCCGCGCACCAGGCGCGGAGCACGGCGGGCACATCGGCCACGCCGTCGCCGACCGGGACGAGCGCGTGCGGCGGGTAGGGCCCGTCGCCGGGCTGCGGGTCCAGCCGCTCGGCGATCCAGGTGGCGCGGTCCCGCAGCCACCACAGCGCGAGGGCGAGGGTGGGGGCCCGGTAGGTGCCGAGCGGTACGCCGATGCGCCGGCCGCCGCAGGTGCCGTACGCCGTGACATGACACAGGAATTCGTCGTGCACGTCCGCCTCCCCCGTTGCATTGCTCGCTTGCCGGTGGCGCCTCGCTTTCGGTGCGGCTCTTGTGCTGGGAAACTGTCCCTGGCGTTCGAGTATCTTCACTCTTGAACCACTGTCACCATGCCTTTCCGGCCAGTCTCTTGGCATATTCACCGCGCGTATTGGCCGGAATGCGACGGGTGAGGGAGGGCAGGCCGCAGGGCCCGATCTTCGGCTGCAGCGGGGGCCGAACGGGTGACCGCGACGAGTTTTCCCGTTGACGAGGTCTCCGGCGGGAAGGCAGTGAGATCACCGCGAGCGGGGCACCACCGGAAACGTGGATGCGGAATTCGCCGCAGTCCTGTGTGAGCAGCCGATCGAAGGCGGCTGGACATATCTCGCCTGGCGCGAATCCGTCGCCCATTTCAGCATCCGCGGACGGGTCAAGATCCGCGGGACCATCGACGGGCACTCTTTCCGGAATTCCGTTACGGCAAGCCGGTGCCCGGAGGCGATGGGTCACCTCCGGGCGCCGGATCGGTGGGTCAGGCCTTGACGGCGGCGTCGATCCTGGCCAGTTCGTCCGCGTCGAAGTCGAGGTTACGGATCGCCGAGACGCTGTCCTCCAGCTGGCGCGGGCTGCTCGCACCGACCAGCGCGGAGGTGACCCGGCCGCCACGCAGGACCCAGGCCAGTGCCATCTGGGCGAGGGACTGTCCGCGGGACTTGGCGATGTCGTCCAGGGTGCGCAGCCGGCCCACGAGCTCCTCGGTCACCGCGTCGGAGTTCAGGAACGGGCTGTCGCTCGCGGCCCGCGAGTCCTCCGGGATGCCGTCGAGGTAGCGGGCGGTCAGCAGACCCTGCTCCAGCGGCGAGTAGGCGATGGAGCCGACCTGCAGCTCGTCCAGCGCGTCCAGGAGCCCCTCCTCGGGGCGCCGGTCGAGCATCGAGTAGCGCGGCTGGTGGATCAGCAGGGGGGTGCCCAGCTCGCCCAGGATCCGGGCGGCTTCCCGGGTCTGCTCCGGGAAGTAGTTCGAGACGCCGACGTAGAGCGCCTTGCCCTGCTGGACGGCCGAGTGCAGCGCGCCCATCGTCTCCTCCAGCGGAGTCGCGGGGTCGGGGCGGTGCGAGTAGAAGATGTCGACGTAGTCCAGGCCCATCCGCTTCAGGCTCTGGTCCAGCGAGGACAGCAGGTACTTGCGGGAGCCCCACTCGCCGTACGGGCCGGGCCACATCAGATAGCCGGCCTTGGTGGAGATGACCAGCTCGTCCCGGTACGGCGCGAAGTCGGCGCGCAGCGCCTCGCCGAGGGCGGACTCGGCCGCGCCGGGCGGCGGGCCGTAGTTGTTGGCCAGGTCGAAGTGGGTGACGCCGAGGTCGAAGGCGCGCCGCAGGATGGCCCGCTGGGTCTCGACCGGCCGGTCCGGGCCGAAGTTGTGCCACAGTCCGAGCGACAGCGCGGGGAGTTTCAGGCCGCTGCGTCCGGTGCGCCGATAGGGCATGTCCGCGTAGCGGTCGGGGTGTGCGGTGTACAACGCGACTCCAGAGGGGTTGGCCCACGAGGAAACGGTTCCGGAAAAAAACCGGTCTCCATCCTTCTCGGCCCAGGGGCAGCAGTCCAACAGAAGAGTCCGATGGAATTCAGCGAGTACGCTTCTCAATCATGGAACTGCGCCACCTCCAGCACTTCGTCGCGGTCGCCGAGGACCAGCACTTCACCCGGGCCGCGGAACGGCTGATGGTGTCCCAGTCGGGCCTGTCCGCCTCGATCCGGGCGCTGGAGCGGGAGTTGCAGACCCCGCTGTTCGTGCGGACGACCCGGCGGGTGACGCTCACGGAGGCGGGCCGTGCACTGCTCGGCGAGGCGGAACGGATCCTGGCACAGGTGCGCTCGGCACACGAGGCCGTGGCCGCCGTGCAGGGCGTGCTGCGCGGCACGCTCGCGCTGGGCACCGAGCAGTGCATCGCCGGGGTGGATGTCGCCGGGCTGCTCGCCACGTTCCGGCGCCGTCACCCGGACGTGGAGATCCGGTTGCGCCAGGCGGGTTCCGGAGCGCTGGCGGAGGAGGTCGACGCGGGGCGGCTGGACCTGGCGTTCGCGGTCCGTACGCAGCCGGACTCCGACCAGCTGCGCTCCGTACCGCTGACCAGCGAGCCAATGACCGTCCTGTGCCATCCGACCCACCGGCTGGCCACAGCCGGCGCGGCCGTCACTCCGGAGGAGCTGGGGGGCGAGGTGTTCGTCGACTTCCATCCCGACTGGGGGCCACGTCGCATCACCGACGCCGCCTTCACCGCGGCGGGCGTGCGGCGGACCGTGGCGCTGGAGGTCAACGAGGTGCACAGCCTCCTCGACCTGCTGGACGAGAACCTGGGCGTCGCCGTCGTACCGCACCACTTCCGGTACAAGCGGGAGTCGCTCACCGCCCTCCCCCTCAAGGGCACCGGCGAGGCGCTCTACGAGACGGTCGCCCTCCTCCCGCCCCCGCAGGCCACGAGCCCCGCAGCCCGAGCCCTGATGACACTGCTGGAGGCATGAACGCCACCGATGGGCGATGGTGGGACGTATGCATGCCAAGGACATCCTCAGCGACGGATACAGCCGCATCCAGGAAGAAGTCCACGCCGTCGTCGACGGTCTGAGCGCCGACGACCTCAACGCCCGCCCCTCCGCCCGCGCCAACTCGATCGCGTGGCTGGTCTGGCACCTCACCCGTGTCCAGGACGACCACATCGCCGACGCCTCGGGGCTCGACCAGGTCTGGCCGGCCCAGGGCTGGGACAAGCGCTTCGGGCTCGGCCTGCCGCGCGGCGACACGGGGTACGGGCACAGCTCGGCGAAGGTCGCCAAGGTGCGGGTCGACTCCGGTGACCTGCTGACCGGGTACTACGACGCCGTGCACGAGCAGACGCTCGACTTCGTGCGCGGGCTGACCGCAAAGGACCTCGAACGCATCGTGGACGAGCGCTGGGACCCGCCGGTCAGCCTCGGCGTACGGCTGGTGAGCGTCCTGTCCGACGATCTCCAGCACGTCGGACAGGCCGCCTATGTGCGGGGGCTGCTTCAGGCCGGGTAGCCCGGCAGGACGACGTCCCGAATGAGGGCGACCCGCTCGTCGAACGGGATGAAGGCGCTCTTGACGGCGTTCACGGTGACCGTACGCAGGTCCTCGACCGTCCAGCCCGCCTGCTCGACCAGCAGGAACATCTCCCGGGTCATCGTGGTGCCCGACACGAGCCGGTTGTCGGTGTTGAGGGTGACACGGAAGCCGAGGTCCTTCAGCGCGGTGATCGGGTGCTCGGCGATGGAGGTGGCGGCACCGGTCTGCAGGTTGGAGGTGGGGCACATCTCCAGCGCGATCCGGCGGTCGCGGACCCAGCCGGCGAGGCGGCCGAGCTTGCCGTCCACGATGTCGTCGGTGATGCGGACGCCGTGGCCGATGCGCTGGGCGCCGCACACCTGGAGGGCCTGGTGGATGCTGGGCAGACCGTGCGCCTCACCGGCGTGGATGGTGAACGGCACGTTCTCGCGGCGCAGGTGCTCGAAGGCGGCGAGATGGTCGGCGGGCGGGAAGCCGTCCTCGGCGCCCGCGATGTCGAAGCCGACGACACCGGCGTCCCGGAAGGCGACCGCCAGGTCGGCGATCTCCCGGCTGCGGTCGAACATCCGCATGCCGCACAGCAACGTGCCCACCCGGACCGGCGTCCCGGCGGCGGCCGCCTTGGCCATGCCCGCCGCCAGCCCCTCCTGCACGGTCTCGACGACCTCGGGCAGGGTCAGCCCGCCCTTGAGCATCAGCTCGGGCGCGTAGCGCACCTCGCCGTAGACGACACCGTCCGAGGCGAGGTCCAGGACGTACTCCTCGGCGGTGCGCAGCAGTCCCTCGCGGGTCTGCATCACGGCGAGGGTGTGCTCGAAGGTGGCGATGTAGCGGACCAGGTCACCGGAGTTCGCGGCGTCGTAGTACCAGGCGGCGAGCGCGTCGGGGTCGGTGGCGGGCAGGGTGTGGCCGACCGCGTCCGCGAGCTCCACGACGGTGGTGGGGCGCAGACCGCCGTCGAGGTGGTCGTGCAGCACGGCCTTGGGCAGCCGGCGGATGGTGTCTGCGTCTACGCGCGTAGCAGTCATGGCGGGTCTTTCCTTGGCGGGAGGTTCGAAGGGGCGCTCCGGAGGGAGGCGCAGGTCAGTCGACGGGCTGGAGCAGGTCCCAGCGGTTGCCGTACAGGTCCTGGAAGACGGCGACCGTGCCGTACGGCTCGTGCCGCGGCTGCTCCAGGAAGGTCACGCCCGCCGCGAGCATGCGGGCATGGTCGCGGGCGAAGTCGTCGGTGTGCAGGAAGAAGCCGACGCGCCCGCCGGTCTGGTCACCGACCCGGTCGCACTGCGCCTCGCCCTTGGCGCGGGCCAGCAGCAGGGCGGTGCCGGTTCCCTCCGCCCCGGGTCCGACGACGACCCAGCGGGAGCCGTCCGGGCGCGGCGCGTCCTCGACGAGCCGGAAACCGAGGGCCTCGGTGTAGAAGCGGATCGCCTCGTCGTAGTCGTCGACGACGAGGGTGACCAGGGCGATGCGTCTCATCGGGGCCTTTCCGGACGTGCGATTGACCGGAGAGGTTATACGTAAAACGCGACGCGCGCCAGTCGTGGCCGGGACCGGAGTCCTGCGGGTGCGGGCCCCGCCTGCCGGGACCCGCTCTCGCGTCACGGATACGCGTGTACGTTCAGGGCGTTGACCACGGAGGCCGGATCGCCGAGCTCGCTGCTGGCCAGGGCATGACACCAGCAGCGTCAGCAATAGAGATTGCCGCCCGGTGAAACCCCGAGAATCTGCGTGAACCGTTGGTAGTTGGACACGCGGCTCTGCACCTGCGCGGGGTTCTTGCCGTCGCATTCCAGGGCGCCGTTGATGCTGCGGATCGTCTGGCCGAAGCCCGCTTGGTTGACCATGGCGTGGTGGCCGGTCATGGTGCCGGGGCCGGTCTGGGTGTTCCAGTACCACAGGCCCGTCTTCCAGGCGACGGAGGCGTTGTTCTGCACCATCCAGGGGTCGTTCAGCAGGTTGAGGCCGAGCGCGTCACCCGCGGCCTTGTAGTTGAAGTTCCAGCTGAGCTGGATGGGACCGCGGCCGTAGTAGGCGGCCTGGCCGGCGGGGCAGCCGTACGACTGGCTCCAGTCGCAGTAGTGCGGGTAGTTGGCCTGGTTCTGCTCCACGATGTGCACCAGACCGCCGGTCTCGTGACTGACGTTGGCGAGGAAGGCGGCGGCCTCCTGCTTCTTCACCGTGTCGCTGCCCGAGTTCGCGAAGGCGGGATACGCGCTCAGGGCCGCGGTGAGGCCGCTGTAGGTGTAGAAGGAATTCCGGTTCGGGAACATCTGGTTGAACTGCGCCTCGCTGACGACGAATCCGGCGGCGGCCGCGGTCGGTGCCGGCTGGAGGGCGAGGGCGGTGCCCGCGAGGGCGAGCGAGCTCAGGACTGCGGAGATACGGCGCCTCGACACAGGGTCAACTCCTTTGCGGTGCACGGCCGCTCCCGGTCGAGGGCAGGGCGGAGCCGGTCCTCGTGCGCACATGCCGGTGATACCGGCCACGGCGTGGGGGCGGCCGTGGTGGGGGGTGTGGAGGCACACTCAACCGCGTTGGTCTGTACCAGTCAAGGGTGTAGACCAGTCAAGGAGTTTGGAGAATCAGAAGAGTTGACGTCCAATCAGATCAGGGACGTGTTGGTCACGCCGTCCGGCCCTTGCGCAGGAACCGTTGCAGTCGCGCCTGGGGCCAGGTATTGATCACGTCGTCCTTGGTGATCCACCCGCGTTGCGCCGTGCCCACGCCGTAGCGGAGGTGGGCCAGGTGGAGGACGGAGTGGGCGTCGCTGTCGATGGCGAACTTCACCCCGTGCCGCTTGGCCCACAGGATGTGTTCGTCGCACAGGTCGAGCCGGTCGGGATGGGAGTTGATCTCCAGGGCCGTGCCGGTGCGTGCGCAGGCGGCGAAGACCGCGTCGAGGTCGGCGTCGATGCCGGGCCGCTTGCCGATGATGCGGGTGGTGGGGTGGCCGATGATGTTGACGTACGGGTTCTCGCAGGCCCGGACGAGCCGGCGGGTGAGCGCCTCGCGCCCCTGGTTGAAGTGCGAGTGCACCGAGGCCACGCACAGATCGAATCCGGCCAGGAAGTCGTCGGGCCAGTCCACGCCGCCGTCGGGGTCGATGTTCAGCTCCACGCCGTGCAGCAGCCGCATGCCGCGGCGCTTGCCGTGCCGGCCGTACTCGCCGTCGAGCTCCCGTACGCGCTCGCGCTGGGCCAGCATCCGCTCGTCGGTCATCCGCTGCATGTAGAGGTTCGGCGCGTGATCGGTGATCGCGTAGTAGGAGTGTCCGCGTTCGGCGGCCGCGGCGACCATTTCCTCCAGCGGGGCAAGGCCGTCGGTGAGGTCGGTGTGGGTGTGCAGGTCGCCCCGGATGTCCGACTCCTCGATCAGGTCAGGGAGTTCGCCTTTCAGCCCGGCCTCGATCTCGCCTCGGTCCTCGCGCAGGGGCGGCGGGATCCAGGGCAGGCCGAGCCGGTCGTACACGTCCTCCTCCGTCTCGGAGACGATCTTCTCCCCGCTCTCGACGTCGAACAGCCCGTACTCGGAGAGCTTGAGTCCCTGGTGCACGGCCAGTTCCCGGGTGCGGATGTTGTGCGCTTTGGAGCCGGTGAAGTACTGGAGTGCCGCGCCCCAGGAGTCCGGGGGCACGACGCGCAGGTCGACGGCGAGGCCCTTGGTGGTGCGGATCGACGTCTTGGTCGTGCCCTGCGCGATGACCTCCATGACGTACGGCAGCTCGGTGAAGGCCCGCATCAGCGGCTCCGAGTCCTCGGCCGCGGTGAGGATGTCGATGTCGCCGATGGTCTCGCGGAGGCGGCGCAGCGAGCCGGCGTACGTGCACCGCCGGCAGCCGGTCACCCGGGACAGCTCCGCGACGACACCTTCGGCGACGTCCATGGCGGCGTCGATCAGCACGCGGTCCCCGGAGGACTGCAGGAGCGCGATACCGTGCAGGATCTTCTCCTCCGTCCTGGGGCCGAAGCCCTTCAGGTCCCGCAGCCGCTCCTCGTGGATGGCGTCGGTCAGTTCCTCGACGGAGGAGATGCCCAGCTCCTCGTAGAGTGCCAGGGCCTTCTTCGGGCCGAGCGTGGGGATGGCCGTCAGCCGCCGGACCCCGGCGGGGATCTTCGCGCGCAGTTCCTCGACCACGGAGACACGGCCGGTACGGAGGTACTCGACGACCTTCTCCGCGATCGACTTGCCGACGTTGGGGATCTCCTTGAGGCCCTTGGCGTCGAGCGTGGAGACATCGGCGTGGTAGCCGCCGATCGAGCGCGCGGCCTTCTCGTAGACGCGCGCCTTGAACGCGTCTCCTCCGGTGATCGAGATCAGGTCCGCATACTCGGCCAACAGCGCGGCGACCTCGTCGTTCGCACGAGCCACACCTCCAGGGTAGGCAAGGTCCGACGTCCGTGTGCTCGGCTCAGCGGCTTGCCCGAGGCCGCCTGGCTACGTGTCGTGACGCACCCGTCACACGCGGGACGCCTTCCGGTCCAGCTTGGAGGCGAGGCGCTCCAGCAGAGCGCGCAGCAGTTCCTCGTCGCCGTCCCCGAGTGACGGCCAGTCCGCGCGGACCGCCCGGTCGACGCGCCGCCAGTACTCCCGGCCGCGCGGGGTGAGGTGGGCGAGGATGCGGCGGCGGTCGAGGGGATCGACCCGACGGTGGACGAGGTTCTGGTCGACGAGGTGGTCGACGAGCTTGGTCAGGCTCGGCGCCGGCAGGAAGGCCGCCTCGGCTACGGCCGTCATGTGGTGCCCCGAGCCGTCGGAGAGCAGGGCGAGAACCCGCCAGGCCTCCACCGAGCAGCCCTCCTCCTCCAGGACGGCCTGGAGGCGGCGCGCGGCCAGCCGCTCGGCCCGCGTCAGGAGCTGCATCAGATCGTGGGGCCGACGCGAAGAGGTGGACATCCTGCTCCTAGTTCACCGGGTGTGCACATCGTATGAGACGGGCTGGAGTTCACCTGGTGGACCCGAAATCATGATGCCATGTTCCGGCACGATCCTCCCGCTCCCGAATGGTTCACGGCCGACGCCTCGGCGCTCGGGGTGGCCCTCGTGTTCCCCATGCAGGGACCGGCGGGGATCTTCGGTCCGGCCTGCGAGCTGTGCGCCCAACTGGCCGCGGAGCGGGTGAACCGCGCGGGCGGGGTCCTCGGCCGGGAGCTGCGGCTGGTCCCCGTCGACGGCGGCGTGTCGCCGCGGCAGATCGCCGACCATGTCGAGGCCTTGGTGGACCTGGGCGTGGTGCAGGGTGTCACGGGCTGGCACATCTCCTCGGTGCGACAGGCGCTGGCGCCGAGAATCGCCCATCGCGTGCCGTACGTCTACACCGCGCTGTACGAGGGCGGCGAGCACACCGCGGGCGTGTTCCTGACCAGCGAGACCCCTCGCGACCAACTGAGGCCTGCAATGGGCCTGTTGGCGCTCGAACGCCGGGTGCGCCGATGGTTCGTCGTCGGCAACGACTACGTCTGGCCGCGGCGCACGGCACGGGCGGCCCACTCGTTCGCCCGCGAGTCGGGCGGAAGCATCGCCGGTGAGGTGTATCTCCCGCTCGGCACCCACGACTTCGATCCCGTTCTGCGACACATCGAGCGGTCGGACGCCGACGCGGTGCTGATGCTGCTGGTCGGCAGCGACGCGGTGCGGTTCAACCGGGCGTTCGCGGCCTGCGGTCTGGACGCGCGCTGTCTGCGGCTGAGCACGCTGATGGACGAGAACATGCTGATGGCGAGCGGCCCTTCGGCCACCGCCGACCTGCACAGCACCGCCGGGTTCTTCGCCTCGCTCGCCAACCGGGACACGCTCGACTTCCACGGCGAGTACGCGGACCGCTACGGCATCGAGGCGCCCGCACTGGGCAGCCTCGGCGAATCCTGTTACGAAGGCGTGCTGTTGCTGGCCGCGCTCATCGGCCGGGCGGGAACGCTGGAGGTGTCGGCGATCGGGGCAGCGGCCGAAACAGTGTCGTACGAGGGGCCACGCGGGCTGCTGCATCTGCGGGGCAGCCATGTGCGGCAGCGGATCTACCTGGCGCGCGCGGACGGTTGCGACTTCGACGTTCTCACCGAGCTCGATCTTCACGGTTCCCGCCCTTGACATGCCTGCGGCGACCCCAAGATACTTCCCACAGAAAGTAACTAGAATGCCTCGGGCGCATTGTGAATTCGGTTTCCGAATGCAGGGAACAAGCCCCCGGGGCGTTTTTTGTTGCCTTGGGGAAAGTCGCGCGAAACACCCCGGAAACAGCGCGACTTGAGGCTGTGGACCGCACTTCAGGAGGTTGTCGTCCTCCACACCCGAGGGGGTCCATTTGTCCAGCGGTTCCAGTATTCTCCGTCGCCGTTTTCTGGTCGGCGGCGCCGCGCTCGCGGCGGTCGTGGCACTGTCCGCGTGCGGGGCGAAGACCGACGCGGCCGGCTCGTCCGACAAAGCCGCGAAGGCCGACGTCAGCGGTGACACGGTCAAGGTCGGTCTGCTCAACTCGCTGTCCGGCACCATGGCCATCAGCGAGGTGACCGTACGCGACTCGCTGAAGCTGGCGATCGACGAGATCAACGCCTCCGGCGGGGTGCTCGGCAAGAAGATCCAGCCGGTCAGCGAGGACGGCGCCTCCGACTGGCCGACGTTCGCCGAGAAGGCGCAGAAGCTGATCCAGGAGGACCGGGTCGCCGCCACGTTCGGCTGCTGGACCTCCGCCAGCCGCAAGGCCGTCAAGCCGGTGTTCGAGAAGAACAAGTCGCTGCTGTTCTACCCGGTGCAGTACGAGGGCCTGGAGCAGTCGCCGTACATCTTCTACACGGGCGCGACCACCAACCAGCAGATCGTCCCGGCGCTCGACTACCTCAAGAGCAAGGGACTGAAGAAGCTCTACCTGGTCGGCAGCGACTATGTCTTCCCGCGCACCGCCAACAAGATCATCCAGGCGTATGCGAAGGCCAACGGCATGACGATCCTCGGCGAGGACTACGCGCCGCTCGGTTCCACGGAGTTCAGCACCATCGCCAACAAGGTGAAGGCGTCGAAGGCGGACGCCGTCTTCAACACCCTCAACGGCGACTCGAACGTGGCGTTCTTCAAGGAGTACAAGTCGGCTGGACTGACCGCGAAGTCCATGCCGGTGGTGTCGGTGTCGATCGCCGAGGAGGAGGTCAAGTCGATCGGTTCGCAGTACCTGGCGGGCCAGTTGACGGCCTGGAACTACTACCAGACCACCGCGGGCGCCGCGAACGAGAAGTTCGTGAAGGCGTACAAGGCGAAGTACGGCGCGGACAAGCCGACCAGTGACCCGATGGAGGCCGCGTACACCTCGGTCCACCTGTGGAAGGCGATGGTCGAGAAGGCCGGCTCCTTCGACCCGGAGAAGGTGAAGGCCGCCTCCGACGGCATCACGTTCGAGGCGCCCGAGGGCAAGGTCACCGTCGACGGCACCACCCAGCACATCCACAAGACCGCCCGCATCGGTGAGATCGGCACCGACGGTCTGATCAAGGAGGTGTGGGACTCGGGCAAGCCCGTCGAGCCCGATCCTTACCTCAAGGGCTACTCCTGGGCCTCCGGCCTGTCCTGACCGACCGTCACCGCCCGTGGGCCCTGCGTGGCCCACGGCGGCCCCTCTCCCCGGAGCCGCCGTATGACCGTGATCCTCGGTCAGACCTTCACCGGCATCAGCATCGGTGCCGTCCTGCTGCTCATCGCGCTCGGCCTCTCGCTCACCTTCGGCCAGATGAACGTCATCAACATGGCCCACGGCGAGTTCATCATGGCGGGCGCCTACACCACATATGTCCTGCAGAAGTCCATTTCCGGCGCGGGAATTTCGCTGCTGGTCTCCCTGCCCGTCGCATTTCTCGTCTCGGGCGCCCTCGGCGCGCTGCTCGAATGGCTGCTGATACGACGTCTGTATCTGCGGCCACTTGACACGCTCCTCGTCACCTGGGGCGTCTCGTTGATGCTCCAGCAACTCGCCCGGGACATTTTCGGTGCGCCGAACGTGCAGACCCGGGCGCCCGACTGGCTCACCGGGAACGTCACGCTGATCGGCGGCGCGAACCCGCTCACCGTCGCCAACAGCCGGCTGTTCATCCTGGGCCTCGCCGTCGCGGCGGTGGTCGCGCTGACGCTGACGCTGCGGCTGACACCGCTCGGCCGCCGGATCCGGGCGGTCGTGCAGAACCGGGACCTCGCCGAGGTGTCCGGCATCTCGACGGCCCGCGTCGACCGCACCGCCTTCTTCCTCGGCTCCGGGCTCGCGGGCATCGCCGGGGTGGCGCTGACCCTGGTCGGTCCGATCGGGCCGACGATGGGCACCAACGTCATCATCGACGCCTTCCTGGTGATCGTGGTCGGCGGGATCGGGCAGCTCAAGGGCACGGTGATCGTCGCCTTCGTGCTGGGTGTGCTGCAGTCCGTCCTGGAGTACTCCACCACCGTCAGCGTCGCCAAGGTGCTGGTGCTCGTCGCCATCGTCGCGTTCCTCCAGTGGCGGCCCCAGGGGCTGTACACGCTGCGTACGAGGAGTCTCGTATGACCCTTCTCCACGGGCGCGCCCGGACTTGGGCCGGCTTCGCGGGCGCCGCCGTCCTGCTCTTCGCCCTCGCCCCGCTCGCGCTGACCGACTTCCGGCTCGGGCTGCTCGCCAAGTACCTGTGTACGGCGATGGTCGCGGTCGGCATCTGCCTGGCCTGGGGCCGCGGTGGCCTGCTGACCCTGGGCCAGGGCCTGTTCTTCGGGCTCGGCGGTTACGCCATGGCGATGCACCTGAAGATCACCGACGCCGGGCCGGGCAACCTGCCCGACTTCATGCAGCTGTACGGCACGGCCACCGAACTCCCTTGGTGGTGGCGGCCGTTCGCCGACCCCGTGTTCGCGCTTGCCGCCACCGTGCTGCTGCCGATGGCCGTCGCGGCGCTGCTCGGCTCGTTCATCTTCCGTCGCCGGGTCAAGGGTGCCTACTTCGCGATCCTCAGCCAGGCCCTCGCTGCCGCCTTCGCCATCTGGCTGATCGGCCAGCAGGCCACGACCGGCGGCACCAACGGGCTCACCGACATCCAGGGCTTCTTCGGCTACGACCTCGACGACCCGGTCAACCAGCGGACCGTGTACTTCGTCATCGCCGCCGCCCTGCTGCTCCTGATCGCCCTTGCCCGCCAGCTGATCCACAGCCGCTACGGCGAACTCCTCGTCGCCGTACGGGACTCGGAGGAACGGGTGCGCTTCCTCGGCTACGACCCGGCGAAGGTGAAGCTCGTCGCGTACGTCGTCGCCGCGGGCATGGCCGGGCTCGCGGGCGCACTGTTCGTACCGGCCGTCGGCATCATCTCCCCGGCGATGATCGGCATCGTGCCGTCCATCGAGTTCGTCATCGGCGCCGCGGTCGGCGGACGTGCCAGCCTGGTGGGCGCGGTGCTCGGCGCGATCGGCGT
Organism: Streptomyces sp. NPDC127197; assembly: GCF_042672405.1. Classification (NCBI taxonomy): domain Bacteria; kingdom Bacillati; phylum Actinomycetota; class Actinomycetes; order Kitasatosporales; family Streptomycetaceae; genus Streptomyces; species Streptomyces sp. NPDC127197. The sequence goes on along the minus strand of NZ_JBHXVG010000020.1, from coordinate 93,694 downwards.
CGCCTGGGCGAAGACGGCGCTGTCGGAGGAGTTCCCGGCAGCCTGGACGTACTTCCAAGGGCTGCTGTTCATCGTGGCACTGGCGTTCCTGCCGGGCGGCCTGGCCTCGCTCGGTGGGGTCCTACGGCGGCGCAGGGCCCGACAGCGGAAAGCAGCCGTCGTTGCGGTGGGAGAAGCGGCATGAGTGAACCGGCAGGGCTCGAGATACGTCAACTGCGCGTGTCGTTCGACGGGTTCACCGCCGTCGACGGGGTGGACCTCGATGTGCGGCCCGGGGACCTGCGGTTCCTCATCGGGCCGAACGGCGCCGGCAAGACGACCCTCGTCGACGCCGTCACCGGTCTGGTGAAGGCGGAGGGCTCGGTGCGCTTCGGCGGCGCGGAGCTGCTCGGGCGGAGCGTGCACCGGATCGCCCGGTCGGGCATCGGACGGACGTTCCAGACGGCCACCGTCTTCGAGGAGTTGACGGTCCTGCAGAACCTGGACATCGCGGCGGGCGCCGGCCGGAGCGTGTGGACCATGCTGCGCCGCCGCAAGGACGTTCCCGAGCCGGTCGCCCGGGCCCTGGAGACGATCGGGCTCACGAAGCTCGCCGGCTCCCCCGCCGGGACGCTCGCGCACGGGCAGAAGCAGTGGCTGGAGATCGGCATGCTGCTGGTGCAGGACGTACGGCTGCTGCTGCTCGACGAACCGGTGGCCGGGATGAGCCACGACGAACGGCAGGCGACCGGTGAGCTGCTGGAGCGGATCAGCGCGGAGCGGACCGTCGTCGTCATCGAGCACGACATGGACTTCATGCGGTCCTTCGCGCGCAGCGTGAGCGTGCTGCACGCGGGCCGGCTGCTCAGCGAGGGAACGGTGGCCGAAGTACAGGCCGACCCGAAGGTGCAGGAGGTATACCTCGGGCACGCGGCCGCCGAGACAGTCACCGACGTGGCGGTACAGGAGGCGTGATGCTGGAGATCGAGGACATCCGCGTCGGTTACCACCGCAGCACCGTCCTGCACGGGGTGAGTGTCGACGTGCCGAAGGACGGGGTCGCCGCGGTGCTCGGGCACAACGGCGCGGGCAAGAGCACGCTGCTGCGTGCCGCCGTGGGGCTGCTGACGCCTCTGAGCGGAACGGTCCGCCTCGACGGCGAGGACATCACGCGCCGCAGGCCGCACGAGCGGGTGGCGCGCGGGATGGCGTACGTCCCACAGGGCCAGCAGGCGTTCCCCCACCTCACGACCGCCGAGAACCTCCAGCTCGTCGCCGACGGACGCCGACGTGGAAAGGCCGCGATCGACGAGGCGCTGGACCTCTTCCCGGCGCTGCGGGCCCTGTCGACCCGCCGCGCCGGGCTGCTCTCGGGCGGGCAGCGGCAGCAACTGGCCATCGCCCGCGCCCTGGTGACGGAGCCTCGGATCCTGCTCCTCGACGAGCCGACCGAGGGCATCCAGCCGTCGGTGGTGGCCGAGATCGAGGAGACGATCCTGGCGCTGGCCGCGCGCGGCGGGCTCTCGGTGCTGCTGGTCGAACAGCACGTCGGCTTCGCGATGCGGGCGGCGCAGCGGTACTACGTCCTGGAAGCCGGGCGGGTCACGTCCTCCGGCGCGGGCGGCAAGGAGTCGGAGCTCGCGGTGCGGGAAGCGCTCAGCGTGTGAGTTCCCGGTGGCGGCGTTCCAGGCAGGCGCGTTCTCGTACGGCCTCGGTGTGGCGGTCGTCGAGGGGGTCAGCCGCCGGTGGGCAGGACGAACTCGGGCTGGTCGAGCAGGCGCAGCCAGCTTCCATCAGGCTGGCGCCGGACGACCTGTGCCCGGGCGCCGGCACCGTCCTTCGGCGGGGTCGAGGTGAGGGCGATGTCCCCGCTGATCAGCGTCGGCAGTGGCTGTTCCGGCTCGAAGTGGGGACGGTTGGCCAGCACCTTTTCCCACAGCGCACGAATTGCCTCCCGGCCCACCGTCTGATCGCCGGGTGGGTAAGCCATCACCGCATCCTCCTCGTACAGTGCGGCGACCCCGGCCGCGTCACCGGCGTTGGACCGTTCGACGAACAAGCGGGTGATGTCTTCGGGCCGCATTGCCTTCTCGTACTCCGGCACGGGTTCCTCCTGACGTCGGACTTCAGCGCCTCCCAGCCTGGCCGTCCACTGATCAGAAGTCCAACAGATGTATCTGATGGAAACTAGAATTTCCAGTCATGGAACTGAGGCAGCTGGAATACTTCGTCGCAGTCGCCGAAGAGCAGAACTTCACCCGGGCAGCCGAGCGGGTGCACATCAGCCAGTCCGGCGTCAGTGCCCAGATCCGGCAGTTGGAACGTGAACTCGGTGCCGAGTTGTTCGACCGGTCGGCGCGCACCGCCACCCCTGACGGGCTGGACGCACTGACGATCATCAGGGAGCGGCTCGTCGTAGCAGTTCCGGCCGGGCACCCCTTGGCGAGACAGCGTCGGGTCACTCTGCGCGACCTGGTCGCCTACCCGATCGTGTGCATGCCACCCGGTACCGGCCTGCGCACGGTCTTCGACCACGCCTGCGCCGCACAGAGCCTCCAGCCCGCGATCACGCTGCAAGCCAGCGCCGCGGACGCTGTTGCCGACCTCGCCGCCCGCGGACTCGCCGTCGCCATCCTCAGCAACTCGATGGCCGCGAGCTACCGCGACCGGCTCACCGCCCGCACCATCGACGACATCGACACACCAGCGTTGCTCGCCCTGATCTGGAAGAGCACGCACAGCCCCGCCGTGCGCGAGTTGCTCGTACACAGCCGGCAAGCATTCACCGATCCCGACCCTGCTCAAGAGCTGTCCCGTGGCCGCTGGTCGCGGTGAGCCGTAACGCCGGCCATGGCAAGATATCGGCGCACCGGGCAGGCGTGAGGTCGGGGAACTGCGCTTCCCGTAGCCCGGGGTGAGCGGTCTCACCGCGACCGGGAGCGTTCAGTCCTCCTCGCCCGCCGGCACCACTACGAGGAACGCGTCAGACTTCAGGTCCATCACGACCGTCGCGGGCTCACCCTCGGCGCGCAGCGCCGCCGCGTACTCCTCGGCCGGCCACGATCCGCGCGGAGCCCCCGCCGGAAACCGCTCCAACACCTTCGCGCCCATAGCGGCAGGCACCTCCCAATTGGTTCATCCGGCTGGCTCATCCGGTTGTTCAACGTGAAGTTCTTGAAGGAACAACTCCCGTACGGTTCGCCTGCCCCGGATCCGCGCGCCCATGTGCAGACGGGCGGACTCCACGCCACCGGCTGTCGACGAGGGTGACGAGGCCGGACGCTTCCTCACCTCCCGGAGGATTTCTTCAAGGACAGCTCCTCGTTCATCGCCGCGAGGAAGCGCAGCGCCACCGCGAGTTCGGCCTCGCTGAAACGGGTCCGGGCGGCCGGCGTCGCCTCGGCGAGCGGGCGCAGGGAGGACCGGGCATGCGAGCGGGCGTCGACGGTTGATCTCGATGCTCATCCGCCGCAGTTGCACGGCGATGGTGTGTGGGTCGATGCTCGCGGGGCCCGCCGACGGCTTCCGTAGCAGCGCCGCCTGCCGCTGCCGGTCGTGTGCTGTGGTCACAAGATCAGCGTATGGATGTCTCCGGATCCGGCATCCGGGCCGCCGCCGAGCGGGGCAGCCGTGGCGGCCCTCCGACCTCTACACATAAAGACTGAATAAGCGCAAAATGAACTTACGTCGCGCTTACCGCATACCGCACCAGACGCGGTCAGGCCTGCACAGTCAAAGGAGACGAGTCATGGCCAACGTCTCGCCCACCAGAGGTGACATAACCGGCCACCCTGATGCATCCGAAATGCGGGCACGGTACGCCCGTATGCTCGGCGGTCGTGATGTGGCGCTCGTGGACGGACCGGTGTTCCTGCTCGGTCTGTACTGCGCCGCATCCCCGTGGATACTCCACTTCACCACCAGCCAGCCCGCGCTCGTGACCCACAATCTGATCGTCGGGATCGCGATCGCCCTGCTGGCTCTCGGGTTCACCAGGGCCCCCGAACGCATGTACGGCCTCAGCTGGGCCATGTGCGCGCTGGGCGTATGGATGATCATCTCGCCGTGGATCGTCGGCGAGAGCCCGGACGCCGGCGTCGTGTCGAGCAACGTCGTCATCGGGGCCCTGGCCGTGATCCTGGGACTCGTGTGCGCCGGTACGGCGGCGAGGAGCGCCCCCAGGCCGTAGACAACGTCGGGAAGGGAGAAACGGAACGGCCGGTCCGCAGCGTGGCGGACCGGCCGTTCCCCCGTTCGCTCAGCGGTTCGGCACCAGCCACGGCTCCTCGGGCAGCGGGCTGCCGGTCTCCAGGAGGGACTTGAGGTTGGACAGCACGGCCGCCCAGCCGGCCGCCGCGTCGGCGCGCTCGGCCTCGTCGGCGAGGTTCTCGTGGGTGACGGTGAGTCGGACGATGTCGCCGTGCGGCTGGATGTCGAAGGTGACGCGGGAGTGTTTGTCCGCGTCGGATTCGTCCTCGGGTGCAGCCCAGGTGGTGACCAGGCGGGTCGGACGCTCGCTCTCGGTGACGGTGCCGACCACGTCGGCGATGCCGGAGCCGTCCGTACGGACGTGCTCCCAGCGTGATCCCAGCTGCCAGTCGGAGACGTTGCTGTGGCCCCAGTAGGCGGCGGTGAGGTCGGCGTCGGTGAGCGCGTCCCAGACCTTCTCGGGCGTGCTCGCGATGTACGTGACGTACACGAATGTGGGCTTGTCGGTCATGGCTTCCTCGGCTCGTCGCTTCACGGCACCGAGCGCGCTGAGGCGTGGGCGCTCGAACTTGTCGATCCATCGCTCCTGGATCTCGTGGAGCGGGACCGGGTTGAGGTAGTGCAGCTTCTCCCGCCCCCGCCGCACCGTGCTGACCAGGTTGGCGGCCTCCAGGACGGCCAGATGCTGCGTCACCGACTGGCGTGCCATGTCGATGCGCTCGCAGAGCTCTCCCAGCGTCTGCCCGTTCTGCTCGTGCAGCCGGTCCAGCAGCCGTCTGCGGGTGTCGTCGGCCAACGCCTTGAAGACCCTGTCCATGCTCGAGTCGCCCTCTGATCGCACACTCAACGTTATGCAGGCAATTACCTGCATGTCAACGCCGGGCGGTCGCCGGCGATGGGGCCTCGAGCCTCAGCGCGGTGCTGACGGAGCGGAGTGGCTTCATCTCCAGCGGGCACATGGAGAGCAGCGGGGATCGCGACGAAGAGGGGCGGAGATGGAGATCTCGGGCATCATCAGTGCCATCGTCATCGGCATCATCATCGGTGTGCTGGGGCGGCTCGTCGTACCAGGCCGCCAGCGCATAGGAATCCTGTGGACGATCCTCGTCGGCATCGCGGCCGCACTCGTCGGCACGGCGATCGCCGGCGCCCTCGATGTCGCCGACACCGACGGCGTCGACTGGGTCGAGTGGCTCATCCAGATCGGCCTCGCCGCACTGGGCGTCGCCGCACTGGACCGGGCACGGGCACGTCGCTGACCCGGACCACGGGTGCGGACGCCGGTGGTCGGCCCCGCGGGCGAACGCAGGCTGCGAGCCGGCGATCATGTCGGCATGATGGCCGTACGCCGGAAGGAGGGCCGCACGTCATGGTGGAGGACGCCGAGCTGCCGTATCTGCGTCGCTGTGTGGAGCTGGCGACGGAGGCGCTCGAGGCCGGGGACGAGCCGTTCGGGTCGGTGCTGGTCGGCGCGGACGGCGCCGTGCTCGCCGAGGACCACAACCGGGTGGCCTCCGGTGACCGCACCCGCCACCCGGAGTTCGAGCTGGCGCGCTGGGCCGCGGCCCATATGACGCCGGAGCAGCGGGCGGCCGCGACCGTGTACACGTCCGGCGAGCACTGCCCGATGTGCGCGGCCGCCCACGCCTGGGTGGGCCTCGGCCGCATCGTGTACGTGGCGTCCTCGCAGCAACTCGCCTCCTGGTCGGACGAGTTGGGCGTGCCGGCGCCTCCGGTACGGACACTGCCGGTGAACGAGGTCGCGCCCGGTGTGCTGGTGGACGGCCCGGTACCGGAACTGGCCGACGAGGTGCAGGCGCTGCACCGGCGGTTCCATCGGCGCTGAGCATCGCGCCGGTCCGTGAGCCGGCGTTGCGTCTGCGGGCTCACGGACCGGGCGTGGGACGAGAACGCCCCGGTCAGCGCCCCCCTTGGACGCGGGAGCGCCGGTACAGCACCGCCCCGCCCAGGACCAGTGCCGCGGCTCCGACGGCGGCGGGCAGGGTCGCGTCCGCTCCCGTCTCGGCGAGGGCCGTGGTGGGCGGCGGGGCGTACGGCGCCGGCTTCGGTGCCGGGTGCGTCTTGGGCGGGGTGGACGGCCTCGGCTCGGGCGCCGGGCGGGCCGGCCGGTCGTCGGGCGTGTTCACGGACTCGTTGCCGACGGCCGAGTTGCCGACGCCGACGACGTTCACGGAGTTGCCGCTGACGTTGACCGGGAGGTCGACCGGCAGCTGCACGCCGTTGCCGGAGAGCACTCCCGGCGAATCGTTTGCGCTGCCCTCTGCGGTTGCACCGCCACTCTCTGTTTCCCCGCGCGTCGGGCTCTCCTCGTCCGCCCCGCCCTCGTTGGCGCAGCGGTTGCCCGCGGCGGGGTTGAGGAGGCCCACCACGTTCACCGTGTTCCCGCACACGTTCACCGGCGCATGCACCGGGAGCTGAACGGTGTTGCCGGCGATCAGGCCGGGCGAGCCGACCGTGGCGCCGTGCGCCCCGGAGTCGGCGTACGCCGGCAGCGTCACGGCCATCGCGCCCGAGGCGGCAGCGACGGCGATCACACCGTTTCGGGTAACCCGTCTCATAGGTTCCCTGCCTTCCAGACTTGGTCGCGGGCACTCGCCCGCATCGGATAAAACGCAGGCGAACCATCCGAGTTATGGCTTATCTGCCTTTCACCCCATCGAGTGGCAGGGTTGTCGAACTAGCAGTAAAACCGTCCGAAGCCTCCGTCGCCTCCGGCCCGGAACCGAGGCGGCGGAGGGTACGGCACTCCAGCCGGTCCCGCTCGTCCGGAGGCGTGTCCTCCGGCATCCGCCTATCGTGAGCGAGGGTGCCGTTCACCCGTCCGCAACGGGGCGCTCCTGGAGGCATCGATGCTGGCCAAGCTGTCACCGCGGCACACGGCCCGGCGCTGGACGCTCGCCGGCACGGTCGGCCTGGCACTGCTGGGCGCCGGGCTGCCGGCGACGACTGCCGAGGACCGCGCCCAGCCCGATCTGACCCGGTTCTACCGCCAGAAGATCGCCTGGACGGCGTGCGACGGCGCGGAGACGCCCACGGACCTGCAGTGCGGGAAGGTCACCGTGCCCCTCGACTACGCGCGCCCCGGCAAGGGAACACTCGAACTGGCCCTGGCCCGCTACCGGGCGACCGGCGACAAGCGCGGCTCGGTGGTGCTGAACTTCGGCGGTCCGGGCGGCGCGGGTGTCACCGAACTCGCCTACAGCGGCGACGACTTCATGGGCCTGAGCGACGGCTACGACGTGGTGAGCTTCGATCCGCGCGGCGTGGGCCGGTCCTCCCCGGTCAGCTGCGGCGACGGCTCGTACGAGGACTCCGCCGTCCTGCAGAAGACCGACGCGGCGCTGCGTGATCCGCAGTCCGTGCTACGGCAGTTGAAGAAGACGGCCGACGAGTGTGCCAAGCACTCCGGGCCCGTCCTCCCGTACATCGGCACGGTGAACGCCTCGCGGGACCTGGACGTCATACGCGACGCGCTCGGCGACAACAAGCTCAACTACCTGGGTTTCTCCTACGGAACCCGCCTGGGCGCGGTGTATGCGGCGCAGTTCCCCGACAAGGTGGGGCGGCTGGCGCTGGACGGGGTGGACACGCTGACCGAACCGCTGACCCAGCAGGGTGTGGCGGGTGCCAAGGGTCAGCAGACCGCACTGGAGGACTTCCTCGACTGGTGCGTGCAGGACATCGCCTGCCCGTTCGGGCAGGATCCGCGCCGTGCACGGGAGGACGTCGAGCGTCTCGTCCGCTCCGTGGACAAGGATCCCGTACCGAGCGCGTTCGGCGGCGAGTTCACCGGCCAGGACCTGGTGGTCGCCCTCAGCCAGGGGCTCTACAGCAGGAACCTGTGGCCGTCGCTGGAGCGTGCCCTCGCCTCGCTGGTCGAGGACGGCGAAACGCACGGTGTCGAGGCCTTCGCCACCGGCGGCTTCGCTCCTCCCGGCAGCCCGGAGCCGCGGCCGGAGACCACCCCGGCCGGCGACAGCGGCCTGGCCGACGAGGAGGACGTCCCACTCGACAACCTCCCGGCGGCGCTCATGGCGATCAACTGCGCGGACGATCCCGATCGTCCCACGGCCCAGCAGATCACCAGAGAGCTCGGCCGGCTGCGCGCCGCGTACGAGGAGGCATCCCCGGTCTTCGGCCGGCACCGGCTCACCCAGGTGCTCATGTGCTACGGCCGTCCCAAGGGCACCGACTTCATCCGCGACGAGGTCAAGGACGTCGACACGCCCAGGATGCTGCTCGTCGGCACGCGCGGCGACCCGGCGACGCCGTACCGCTGGACCACGCAGACGGCGAAACGGCTGGGCCCGTCGGCCGTGGTGCTCGACAACAAGGGCGAGGGCCACACCGGGTACGCGTCGTCCACCTGCGTGCAGCGCAAGGTCGATGCCTTCCTGCTGTACGGCTCTCTGCCGGCGAGCGGCAGCTCCTGCGGTCCCGAGAGCCCCGAGGCCCCCGAGGACGGCGAATGAGGGCCGCACAGCGCGACGTACTCACACCAAATGCCCGATACGTGAATCGGTCCTATGGTTCTGTCATGGAGCACGCACTCAGTCCCACGACCCTCGCCGAGCTGCGCCGCCCGCGCCCCTACCCGGCGGTGTCCGTGCTGACGCCGACGCACCGGCGCGAGCCCTACCACGAGCAGGACCGGGTCCGGCTGCGCAATGTGGTGGCCGAGGCCAAGAAGCAGCTGGAGTCCGATCCCGCGGTAACCCGGGAGCGGCGCGCCGATGTCGTGGCGCAGCTCGACCAGGCCCTCACGGAGGTCGACCTGACGTATGCCGACGACGGCCTGGTGATCTACGCCGCGCCGGGTGAGCACCAGGTGTGGTCGCTCACTCGCACCGTGCCCGAACGCGTGGTTCTCTCGGACACCTTCCTCACTCGCAACCTGGTCTCCGCACAGGCCTCCGAGCGGCCGTTCTGGGTGCTGTCGGTCTCGGCCGACCGCGCCAGGCTCTGGAACGGCGGCGGGGACCGCGTCACCGAGGCGCGCACCGGCGGTTTCCCGCTGACCAGGCGCGCCGACAACTTCGATCCCGAGCGGATGGAGCAGATCGGCGACATGCCGAGCACGTACCGCGACGAGGGCACCCGCCACTTCCTGCGCGATGTCGACACCGCGATGGGCGCGGTGCTGCGGGAAAGCCCGCGCCCGCTGTACGTGACCGGTGAGCAGGCCGCCCTGTCCTGTCTGGACGAGGTGGGCGACGTCGCCAGGCGCGGAGTGCACGTCCCGCACGGCGGCCTCACGCACGCCACCCCGGACGCCGTCTGGCAGGCCGTGCGGCCGGTGATCGATGCCGAGGCCCTGCGGACGGTCGAGGCCGTGACCAAGGAACTCGAAGCGGCCCGTGGGCGCAAGGAGTTCGCGGCCGGTGTCGACGAGGTCTGGCAGAACGCCCGGCAGGCCCGGGTGCGGCTGCTGGCCGTCGAGGAGAACTTCCGGGTGACCGTGCGCGACGACGGCGCCCACCTGGTTCCCGCGTCGAGCGACGACCTCGATGCCCGCGAGGACATCGTGGACGAGATCGTCGAGCAGTGTCTGGAGACCGGCGCCGAGGTCCGCTTCGTCCCCGACGGCGCGCTGGGCGACGCGAACGGGATCGCCGGCGTGCTGCGCTACTGACGGCACCCGCGGGCCGCCCCTTACGCTACGCCGGGACAGCCGGCGACGAGGGGGTGCGCACGTGGGTGACCTGCTGGGCGTGGCGGTACTGGGCGCGGGACGCATGGGAGCCGACCACATACGGCGGCTCGACCAGGTGGTGAGCGGCGCCAGGGTCGCCGCTGTGGCCGATCCCGACACCGCCCGGGCCAAGGAGGCGGCGGCCGGAATCGACGGGGTCTCGGTGCACGCGGAGGCGGAGGCCGCCCTGGACGCCCCTGGCGTCGCGGCCGTGCTGATCGCCTCCCCCGACCCGGCGCACGAGGAGGCCCTGCTCGCGGCCTACGCGCGCGGGCTTCCGGTGCTGTGCGAGAAGCCCCTGGTCCCCGACTCCGCGGGTGCGCTGCGCGTACTGGAGGCGGAGGCGCGGCTCGGGCGGCGGCTGGCGCAGACCGGGTTCATGCGGCGCTACGACGCCGAGTACCGGCAGCTGAAGTCCCTGCTGGACAGTGGCCGGTTGGGGCGTCCACTGATGCTGCACTGCACCCACCGCAACGTCTCCTCGCCGCCGGTCTTCACCAGCGCGATGCTGGTCAGCAGCTCCGTCTCGCACGAGATCGACGCGGCACGCTGGCTGCTCGGGCAGGAGGTGACGGCGGTGACCGTGCTGCGCCCCAGGTCCTCCGCACACGCCCCCGCCGGCCTGCTCGACCCGCAGTTCGTGCTGTTCGAGACCTCGGCCGGCGCCCTGGTCGACGTGGAGGTCTTCGTCAACTGCGGCTTCGGCTACCAGGTGCGCTGCGAGGCCGTGTGCGAGGCGGGCAGCGCCCGGATCGGCGACGGGCACACCATGGTCGTCACGGCGGAGGGCGGCGCCCGCGAGGAGGTGCCGCAGGACTACCTGGTGCGGTTCGCGGACGCCTATGACCGTGAGGTGCAGGCCTGGGTCGACGCCACCCGGCAGGGCCGGGTCACCGGCCCCGGCGCCTGGGACGGTTACGTCGCCTCCGCGGTCGCTGAGGCCGGCGTCCGGGCGCTGGAGAGCGGGCACCGCACGACGGTCGAGCTCGCCCCGCGCCCGGAGCTGTACGCGGGCGTCGATCGGCAGGCTCACCCACCTCGAACACATGCGCATCGAACGCGCGGATGACCGCGACAGGAAACGCCGGACGGTCCGTCAAGTCGCGTACGTGACCTACGACTTGCCCTATGCGGCGACGTACGCCCCACCTACGCCGGAACCACTCCGTGAAGACTGTGGCATATGCCGGAAGCACCACCGTATCGTGTGTTGCCAAATCCCTTACAGGGCGTCGCGGGCTGTGCAACAGTCATAACGGTCCCTCCGTCAGCCTTGGCCGTACCGTCCCCCTCATCGGAGTGCGTCATGCCGTCCCATCTCTCTGCGGACCGCCCCGCCGCCCAGCCGCCAGGACGCGGCCCGGTCGACGCGCTGATATCGCAGACGCGGCGGCTCAAGGGCGACATGGACGCCGTACGGCGGGAGGCGCAGAGCGACGGAACGGACCCGCAGGACCGCTGGCAGCGCGCGCTCTACGACCTCGCCCTGCACCAACTCAACGACCTCGACGAGCACCTGGCACAGCTGCGGGACGGCCCCCCGACCGCCGAACCGGCCGCCGCGGAGCCGCCTGCCGCCCCTGGGCGCGGCTCGCTGCTCAGCCGGGTCGGCAGTGCGGAGTGGAATCTACTGACCGACGAAGCCAGTTGGTCCTCAGAGCTGTACGAGATCCTCGGCCGCGACCCCGCTGCTCCCCCGCTCACCCTCGACGAGTTGCCCTCGCTGGTGCTCGACGCGGACCGGCCCAAGCTGACGGCGATGGTCACGGACTGTCTGGTCGACGCCAAGCGCATCGACGGCGAGTTCCGGATCGTGCGCCCGGACGGCGAGGTCCGGACCGTGCACATGATGGGCGAGCCCGTGCTCGACACTGACGGCAGCACCGCCTCGATGTGGGCCGTACTGCGGGACGTCAGCGAACTGCGCCGCAGCCAGCAGGCGGTCAGCGAGACCCGTGACTCGCTGCAGCGCCACCGGCACCGCGCACAGACCGAGCACCGGCTTGCGGTCGAGTTGCAGGAGGCCGTGCTACCGCCGTGGCGCGGCACCCTGCGGCTCCCGCACCAGGGCCCACGAAGCCTGGATCTGGCCGCCCGCTATCTGCCGTCGTCGACCAGCGCACTGGTGGGCGGCGACTGGTACGACGCACTCGAACTGCCGGGCGGCGAGACGCTGTTGAGCGTCGGCGACCTCACCGGACACGGAGTCACGGTGACATCGGGCATGGCGATGCTGCTCGGCGCGCTGCGCGGCATGGCGATGGCGGGCACCCGCCCGGGCCAGTTGATGGCCTGGCTCAACCAGCTGCTGGACACCACCGTCCAGCCGGCCCTGGGCAGCGCCGTCTGCTGCCGCTACCGCCCCGAGACCCGCACCCTGGTCTGGGCGCAGGCAGGACACCCCGCCCCGCTGCTGTTCCGCAACGGGACGGGGCGCAGGCTGAACACGCCGGACGGCGTCCTGCTCGGCGCGACCTCGGGTGCCACCTACGGCGAGGCCGAGGAAACCCTCGAGGCGGGCGACCTGATCGTGCTGCACACCGACGGGCTGGCGCCCGAGCGAGGGGAGTCGCCCGGAACGGCCGCCGTGCACCGCCTCCTCGACCTGGCCCCGCGCTTCGCCGAGGCGCACACCGCGCAGGACTGCGTACGGACGGTCGTGGAGGAGTTCGGCGAGTCGGAACGCGAGGACGACGCCTGCGTGCTCATCGCCAGGGTTACGTCATAAACGGCCGCCGGACTACACCTGTGAGCTGTTGCCGCCCTTGCCCTTCGTCTTGGGCAGCGCCAGTTTGATCTCCTCCCGCAGTTCCTGGATCTTCGGGTAGCCGGCGTACTCGGCGGTGAGCCGGTACATCTGGCGCAACCGGTCCCAGGTGCGGTGGGAGGAGTTCGACCCCATCGACACCAGGGCGAGGCGTGCGTACCGGTCCGCCTGTTCGGGATCGTCCGCGATGAAGCAGGCGGAGGCCATGGACAGGAAGTCGAAGATCTTCGAGCGCTGCCGCCCGTCGATCCTCAGGGCGAGGGCCTTCTCCGCGAAGTGCTGGGCGTGCACGGCCGCGCCCGGCTCGAACTCGGCCAGCGTGCGGTAGGCCAGGGCCTGCATGCCGTATAGGTCCTCCTCCTTGAACGTCTGCATCCAGCTCGGCGGTGGCACATCGCCCTTGTCGGAGACGAAGAGGTCCTCCGCCTGCCCCAGGGTGCGGCGCATGGCCTGCCCCTTGCCCATCGACGCCTGTGCCCAGGCCTCGATGGTGTGGAGCATCGCCTGCGTGCGGGGCAGCACCTGGTCGCCGGAGCCGGACTTGGCCAGCTTCATCAGGTCGAGCGCGTCGTCGGGCCGGCCCAGGTGCACCATCTGGCGGGCCGCTCGGGAGAGCGCCTCGCCGGCCCTGGGCCGGTCGCCGCCCTCTCGCGCGGCATGGGCGGCGATGACGAAGTACTTCTGGGCCGTGGGCTCCAGACCGACGTCGTGCGACATCCAGCCCGCGAGGACGGCGAGGTTGGCGGCGACGCCCCACAGGCGCCGCTGCAGATGGGGTGGGTGACGGTAGGCGAGCATGCCGCCCACCTCGTTGAGCTGGCCCACGACCGCCTTGCGTTGCAGCCCGCCGCCGCGGGCCGCGTCCCAGGCACGGAACACCTCGACCGAGCGCTCCAGTTCCTCGATCTCCTGGGACCCGATGGGGGCGGCCTCATAGCGGTCGAACCCGACGGGGTCGGCGTGCAGGGGGTCGGCGTGCAAGGGGTTGTCGAGGTGGGGAGCGTCGGCGGTCAGGGCCGGATCGGTGTGCAGCCACTCGTACATGGCGCTGCTGAGTGCGGATCCCGCGGCGAGCGCGGCACCCGCGCCCACCAAGCCGCGTCGGTTGAGCATGAGGTCCATTCCCGTGAATTCGGTGAGGACCGCGGCGGTCCGCTCGGGCGCCCACGGCACACCGTCGGGATGTTCCACACTCCCGCCGTCCTGCCGTTTCCCCGTACGCCCGTGCCGGACCAGACCGAGGTCCTCAATGGTCACGACACGGCCGAGACGCTCGGTGAACAGGGCCGCCAGCACCCGCGGCACGGGATCGCGCGGGATCTCTCCCATGTCGATCCACCGCCGCACCCGCGAGGTGTCGGTCGCCAGCTGGGGGTGGCCCATGGCCGCCGCCTGCTTGTTGACCAGCCTCGCGAGCTCTCCCTTGGACCAGCCGGCCAGGCCGAACAGGTCCGCAAGGCGGGTGTTGGGTTCTCCGCTCACATCAAGCCCCCAGGTTCTCGGCTGAGTTGACAGTAGCCCGGTGAGAGTTGCCGGGCGACTATTCGCCAGGGTTCGCCAGGGCACGCCAGATGGTGTGCCACTGCACATCGGGTGTCAGGTAGGAACGCGCCACCCCGACCCGGTCGCCTTCTAGATACGGCTGGTGCATTCCCCAGGGTGCACCCGGGCATCCGGGCCGGGTGGCGCAATGACGTCGCAGGCACACGAAGGGATCTGTCTCGCCCATGTACGCAGCATCGTCCTCCGTGTCCGCCCCGCCCCGGCCGCTGCGCCCGCGTCCCCCGGCTCCCGCCTCCCCCAGGCCGGGTGAGGCGCCCCTGTCGGGCGGCGGCGGCCCCTACCTCGCCCCGGCGCGCCCGTCGGCCCCCGCGCTCGGTGCCGGCCGGTCGCGGCGCCCGGCGGGGCCCGGCACCCAACCGCTCAGCGGGAGGCTCGACCTGTCCGGCCCTCAAGGCGCCCAGCTGCGTACGGCGATCGCCTCGGTGCACCGGATCTGCCCGGAGTTCGCGCCGGTGCAGGTGCTGCGGCGCAGCGGACGGTCGGTGCTGGTGGTCGGCACCACAGGACGCAGTACGGCCGTCGCCAAGTGTTTACTGGACCACTCCCCGGCCTGGGCCGATCGGATCCGGCACGAGATAGCGGCCTACCGCTCGTTCGTCCGGCACCGCCCACCGGTGCGGGTGCCGCGGCTGATCGCGGCGGACCCGGACAACTGCACGCTGGTGATCGAGCGGATGCCGGGACGGGCGGCGGCACTCCAGCGGCACCCGGCGGAGGCGCCACCGCGCGCCGACATCCGGGCGGCGCTGGGCGCGATCTGCCGACTGAACGCCTGGCGCCCGCCGGCCGGGACGTTCGACGCTCCGCTGGACTACGCAGCCCGCATCTCCCGGTACCACGAGCTGGGACTGCTCACCGACCGGGACATGGGTGACCTGCAGAAGCTGCTGCACGGCATCGCGCTCGCCGCGGGCCGGCAGGGCATGGGGCAGTTCTGCCACGGCGACGCGCTGCTGTCGAACATCCTGGTCTCCCCCGCGGGTCCGGTGCTGGTGGACTGGGAGCACGCGGGCTGGTATCTGCCGGGCTACGACCTGGCCGTCCTGTGGTCGGTGCTCGGCGACGCTCCGGTGGCGCGGCGGCACATCAGCCAGATCGCCCAGTCCGCGGGCCCCGCCTCACGGGACGCGTTCCTGGTGAACCTGATGCTCGTGCTGACCCGTGAGATCCGTACGTACGAGACGGCCGTGCAGCGTTCGATGCACGACGCGACCCCGGCGGCACCGGGAGTGGCCCAACCGGGTGCTGCGCCGTCCGGCGAGGAGCAGCGGCTGCTGCTGCGGCGGCTGCACGACGACTGCCAGCTGGCCCGGCGGGCCGTGCGCGCGGCCGTCGGCACTCGCTGACGGGGATGACGGACCGCGGCGCGCCGCAGACAGCGGCGCACCGCGGTCGTCGTCGTGCCGGGATCAGGACCATTGGTGTACGCCACTGACGCCCTGCAGGCCCGCACGCCCCCCGCCGCGAAACTCCTCGCGCCCCGCCCTGACATGGGAAATCTCCTCGTAGGCAGCATGATTGACGGATCGTCGGAGAGCCGGTACCACTGACACGCCCGGCCCCGCACGGCTCATCGCGCCCGACCGTCACAGGAGGCTGCTTTGCGAGGATCCGCCACCGCCCCCACCCGAGCCGCCGGGCCGAAACGCGTACGCCGGGTCGTCGGCGCCGTGGCCTCGGCGGCGCTGCTGCTGCCGCTGCTCGGCGCAGCCCCGTCCGAAGCCGGGTCGGCCGGCCGGCTGCAGCAGGCGTTCGCCGCGGCGGCCGCCGAGTACGACGTGCCGCAGAGCGTGCTGCTCGGCGTCTCCTATCTCCAGTCCCGTTGGGACGGGCACGGCGGTGCGGCGAGCGTGACCGGCGGCTACGGCCCGATGCATCTCACCGACGCCCGCACGGCCCTCGCCACGGCGCCACCGCATCACAGCGAGGGCACCGAGGACCCGCGCGGCGACAGCGCCCGCCCGCCGCTGCTCCCCGACGTGGAGCTGCCTCAGGACGCCGAACTCCCGGCCCGCCTGCGGACGTTGACCAGGGCGGCGGAGCTGACCGGTATGAGTGCCGAGGAGTTGCGCACCGACCCCGCGGCGAATGTGGCGGGCGGGGCCGCGCTGCTCGCCGCCGCGCAGCAGGACCTGGGCGAGCCGCTGAGCGAGGATCCGGCTCAGTGGTACGGGGCGGTGGCCCGTTTCTCGGGCGCGGACGACACCGCGACGGCGGCGGCGTACGCGGGCGACGTGTACGACGTCATCCGCACCGGCGGGGAACGCCTCACCGACTCCGGACAGCGCATCTCCCTGGCGGCGCAGCCGGACCTCGTCCCGGACACCGGGCAGTTGAGCCGGACGGGCCTGCGCCGGGCCGCCGCCGAGGGCACCGAGTGCCCGGCGACCGTGTCCTGTGAGTGGATCCCGGCGCCGTACGAGGAGTTCGGGGAGGGCGACTACGGCAACCACGACCTGGGTGAGCGACCGGCGTCGCAGAGCATCGAGTACATCGTCGTGCACGACACGGAGGGTGCCTGGGAGGGCGTCCTCGACCTGGTGCAGGATCCCACCTACGTCTCCTGGCAGTACTCCCTGCGCTCCACGGACGGCCACATCGCCCAGCACGTCAAGGCGAAGGACGTGGCGTGGCACGCGGGCAACTGGTACGTCAACGCCAAGTCGATCGGCCTGGAGCACGAGGGCTTCCTCGCCTCGCCGGACGCCTGGTACACGGAGGCGATGTACCGCTCGTCGGCCCGCCTGGTGAGGTACCTCGCCAGGAAGTACGGCATTCCGCTGGACCGGCAGCACATCCTCGGCCATGACAACGTGCCCGGCCCGACCACGTCGACGGTCCCGGGCATGCACACGGACCCGGGCCCGTACTGGGACTGGCAGCACTACTTCACGCTGCTCGGCCGGCCCTTCGGCCCCACCGCCGGGCCGGGCAGCGGCATGGTGACGATCCTTCCGGACTACGCCTCGAACCGGCCGGCGTTCACGGGCTGTGCGTCCGCGGGCACACCGTGCGCGGTGCACGGTTCGAGCGCGGTACGGCTGTACTCGGGGCCCGGCGAGGACTATCCGCTGATCAAGGACATCGGCCTGCGCCCGGGCGGCGGGGACTCGACGATCGGCGTCAACGACATCGGATCACGGGTCTCCACCGGCCAGCAGTACGCGGTGGCGGGCCGCGAGGGCGACTGGACGGCGATCTGGTACCTGGGCCAGAAGGCCTGGTTCAAGAACCCGGAGAAGGCCCCGACGGCAGTGCCCGCGAAGGGTCTCCTCGTCACGCCCAGGGACGGCCTGGAGAGCATTCCGGTGTACGGCCGCGCCTACCCGGAGGCGGCCGCCTACCCGGCGGGAGTGCCCGCCCAGGCGGTGTCCCCGCTGTCGTACCGGCTGCTCAAGGGCCAGAAGTACGTCGCCGGTGACAAGGTGCCCGGCGAGTACTACTACGCGGTCACCTTCACGACCGACGCGCACCAGGTCGTGGTGGGCGAGGACCTGTACTACGAGATCCAGTTCGGCCACCGGGTGGCGTTCGTGCGGGCCGCTGACGTGACGGTGTCGTCGGCGACGTCGTAAGGCCTCAGCCCTGCTGGAACAGTTCCGCGGGCAGCGGCTTCAGCAGGGCGTACAGGTCGTCGGTGATGGGGCGGTCCCAGGCGGCGATGGTGACCAGGACGTTGTCGCTGCGGTCGAACTGCACGCAGGAGATCCGGCTCTCGGAGAGCTTCACACGGCGCACGATGAGGAGGTTGTCGCCCTGCATCACCGGCACGTCCTCGGTCCCGACGACGGTCACCTCCTCGTCGTTCTCCAGGGCCAGCAGCAGCTGGGCCACCTCGAAGGGGATCTGCCCCTCGGCGATCTCGCGGGCCGGGGAGCCCTCCGGCAGATTGCCGATGATCATTGCGGGGCCGCGGCCGCCGAACAGGTCGTAGCGCAGGAACACGCCCTGGCAGGTGCCGTCGGGGGCGGGCAGCAGGCCCGCGCCCAGATTGCCGGGCCAGTCGCCCGGGTCCATGGCCAGCACGTCGAAGTCGGGCCCTGCGGGGGTGGCGCTGCGGCGGCGGAGGAACGACATGCCGCCATGGTACGTGCCCGCAGGTCGTCGGCGTCGGCCGGGCGGCCGCACGTGCGGCGTTCGGGCCGGCCTACGCGGGCTTCCGGTGCCGTTCGTGGTGTCGGGCGACGCGGGCGCGGTTGCCGCAGGACGGTGTGCACCATTCCTGGCGCGGGTGCTCCTTGAGGAAGTAGCGCACACAGCGCGGGGCGTGGCAGGCGCGCAGCCGCTGCCGGTCGGGGCTCGCGAGGAAAGCGACGGCGGCCTGCGCGAGCACCGCGGTGAGCTCCGGGTCGCCGTGCACGGCCTGCCGGTGCAGGGCGGGGTCGGCGTCGTCCGGCCAGTGCAGGACGGGGACGGCGGGCGTGCGGGCGGCCGCGGCGTTGAGGCGGGCGAGGGCTTCGGGCACGGGCAGCAGGCGGGCCGCGTCGGCCGGGCTCGGCGCGGCGGGGCGTACGGCGCGGGCGAAGAGGGCGCGGACGGCGGCGCGCAGCTCGCGGACGGCGGTCAGGGCCTCGGCGTCGGCGGTGTAGGCGGCGGCATCGGGGACGGTGTCGGGGTGGGCACGCACCCACGTGGTGAGGCCCGCCGGGTCGGTGAGGTCGTCGGCGACCCCGCCGTGTCCGTCGTGCCGGACGGTCAGGGCGAGATCCAGGGTGATCCGGGCGTCCCTGCTGAGCGAGTCCTGCATGGCGCTAATGATACGTTCGCGGGCATCCATTAACGAACGGGAGTGGTGAGGGTTCAGGGACGCGCGGGGGCCTGGTCATTCCTCCGGCGGCGCGGGGGGCACCACGGCCACGGGGCTCGCCGCGTGCAGGAGTACGGCGTGCGCGACCGAGCCCATCATGCGGGCGGGCGCGAGCAGCCGGCGGCGGTGCCGGCCCACGACGACCAGCTCGGCGTCCTTCGAGTTGGCGACGAGGTGGCCGGCCGCGTCGCCCGGGACCACGTACGGTTCGGCCCGGACCTCGGGGTGGCGCCCGCGGTGCGGGGCGAGGAAGCCCTCCGCGAGGGCCCGCGTCTCGTTCTCGACGGCGTCCTGGTCGATCCCGGTCGGGACCAGCTCACCGACGGCTCCCGCCCACAGCTGCACCGGCCACGGGTACGCGGCGATCACCTGGAGGCGGGCGTCGCGCAAGGCGGCCTCGGTGAAGGCGAAGGCGAGAGCGGCGTCGTCGGGTCCGTCCACGTTGAGGCCGACGACCACCCGGGGTCCCGGCTCCTGCGGCGGTGCGTCGTCGACCTCGCGGCCGGGCCGGGGCACCACGACGACCGGGCACTCGGCGTCGCGGGCGGCGGCCAGGCCGTTGGAGCCGAGCAGCAGCCGGGCGAAGCCGCCGCGGCCCCGGGAACCGAGCACCATCAGCTGGGCTTCGGCGCCCAGGCCGGGCAGTACGGCACTGGGGGTGCCCTCCGGACCGCGGTACTCCACGACCGGCCCGTCGGTGCGCCCGGCCAGGTGCGCACGGGCCCGGGCGAGCACCGGGTCGTCCTCCGGCTCCGGCAGCCGGGCGACCTCGACACCGGCGGGTACCCGTACGGCGTACTGCCGGACATGGACCACCCGCAGGGGTACCGCGCGTCTGCGGGCGGCGTCGAGGGCCCAGTCCAGGGCCCGCAGACTGTCGTCCGAACCGTCGAACGCCGCGATGACCGGCAGGGTGCTCATGGGGTCCTCACCTCCGGACGGCGACCCGCATCTTCCCGGGGCCAGCCTGGCTCAGGCGTGGGCCCTGTCCGGGTTCACCGGGCCGCGTGTCCGGAAACACGGGCGGAGCACCCCCGGTTCGGCCCGTCGACGTGGCTCCCGGGGTTCAGGTCAGGTCGAACTCGCCTTCCCGTGCCCCCGACACGAACGCACCCCACTCGGCGGGGGTGAAGATGAGGGAGGGGCTCTCCGGGCGGTCGCTGTTGCGCATGGCGATGAAACCCTCGACGAAAGCGATCTGGACATCCCCCAGGCCGCGGCTGCTGGACTGCCATTCGGCCTTGCTCAGGTCCAGTTCCGGCTTGTCCCAGCCCATGAGCGGCTTCTGCTGGGTGGTGGTCTCGGCCACGTCCGTGCTCCTCCCGACTCGTCGTCCGCGGCCAGCCTAGCGATCGGTTCCCATGGCCAACAGGCCACGTGAGGGGGACCTTTCAGGAGTGCGGGGGCGCGGATCCCACGAGCCACATGGAGAAGAACTGGGAGCCGCCGCCGTAGGCGTGCCCGAGCACCCTGCGGGCGCCCTCCACCTGGTGCTCGCCCGCCTGTCCGCGCACCTGGAGCGCGGCCTCGGCGAAGCGGATCATGCCGGAGGCGCCGATCGGGTTGGTGGACAGCACGCCGCCCGACATGTTGACGGGCAGGTCCCCGTCCAGTTCGGTCACCCCGGACTCGGTGAGCTTCCAGCCCTCGCCCTCCGCGGCGAAGCCGAGGTTCTCCAGCCACATCGGCTCGTACCAGGAGAACGGCACGTACATCTCGACGGCGTCGATGTCCCGGCGCGGGTCGGCGATCCCGGCCTGCCGGTACACGTCGGCGGCGCAGTCCTGGCCGGCCCGCGGCGACACGAAGTCCTTGCCGGCGAACAGGGTCGGTTCGCTGCGCATCGCCCCGCCCAGCATCCAGGCGGGCGGCCGGGGCGCGCGGGCCGCGCCGGCACGGTCGGTCAGGACCATGGCGCAGGCGCCGTCCGAAGAGGGGCAGGTCTCGGAGTAGCGGATCGGGTCCCAGAGCATGGGCGAGGCCTGGACCTTCTCCAGGGTGATGTCGTGCTCGTGAAGGTGGGCGTAGGGGTTCTTCAGGGCGTTGCGCCGGTCCTTGTAGGCGACCAGTGAGCCGATGGTGTCGGGCGCGCCGCTGCGCCGCATGTACGCACGCACATGGGGGGCGAAGAAGCCGCCCGCGCCGGCGAGCAGCGGCTGCTGGAAGGGGATCGGCAGGGACAGGCCCCACATGGCGTTGGACTCGGACTGCTTCTCGAAGGCGAGTGTGAGGACGGTGCCGTGCACACGGGCCGCGACCAGGTTCGCCGCGACGAGTGCGGTGGACCCGCCGACCGATCCGGCCGTGTGGACGCGCAGCATCGGCTTCCCGACCGCGCCGAGCGCGTCAGCGAGGTACAGCTCCGGCATCATGACGCCCTCGAAGAAGTCGGGCGCCTTGCCGATGACGACGGCGTCGATGTCGGCCCAGGTCAGCTCGGCATCGGTCAGGGCACGTCGGGCGGCCTCGCGGACGAGGCCCGCGATCGACACGTCCCGGCGGGCGGCGACGTGCTTGGTCTGGCCGATCCCGACGACGGCCACGGGCTCCTTGCTCATCGTGGATCCCCTTCGAGTACGGCGACCAGGTTCTGTTGCAGACAGGGACCGGACGTGGCGTGGGCGAGGGCCCGGTCGGACGCACCGCGGTGGATACGGGCGGCCGCCTCGCCGATGCGGATGAGCCCGGCGGCCATGATCGGATTGGCGGCGAGCGGTCCGCCGGACGGGTTGACGCGCACCGTGTCGTCGAGCCGCAGCGCCTTGCGCAGGACGATCTCCTGCGCGGTGAACGGCGCGTGCAGCTCGGCCGTGTCGACCGCCCGGTCGAAGGCGCCGGCCCGCTCGGCGGCCAGGCGGGTGGAGGGCGAGTCGGTCAGGTCGCGCACACCGAGGCCGTGTGCCTCGATGCGGTGGTCGATGCCGCGGATCCAGGCGGGCCGTGCGCACAGGGCGCGGGCCCGCTCCCCGGCGGCGAGGATCACGGCGGCGGCGCCGTCGCCGACGGGCGGGCAGTCGCCGGTGCGCAGGGGCCGTACGAGGTAGTCCCCGTGCGGCACCGAACCCTTCAGCTGGGCATGGGGGTTGTCCCGACCGGCCTCGCGGCTGCGGGCGGCGACGGCCGCGAGCGCGGGTTCGTCGGTCTCGCCGGCGTCGATGAGGGCCTGCGCCTGGAGGGCGGCGAGGGCCACGGAGTCGGGCCACAGGGGCGCGACGTAGTACGGGTCCAGCTGGCGGGTGAGCACGTCGCGCACCGAGCCCGGTGAGGACTTGCCGTACGCGTACACGAGGGCGGTGTCCGCCTCGCCGGTGAGCAGCTTGGTCCACGCCTCGTACAGCGCCCAGGCCCCGTCCGTCTCGACGTGCGACTCGGAGATCGGCGGCCAGGCGCCCACCCCGTCCAGGGCGAGTGTGAAGGAGAAGGCACGGCCGGCCAGGTAGTCGCTGGAGCCGGAGCAGGTGAAGCCGATGTCGGCGGTCTGCAGGCCGGTGTGGTCGAGCACCTCGTGCAGGACCGGCATGAGCATCTCCACCTCGGAGAGCTCGTCGCTGGTGCGCCGGTGGTCGGTCTGCGCGAAGGCGACGACGGCGATGTCCCGGGTCACAGCAACTCCTTGTACGTGTCGTAGTCCGCGTCGGGTTCGCCGGTGGGCCGGTAGTGATCGGGGTAGCGGGACCCTTGCGTCCACACGGGTTCGACGCGCAGCCCCATACGCACCTGGTCGTAGGGGATGCCGCCGATACGGCCGTGCAGGGCGAGATCGGCGCCGTCGAGGGCGATGTGGGCGTAGACGTACGGCACTTCGATGTCGAGGTTCTTCGCCTTGATGTTGACGATGCAGAAAGTGGTGACGGTGCCGCGCGGGCCGACCTCGACCTGTTCGCTGGTGGCGACGCCGCAGGTGGGGCAGGCGCCGCGGGGCGGCACGTACACTTTGCGGCAGGCCGGGCAGCGTTCGCCGACGGTGCGGTGCCCGGACAGCGCGTCGATGTACGCGGACTGGGCGCGGCCGGGGCTGTAGGTGTAGTCGAGGCGGGCGGGGGCGACGATGCCGGTGACGGCGTTGTCGAAGTGGCCGTCGTGACCGGTGAGTCGGGGTGCTGCGCCGTCGTACGGCTCGAAGCAGGTGATGTCGGTGATGGCGCCGGTGCGTTCCCCGGCCCAGCGGATGCGGACGCGCATGCCGGTGCGGACGGTGTCGGGGCCGGGGGCGTCGAGGGCGTGCAGGAGGGCGGTGTCGGCGCCGTCGAGGCGGACCAGGGCCCAGGCGAAGGGGGTGTCGAGGGGCTGGCCGCGGCGCGGGGCGTGGTTCCAGGCCCAGGTGGTGACCGTGCCCGTGGGGGCGACCTCGACGAGGTCGCGGAGTTCCTCGGCGGTGACGGGGTCGTACTCGACGGGCGGGACGAGGGTGCGTCCGTCGGACGTGCGGACGCCGAGGACGACACGTTGGCGCAGACCGGTCAGAAAGGCGCTCTGGACGGGGCCGAGGGAGCGGGTGAAGGGGAACTCGACGACGAGGGGGGCTTTGAGGACTTCAGGCACCGGGGCTCCTCAGGCTCGTTTGTAGACGGGCGGCCGCTTCTCCGCGAAGGCACGGGCGCCCTCCTTGGCGTCCGCCGTGTCGAAGATCGGCCAGCCGCGGGCGAGTTCCGCGGCAAGCCCGTCGGCCTCGGTCATCTCGGCCGTCTCGTAGACCGAGGCCTTGACGGCCTCGACGGCGAGCGGACCGCAGGCGTTGATCTGTGCGGCGATCTCCAGGGCTCTGCCGAGCGCCGTGCCGTCGGGGACGACCTGCCCGATCAGGCCGATGTCCGCGGCCTCCCGGGCACTGTACGGGCGTCCGGTGAGCAGCATCTCCAGGGCGTGGGTGCGCGGGATCTGGCGTTGCAGCCGGACCGTGGAGCCGCCGATCGGGAACAGCCCGCGCCGGACCTCGAACAGGCCGAAGGTCGCCGACTCGCCCGCGACCCGGATGTCGGTGCCCTGGAGGATCTCGGTGCCGCCCGCGACGCAGTGGCCCTCGACGGCGGCGATCACGGGTTTGCGGGGGCGGTGGTGCCGCAGCATCGCCTTCCAGTGCAGGTCGGGGTCGGCCTCGAGCCGGTCCCGGTACTGCTGCCCGGCCATGCCCTTCCCGGCCAGGGCCTTGAGGTCCATGCCCGCGCAGAACGCGCCGCCCGCTCCGGTCAGCACGATCGAGCGGACCGTCTCGTCCTCGTCGGCCTCGACCCAGCCGTCGTACAGGCCGACGAGCATCGGAAGCGAGAGCGCGTTCTTGGCGTCGGGCCGGTTGAGCGTGAGCACCAGCGTGGCGCCTTCGCGCTGCACGGTGAGGTGTTCGGTGCCACCCATGGGTGTCCTCCGTCCGCAGGAACGAGAACAGGTTGCAGGAGGCGGGGAAGCACTTCAAGGGTTTTCTGACAGTCAGTCAGATTTCTGTGCGCGGACCCTTCACAGTTGTGCCGCCCTTTGCTCTGATGACCGGCAACCGCGGGGCAGCGAGGTCAGGAGGAGCGGTGGAGTACAACCTTGCCGACCTGTTCGAGTCGGTCGTGGACGTGGTGCCGGACCGCGAGGCGCTCGTGTACCTCGACCATCCCGGCACGGGTGCGGAGCGCCGTCTGACGTACGCCGCACTGGACGCCGCCGCCAACCGCATCGGCCACCACCTGCTCGACAGCGGGATCCGCCCCGGCGAGCACCTCGGACTCCACCTGTACAACGGTGTCGAGTACCTCCAGACGGTGCTCGGCTGCCTCAAGGCTCGGATCGTGCCGGTCAACGTCAACTACCGCTACGTGGAAGAGGAGTTGGTCTACCTCTACCGGGACGCCGATCTGGTGGCCCTGGTCTTCGACGCGGAGTTCACGGACCGGGTGGCGGCGGCGTTGCCACGGGCGGAGAAGGTGCGGCATCTGGTGCGGGTGGGAACCGGGGGCTCGCTGGGGGTGCCGTTCACCGAGGCCGAGGCCGCCGGCTCACCGGAGCGCGGGTTCCCGGCGCGCTCGGGCGACGACCAGTTCATCATCTACACCGGCGGCACGACCGGGATGCCCAAGGGTGTGATGTGGCGGCAGGAGGACCTGTTCTTCTCCGGGCTGGGCGGCGGAGCGCCGACCGGTGAGCCGGTGAAGAAGCCGGAGGAGTTGGCCGAGCGCGTCGCGGCGGGCGGTTCAGGCATCACCTTCTTCCCCGCTCCTCCGCTGATGCACGGCACGTCCACCCTGACCGCGTTCATCGGCTTCAACTTCGGACAACGGGTCGTGCTGCACCGCAAGTTCGTGCCCGAGGAGGTGCTGCGGACCATCGAGCGGGAGAAGGTCACCAGCATGTCGCTGGTCGGCGACGCGATGCTGCGCCCGCTCATCGACGCGCTCGCCGGACCCATGAAGGGGACGGACTGTTCCTCGATGTTCAGCGTGTCGTCGTCCGGCGCGGTCATGTCGGAGACGGTCCGGCAGCAGTTCCTCACCCTCGTCCCGCAGGTGATGCTGCTGAACAACTTCGGCTCCTCGGAATCCGGCTTCAACGGCACGGCCACCGACGACTCCGGCCCCGAGCGCGGCTTCCGCATCCGCGTCAACTCCCGTACGCAGGTGGTCGATCCGGCCACGCACGAGCCGGTGGCCGTCGGCGAGGTGGGCCGGATCGCCCAGTGCGGCCATGTGCCGCTCGGCTACTACAACGACCCGGCGAAAACCGCCGAGACCTTCTTCGAGAAGGACGGCGAGCGATGGGTGCTCCTCGGCGACATGGCCACCGTCGACGAGGACGGCGTGGTGACCGTGCTGGGCCGTGGCTCGCAGTGCATCAACACCGGGGGCGAGAAGGTGTACCCGGAGGAGGTCGAGCAGGCCCTGAAGTCCCATCCGGACGTGTACGACGCGCTGGTGGCCGGCGTTCCGGACGCCCGGTGGGGCAGCCATGTCGCGGCGGTCGTCCAGCTGCGCGAGGGCGCGCCGACCCCGTCCCTGGAGGACATCCAGACCCACTGCCGGGACCATCTGGCCGGGTACAAGATCCCGCGTCAGCTGGTGATCACGGAGTCCATCCGCCGCTCACCGAGCGGCAAGGCGGACTACCGGTGGGCGCGCGAGGTGGCGGTGGCGGCGGACTGTTAGGGCGTCAGGCGCCGTCGAAGAAGGCGGCCGTGCGTCGGACGAACCGTTGCGGGTCGTCGAGCCACGGGAAGTGCCCCGCTCCCGGCTGGACGGTGAACTCGGCGTTCGGGAAGACGTCGGCGGCGCAGCGCGCCAGCTCGGGGCGGGGGCCGCCGTCGAGTTCACCGGCGTACACGAGAACGGGGGCGGTCACTGCGGCGAGGGCGGCGCGGGTGGCGGGCGGGTCGTAGGCACCGTCGGAGCCGTACGTCTCCCCTGCCTCGTCGTTGGTCTGCTCCTCCTCGAGCGCGGCGTGCGCGGCGGCCGTGTCGTCCCAACGGCCGTAGAAGAAGGGCAGGAACACCGGGTCGAAGTCGCCGTCGCCCGCCAGCCAGCGCTCGAACACCGGGAAGGCCTCCGCGAACCACGGCTCGCCCTTCCGCAGCCGCGCCGCGGTCAGCCGGTCCTCGTCCGTCGCGGGCAGGCCCAGTGCCCACGGCGTCGCGGTGATCAGCGCCAGCCGTGCCACCCGTTCGGGATGACGGGCCGCGTACAGCATCGCCAGGCTGCCGCCGGCCGAGTGGCCGAGCAGGTCCATCCGCTCCAGCCCCAGGTGGATCCGCAGCGCCTCCACGTCGCCCACCAGCCGGTCGCAGCGGTACGTCGCCGGATCCGCCGGCACCGCGGAGTCCCCGGTGCCGCGCAGGTCGAGCAGGACCAGCCGACGGTGCGCGGTGAGCCCGCCCAGGTCGCCGAGGTAGGTGGAGGCCCGCATGGGCCCGCCGGGCAGGACGACGAGCGGCTCGCCGTCACCGCGCGAGTGGTAGACGAGCCGGGTGCCGTCGGGTGCGGTGAAGGTGGGCATGGTGCCGATCATCCGGGCCTGGGACCGATCTCCGCAACACACTTCCGCTTCCGCCGCGACGCGCCACCGAGCGTGGCCCCGCGCTGAGCCTCAGTCGTCGGCGAGACGGTCCCGCAGGTCCCGCTTGAGGATCTTCCCGCTGGCGTTGCGTGGCAGGGCGTCCACGAACACCACGCGCTTCGGCGCCTTGAAGGAGGTGAGCCGCTCGCGGGCGTGGGCGATGAGTTCGGCCTCCGTGACCTCACTGCGGGGTACGACGACCGCGGTGACGGCCTCGACCCACTTCTCGTCGGGCAGGCCGACGACGGCGACCTCGGCGACGGACTCGTGGGTGTAGAGGGCGTCCTCGACCTGGCGTGAGGCAACCAGGACACCACCGGAGTTGATGACGTCCTTCACCCGGTCGACGATCGTGAAGTAGCCGTCCTGGTCGCGTACCGCGAGGTCGCCGGAGTGGAACCAGCCGTCGCGGAAGGCCTCGGCGGTCTCGTCCGGCTTGTTCCAGTAGCCCTCGCACAACTGCGGGGAGCGGTAGACGATTTCGCCCGGCGTGCCGTCGGGCACGTCCTTGCCGTTCTCGTCGACCACCCGGGCGTCCACGAAGAGCACCGGCCGACCGCAGGAGTCCATGCGGCCCTTGTGCTCGTCGGGGCCGAGGACGGTGGCGAGGGGGCCGATCTCGCTCTGGCCGAAGCAGTTGTAGAAGGCGAGCTTCGGGAGGCGTTCGCGCAGGCGTTCCAGGACGGGGACCGGCATGATCGAGGCGCCGTAGTACGCCTTGCGCAGCCCGCTCAGGTCGCGGGTGGCGAAGTCGGCACGGTTGGTCAGGCCGATCCACACGGTGGGCGGGGCGAACACACTGTCCACGCGCCCGGCCTCGATCAGGTCGAAGAGCCGGTCGCCGTCCGGCGCGTCGAGGATGATGTTCGTCGCACCGACCGCCAGGTAGGGCAGCAGGAAGACATGCATCTGCGCCGAGTGGTACAGCGGCAGCGCATGCACGGGCCGGTCGCCGGCGCTGAGGTCGAGGGCGGTGATCGCGCTGAGGTACTCGTGCACCAGGGCACGGTGCGTCATCATCGCGCCCTTAGGCAGGGCCGTCGTACCGGAGGTGTACAGCAGCTGCGTCAGGTCCTCGCTGCGCGGTTCCGGCCCGTCGTACGGCGCCGCCGCGGGCAGCAGGCTCAGCAGCGAGTCGTCCGCGTCCCGCAGCGGCAGCACGTCCACGGTGTCCGGCAGGCGGCCTGCCAGGTCGGGGTCGGCGAGGACCAGGGAGCTCTCCGACTGGCCGACGATGTACGCCAGGTCGTCGCCGGTCAGGTTCTGGTTCACCGGCACGTGCACCAGGCCCGCGCGGGCGCAGGCAAGGAAGGCGATGAGGTAGGCGTCGGAGTTGTGGCCGTAGGCGCCGACCCGGTCGCCGGGGGTGAGTCCCCGGTCGAGGAGGACGCTCGCCGCCCGGGAGACGGCGCCGTCGAGCTCCTCGTACGTCCAGCGGCGGTCGCGGAAGTCGACCGCGACGCGTGCCGGGGTGCGGTGGGCGCTGCGCCGCAGCACCCCGTCGACCGTGCTGCCGTGTCCGGGCGTCATGGCACCCGATCCTCGGGCGACCGCCGAGGGAGGTCAAGCCGCCCGCCCGTCGATTCTGCCCTCACGATGACTGCCGGCACCTTGATCGCTCACGGCCACGAGGCATGACCCGCGCCGTACGTGGGACACGTGGTGAGCATGAGCACCACCGAAGTACGGCGGGGCGAGCCGGTCACCACGGTCCTCACCTGGGAGGTGCGCCCCGGTCGGGAGCAGGAGTTCGAGGAGTGGGCGCACGGAATCACCCGCTGCGCCAGACGGTTCCCGGGCAACGAGGGCGTCTCGTGGCTGCGTCCCGAGAAGGGGCACCGCTTCCACGCGGTGCTGCGCTGGTCCGATCCGCATCGGCTGGCCGCGTGGCTGGGGTCGGACGAACGGGCGGAATGGCACGCACGGATCGCGGACGTCGCCACGGAGATCAGCAGCGAACGGCAGTCGACGTCCGGGATGGAGACCTGGTTCAGTCTGCCCGGTACCACCGTGCAGGCCCCGCCCCGCTGGAAGATGGTGCTCACCACGTTCCTGGGTGCCTATCCGTTCACAGTGCTGATCCAGTGGCTGGTGACGCCCCACACGGACGCCTGGCCCCTGCCACTGCGGGCCGCCGTCTTCCCGCTGGTGCTGCTGCCGACGCTGACGTACCTGGTGATGCCACGGCTGAGCCGCCTGCTGCGGCATTGGCTGTATCCTCCGCCGGATCAGTGAGTCCGCCCGGAGCCTTCTGCCACCGCTACTGGGATGCCGCTCCGCCGAGAAAAATGTCATCGACGATGACCCTGGCGCCTGCACGGGCCGTCGCCGTTCACACGGGACGCGTACGCCCCTCCCAGTACGGCTCCCGCAGCCGCCGTTTGTACAGCTTGCCGTTGGGGTCGCGGGGCATCTCGGCGATGAAGTCGACGCTCTTGGGCCGTTTGTAGCCGGCGAGGTGTGCGGCGCAGTGGTCGAGCAGGGCGGCGGCCAGGGCGGGGCCCGGCTCGTGGCCCGGGGCCGGTTCGACGACGGCCTTCACCTCCTCGCCCCAGTCGTCGTGCGGGATGCCGAAGGCGGCGGCGTCGGCGACGGCGGGGTGGGCGAGCAGGGCGGACTCGATCTCGGCGGGGTAGATGTTGACGCCGCCGGAGATGATGAGGTCGATCTTGCGGTCGCGGAGGAAGAGGTAGCCGTCCTCGTCGAGCACGCCGAGGTCGCCGACGGTGAAGAAGTCGCCGATGCGGTTCTTCCGCGTCTTCGCCTCGTCCTTGTGGTAGCTGAAGCCGCCCGTGGTCATCTTCATGTAGACGGTGCCGAGTTCACCGGGCGGGAGCCGGTTGCCGTCGTCGTCGAAGATCGCGAGTTCGCTGATGGGCCAGGCCTTGCCGACGGTGCCGGGTTTCTTCAGCCAGTCCTCGGTCGTGGCGAAGGCGCCGCCGCCCTCGCTGGCCGCGTAGTACTCCTCCACGCAGTCGCCCCACCAGTCGATCATGGCCCGTTTCACATGGTCGGGGCAGGGCGCGGCGCCGTGGATGGCGTGCCGCATGGCGGAGACGTCGTAGCGCGCCTTCACGTCCTCGGGGAGGGCCAGCAGCCGGTGGAACTGGGTCGGGACCATGTGGGTGTGCGTGCACCGGTGGGCGTCGATGAGGCGGAGCATCTCCTGCGGGGTCCACTTGTCCATGAGGACCAGCTGGTGCCCGATATGCAGGGACGCGCCCGCGAACTGGAGGACGGCCGTGTGGTAGAGCGGCGAGCAGACCAGGTGCACGTTGTCGTCGAAGGGCCTGATGCCGAAGATGCCGAGGAAGCCGCCGAGGTAGGCCTCTTCGGGGAGCTTGCCGGGCAGCGGGCGCCGGATGCCGCGCGGGCGGCCCGTCGTACCGGAGGTGTAGTTC
Source organism: Streptomyces sp. NPDC127197 (assembly GCF_042672405.1). Taxonomy (NCBI): domain Bacteria; kingdom Bacillati; phylum Actinomycetota; class Actinomycetes; order Kitasatosporales; family Streptomycetaceae; genus Streptomyces; species Streptomyces sp. NPDC127197. The sequence continues at coordinate 63,230 of NZ_JBHXVG010000020.1, read as the reverse complement.
ATGACCCAGCCGAGGGTGCGGTCGGCGGGTGCCGACTCCGGTTGCCCCTCGAGGAGTCGGTCATACGGGAGGAAGCCCTCGACCTCGCCGACGGCGTACCGGTGGGTGGGCGGGAGGCCGGCCTCGTCGGCGGCGCGGCGGGCCTGTCCGGCGAAACGCTCGTGGGCGAGGAGGACCTTGGCGCCGGAGTCGGAGACGATCCAGGCGATCTCGGGGCCGACGAGGTGGTGGTTGACTGGGACGAGGTAGAAGCCGGCCTGGGTGGCGGCCAGGTACGCGGTGAAGAACTCGGCCGAGTTGGGGAGGACGACGGCGAAGGCGTCGCCGCGTTCCATCCCGGCCGCGCGCAGGCCGTGGACGAGGCGGTTGGCGGCGGCGTGCAGACGTCCGGCGGTCCACTGCTCGCCGTCCGGCGCGATCAGGACCGTGCGGCCGGGGTCCTGGGTGGCCTGGGCCCAGAAACCGGCAGGGGGTGTGCTCGTCACTGGCCGCTCCTTCCGGCGATGCGGTTGATGCGGTCCACGGCCTGCTCGAAGCCGCGGGTGAGGTCGTCGAAGACGGCCTGGACGCTGCGCTCGCTGGTCATCCGGCCGACGATCTGACCGACCGGCGTGCCGAGCAGCGGTTCCACCTCGTACCTCTGGATGCGCGACACCGCGTCGGCGACCAGCAGGCCCTGCAGCGGCATGGGCAAGGTGCCCGGTCCGGCGGGGTCGTCCCAGGCGTCGGTCCACTCGGTGCGCAGCTGGCGGGCGGGCTTTCCGGTCAGGGCGCGGGAGCGGACGGTGTCGCCGGACTCTGCGGCGAGCAGTTTGCGGGTCAGGGCGGGCGAGTGGAGGTCGGCCTCGGTGGTGGTCAGCCAGATGGAACCCGTCCACACTCCCTGGGCGCCGAGGGCGAGCGCTGCGGCCGCCTGCTGTCCGCTGCCGATGCCGCCGGCGGCCAGCACGGGCAGCGGGCCGACGGCGTCGACGACCTCGGGGGTGAGCACCATGGAGGCGATCTCGCCGGTGTGGCCGCCCGCCTCGTACCCCTGGGCCACGACGATGTCGATGCCGGCGTCCTTGTGCTTGCGTGCGTGCCGGGCGCTGCCCGCGAGCGCGGCGACCAGCACGCCCCGGTCGTGGGCGCGGGCGATGACGTCGGCGGGCGGTGAGCCGAGGGCGTTGGCGAGCAGCCTGATCGGGTAGTCGAAGGCGACGTCGAGCTGGGTGCGGGCGACCTGCTCCATCCAGCCGGTGATGCGCCATCCCGATGCCTCGCCGTCCGGGAGTTCCGGCACTCCGTACTTGGCGAGGGTGTCCGCCACGAACTGCCGGTGCCCCTGCGGGATCATCGCCTCGACGTCGGCCTCGGAGACGCCCTCCACCTTCTTCGCGGGCATGACCACGTCCAGGCCGTAGGGCCTGCCCTCGGCGTGGGCCTCGATCCAGTCGAGGTCGCGCTTGAGGTCGTCGGGGGCCGTGTAGCGGACCGCGCCGAGCACTCCGAAGCCGCCGGCCCGGCTGATGGCAGCGGCGACGGCGGGGAACGGCGTGAAGCCGAAGACGGCGTACTCGACTCCCAGTTTCTTGCTCAGCTCCGTCTGCATGGGCGCAGGATGCCGCAGCCCGGCGGACGACGGAAGAGGTTTTCTGACGTGGCGTCAGATTTCTGGTCACCCCACAGGGACCGCACGCCCCATTGACACATCCCGCGCCTGACAGGAAAGTTTCACTCCGCAAGGCGATCCCGGAAAGATACTTTCAGCCTGCGTACGGGAGGGTCCTCGATGGGCGAAGAGATGACGACCGGGCTCACGCGCCGTCAACTGGGAACGCAGGCCCTCGCCTTGGGCGGCGCCCTCGCCCTGGCACCCTTCCCGGCGGGACCGGCCGCGGCCGCCCTGGCGGGCTCGAGCCACCCGACCCTGCGCCACGGCTCGCCCGAACGCGCGGGGCTGCTGCCCGCCCACCTGCGCCAACTCGTCGCCGACGCCGAGAAGTCCCTCGGCCCCTCGCCCAAGTACCCCTGGTACGCCGGTGCCGTGCTGCTCGCCGGGCGCGGCGGGGTCGTGGCGCTGCACGAGCCGATCGGGATGGCGGTGCGCTATGCCGCGTACGACGAGAAGACCGACACCGGCGTCGAGTTCCCGGCCGGGGAGCAGATCCCGATGGCCGAGGACACCGTCTTCGACCTCGCGTCCGTGTCCAAGCTGTTCACCTCCATCCTCGCCGTGCAGCAGATCGAGCGGGGGACGCTGGAACTGGAGGCGGCGGTCGCCTCGTACCTGCCGGACTTCGCGGGCGGGGGCAAGCAGGACATCACGGTCCGTCAACTGCTCACGCACACCTCGGGATTCCGTGCGTGGATACCGCTGTACAACGCGCCGAGCTACGAGGAGAAGCTCCGGCTCATCTGGAACGAGGCGCCGCTCAGCGCACCGGGGACCACCTACCTCTACTCGGACCTCAACCTGATCTCCCTCCAGCTCGTCCTGGAGAAGATCACCGCTCGCACTCTGGATGCCCTGCTCCACGACGAGATCACCGCTCCACTCGGGATGCACCGCACTCGTTTCAACCCGCCCGCCTCCTGGAAGCCGAAGATCGCCGCCACGGAGGACGCCCGAAAGCCCTGGTCGGGGCTGGACCGTGGCCTGGTGTGGGGCGAGGTGCACGACGAGAACGCCTTCAGCCTCGGCGGTGTCGCGGGCCACGCGGGGGTGTTCTCCAACGCGTGGGACCTGGCCGTGCTGGGCCGCACGCTGCTCAACGGCGGCCGCTACGGCCGGGAGCGCATCCTGCAGCCGGAGTCCGTGGAGCTGATGTTCACCGACTTCAACACCGCCTTCCCCGGGGACGAGCACGGCCTCGGCTTCGAGCTCTACCAGCACTGGTACATGGGCGCGATGGCCACCCCGCGCACGGCGGGACACACCGGCTTCACCGGCACCTCACTCGTCCTCGACCCGACGACCGACTCGTTCCTCGTCGTCCTCGGCAACTCCGTGCACCCCGTGCGCAGTTGGCGCTCCGGTTCCGCGCCCCGGGTCGCCGCCGCGAACAACCTGGCGCGCGCCGTACCGGTCCGCCCGGCGCGGGGACGTACCGCCTGGTACTCCGGGATGGCGAGCGCGACCACCGCAACCCTCACGCTGCCCGCACTCGACACGTCCTTGGGCGGGGCACGGCTGCGCTGCGCCCTGTGGTGGGACACGGAACCTCGGGCCGACGCGCTCGTCCTCGAGTCCTCCGCGGACGACGGCGACACCTGGCAGCCGGTCCCGTTCACGACGGCACGCCACGGCGAGGAACCCGAGGCCCACCCGGCCGGGCTGGCCACCGGATGGTCGGGACGCGTCTGGCACCGGCTCACGGCGGACCTCCCGCCGGCCCCACGGCTCGCGCTGCGCTGGCGGTACACCACCGACCGGCTGTACGTCGGCCGTGGCGCCTACGTCGACGCCCTGCGGGTCGAGGCCGGCCGCACCGTCCTCTTCGACGAGGCGCGCCCTGCCGACGCGGCCCGCATCACGGCGACGGGCTGGGCCGCTTCCGCAGACTGACGGCCCGGGAAGGTCCCGGCTCACCCCGTCGGCAGTGCCTGTTCCGCCCAGATGGTCTTGCCCGTGCCGCTCGGGCGGGTGCCCCAGCGTTCGGTGAGCTGCGCGACCAGCAGCAGTCCTCGGCCGCCCTCGTCGTAGATGCGGGCCCTGCGCAGATGCGGTGAGGTGCTGCTCGCGTCGGAGACCTCGCAGATGAGCGTGCGGTCGCGGATGAGGCGCAGCTGGATGGGGGCGCCGCCGTAGCGGATGGCGTTGGTGACCAGTTCGCTGACCACCAGCTCCGTGACGAACGCGGTCTCGTCAAGCCCCCAGCGCGTCAGCTGTTCGGTGGCTCGCTGCCGCGCGGTGCCGACCTGAGCCGGGTCGGCCGGCAGGTCCCAGACGGCCACCTGGTCGGCGTCCAGGGCACGGGTGCGGGCGACCAGCAGGGCCACGTCGTCGACGGGGGTGTCGGGGAGGAGCGAGCGCAGCACGGTGTCGCAGACGTCCTCCAGACTGTCGGCCGGTGCCGCCAGCGCGGCGCACAGTTCGGCCGTGCCCGCGTCCACGTCGAAATCACGGGCCTCGACGAGCCCGTCCGTGTACAAGGCCAGGATGGCGCCTTCCGGCAGTTCCAGTTCGGTGGCCTCGAACGGCAGTCCGCCCACGCCGAGCATCGGCCCGGCCGACATCTCGATCACCTCGACGGTCCCGTCCGGGCACCGCAGGACGGGCGGCGGATGCCCGGCGGCGGCGACGGTGCAGCGCCGGGACACCGGGTCGTACACCGCGTACAGGCAGGTCGCCGCGATCTCTCCGGCGGCCTGGTGCTCGTCGCCCGCGAGATGGCCGACCAGGTCGTCCAGGTGGGTGAGGAGTTCGTCCGGCGGCAGATCGACGTCGGCCAGCGTCCACACCGCCGTACGGAGTCGTCCCATGGTCACGGAGGCGTGGATGCCGTGGCCGACGACGTCCCCGACGACCAGCGCGACCCGGGTCCCGGACAGCGGGATCACGTCGAACCAGTCCCCGCCGACGCCCGCCTGGGACAGCGCGGGCAGATAGCGGGAGGCGGCCTCGACCGCGGCCTGTCCCGTCACTACCTGCGGCAGCAGACTGCGTTGCAGCGCGAGCGCGGTGGTCCGCTCCCGGGTGTAGCGACGGGCGTTGTCCACGCACACGGCCGCGCGGCTGGCCAGCTCCTGCGCGAGCGACACGTCGTCGCGGTCGAAGGCGTCGGGAGCCTCCGGGGTCAGCGTGCGGACGAGGACGGCCACCCCCAGCGTCGTACCGCGGGCGACCAGCGGTACCGCCATCAGCGAGAACTCGGCGGTCCCCGCGTCCTGCAGGGCGGCGTGGCGTGCGTCGTGCCGCGCGAGCCATGCGTCGAGATCGCCCTCTCCGGTCCGGCTGACGACGGGGTCGCCCGTGGCGAGCGCACGAGCCGGAGGTGACTGCGGTGGATAGACGTCCACCGCGCCGAGGTGGATCACCGCCTCCGGCACCCCGGTGGTGAGGGAGTGGTGTGCGACCCGGCGCAACTCCACCGCGGAGTCCACCGCGCCCACGGCGGGTTCCTCGCCCTGGATCACCGAGTCCAGCAGGTCGACGCTGGCGAAGTCCGCGAGCCGGGGCACGACCAGTTCGGCCAGTTCGCGGGCGGTGTGGACGACGTCCAGTTTGGTGCCGATGCCGGCCGCGGCCTCGTTCAGCATGGCCAGCCGCTGTCGCGCCCAGTGCTGCTCACTGCTGTCCAACGCCGCGAGGGCGGTGCCGATCAGTTCACCGGAGTCATCCCGCACGGGCCACATTTCGATGTTCCACGCGTGCATGCGCCGTCCGGACGGAGCGCGCGTCCAGCTCTCGTAGTGGACCGGCTGTCCGGTGTCCACCACCTTCTTCAGATGGTGCAGGAATCCGCGGCTGTGCTCGGCGTCCTCGACGGTGTCCGGGAAGTAGCGGTGCAGGAACTCCGCCTCCGGCCTGCCCATGACCTGACAGGCCACGTCGTTCATCCGCAGGTACCGCTGCTGGGTGTCGAAGACGGACATCGACACGGACGCCTGCCGGAACACCAGCTCGCCCAGCGTCCGCGCCTGCTCGTCCGGCGTCGCGGTGATCACATGCTCCTGCGGCTGTCCGTCGGCTCCCGCCAGTGCACAGATGCGCAGCGCCAGCTCCGTGCGGCGCCCGTCCCGGTGCCGTACGGCCATCACGGCGGCGCCCGTGCGGCGCAGGTCGCGCCAGGCGGAGCCGGCGTCGCCGTCCACGAGGTCGGCGGCCGGCCGGCCGGTCACCTCCTCGGCGGTGTACCCGGTGAGCAGGCGTGCCCCTTCGCTCCAGCCCGTGACGATGCCGCGCGTATCGACCACCGCCATGGCGTCACCGGCTGTGGCCGCTCGCGCTTCGTCGCGCGGCGACGTCACCATGTGTACGAGCATCCCGCGCTCCGCGACCGCCATCAAGCCCGGTCCGTTCCGCCCCGTCCGCCCCGGGCATCACACAGCGCAGCCGTCGCGGCCCTCTCTGCATCGGGCGTCACCCGGCGAAGCCGTCGGCTCCCTCCAGCACCGCCATCGCCGCGTTGTGCCCGGGCACCCCGCTGACCCCGCCGCCGCGCACCGCGCCCGCCCCGCACAGCAGCACGTTGGCGTGCCGGGTCTCCACGCCCCAGCGGCCGGTGCCTTCCTGGGCGTACGGCCAGGACAGTTCGCGGTGGAAGATGTTGCCACCTGGCAGCCGCAGGTCACGTTCCAGGTCGAGCGGGGTCCTGGCCTCGATGCACGGCCGGCCGTCGGCGTCGGTGGCCAGGCAGTCGGCGAGGGGCTCGACCAGGTGGGCGTCGAGCTGGTCGACGGTCGCCTTCAGCAGCGCGTCGCGCACGGCGTCGTTGTCCCGGGCGAACAGGCGGGCGGGGGTGTGCAGGCCGAACAGGGTGAGGGTCTGGTAGCCCTGCTCGACCAGGTCCGGGGCGAGGATCGTCGGGTCGGTCAGGGAGTGGCAGTAGATCTCGGACGGCGGGGCGGCGGGCAGTTCACCGGCCGCGGCCTGGGCGTACGCGGTGGCCAGCTGCTCGTATCCCTCGGCGATGTGGAAGGTGCCGGCGAACGCCTCGCGCGGATCCACCGACGTGTCGCGCAGTCGTGGCAGCCGCTTGAGCAGCATGTTGACCTTCAGCTGGGCGCCCTCTGCGGGGGCGGGCGGGGTGTCGCCGGTGAGCGCGGCCAGTTCCTGCGGCGAGGCGTTCACCAGGACATGGCGGGCGACGGCGACGCCTTCCCCGTCGTGGGTGCGGTAGGTGACCTCGGCGGTGCTGCCGTCGGTGGCGATCCGCAGCGCCTCGTGCCCGGTGGCGATGACGGCGCCCGCCCCGCGGGCCGCGTCTGTCAGCGCGCCGGTCACGGCGCCCATGCCGCCGACCGGTACGTCCCAGTCGCCGGTGCCGCCGCCGATCACGTGGTACAGGAAGCAGCGGTTCTGCCGGAGTCCGGCGTCATGGGCGTCGGCGAAGGTGCCGATCAGTCCGTCGGTGAGGACCACGCCCCGGACCAGGTCGTCGGCGAAGTGGTCCTCGACGGCGACGCCGATCGGCTCCTCGAAGAGCATCCGCCAGGCATCCGCGTCGTCGATCCGGCGGCGCAGCTCGTCACGGGTGGGCAGCGGCTCGGTCAGCGTGGGGAACACGGCTCGGGCGACGCGTGCGGTCCTGCCGTAGAAGCGCTGCCAGGCCTCGTACTCGCGCTCGCCGCCGGTCAGCCGGGCGAAGGCCGCCCGGGTCCGCTGCTCGCCGCCGCCCACGAGCAGGCCGCTCGGGCGGCCGCCGCGCTCGACGGGCGTGTACGAGGAGATCGTGCGGGTACGCAGGCGGACGTCCAGGCCGAGGTCCCGGACGATCTTCTGCGGGAGCAGGCTGACCAGGTACGAGTAGCGCGACAGCCGGGCGTCGACGCCGGGGAAGGGGCGGGTGGAGACGGCGGCGCCCCCGGTGTGGTCCAGCCGTTCCAGCACCAGGACCGACCGGCCGGCCCGGGCCAGGTAGGCGGCGGCGACCAGGCCGTTGTGGCCGCCGCCGACGATGACGGCGTCGTATGCGCGATGTCCCTCGTGTGCAGGCATGGCTCTTCGTAACACGGGGTGATCCGCCTCGGCCAGAGCGGGCCAGAGCGGGCGGTGCGGATCAGGCGTCGCCGGCCGCCCCCTGTCGGCGCAGAACCGCGACCCTGCGGTACAGCTCGACCGCCTCCTGTCCGCGGCCGAGCTGTTCCAGGCAGTGGGCCTCGTCGTTGCGGCTGGCGAGGGTGTCGGGGTGGTCCGGGCCGAGGACGCGTTCGCGGGCGGCGGCCACCGCGCGGTACTCCGCCAGCGCGTCCGCCCAGCGGCCGAGCCAGCCCAGGCCGACCGCGACCTCACGGCGGCTGACCAGGGTGTCCGGGTGGTCCGGGCCGAGGACGCGTTCGCGGATCGCACACACGTCGCGGGACTCGGCGAGGGCCTCCTCCCAGCGTCCGAGGCGGCCGAGGTTGACGCCGAGGCCGTGCCGGGCGCGCAGGGTCTCGGGATGGTCGGGGCCGTGCACACGGGTGCGGTCGTCGATCAGGTCGCGGTACAGCTTCAGCGCGTCCGTGCTGCGGCCGAGGCGGCCGAGACTGATGCCGATCTCGTAGCGGGCGGCGAGGGTGTCGGGGTGGTCGGGGCCGAGGGCCTGGGCGCGGGCCTCGGCGACCTCGCGGTAGGTCTCCAGCGCCTCCGGCCAGCGGCCCAACTGGCCCAGTGCGTAGGCGACCTCGTAGCGGGTGACCAGGGTGTCGGGGTGGTCGGGGCCGAGGACCCGGGCGCGGGCGGCGGCGACATCCGACGCCATGCGGTACGAGTCCTCCAGGCGGCCCAGCCTGCTGAGGTTGAAGGCGAGGTTGTGCCGGCAGCGCAGGGTGTCGGGGTGGTCGGGGCCCATCGTGCGCTCCCGGGCGGCGAGCACCCGCGTGTACTCCTGGTGCGCGTCGAAGGGCCGCCCCAACTGGCCCAGTACGTAGGCCGTTTCCTGCCGGGCGGCGAGGGTGTCGGCGTGGTCGGCGCCGAGCACGCGTTCCCGGGCCCGGGCGACGTGCGTGTACTCGCGCAGCGCGTCCGCCGCGCGTCCGGTGCGGCTGAGGGCGAAGGCGATCTCGTAGCGGCTGGCGAGGGTGTCGGGGTGGTCCGGGCCGAGGAGGTGCTCGCGTTCGGCGGCGACCGCTCGGTGCACTTCGCCCGCCTCGGCCCAGCGGCCCAGCCGCCCCAGGCTCAGACCCGCGTTGTGCCGGCCGGCCAGCGCGGTGAGCACCTCGGTGGACGGGGTCGGTGGTGTGGCCGGGACGCGGGTGGGGATGCGCTCCGTGCCGGGGCGGGCGATCCACTCGCTGGTGAGCGCGGCACCGGCGTCCGGCGGTGTGGTGCGCAGCGCGGCGCCGGCCGCCTTGTGGCCGGTGGTCATGCCGCGGGTCCAGGACGGCAGCCGCGGTTCGGAGGCCGCCGGCTCGGGCTGCGCGGTGACGACCGTCGGCACGTAACCAGGCGTGCTACGGCCCGCGCTGATCCTGCGCCCCAGCTCGGCGGCGTCGCGCGGACGTTGCTCCGGAAGCTTGGCCAGCAGGTCCAGGATGATCTGCTCGAGGTAGGCCGGCAGCTCGGCACGGTGGGTGCGCGGTGGCGCGGGCGGCGTGTCGCGGTGGCCGACGAGGATCGCCCAGGCGTCGTCGAGGTCGAACGGCGGTACGCCGGTGGCGAGTTCGTACAGCACGCACCCCAGTGAGTACAGGTCGCTGCGCTGGTCGACCTCGTCCCCGCCGATCTGCTCCGGCGACATGTAGTGCGGGGTGCCCATCGCGACACCGGTGCCGGTCAGCCGGGAGGTGAAGCCGATGTCGGCCCCGAGGCGGGCGATGCCGAAGTCGCAGATCTTCACCGTGCCGTCGGTCAGGCGCACGATGTTGGCGGGTTTCAGATCCCGGTGCACGATGCCCTGCCGGTGCGTGTAGGCGAGGGCCGCGGCCACCTGATCGGCGATGTCGACGATGTCGGGTACGGGCAGCGGATGGTGCTTGTTGTCCTCCAGGAGCTGGCTGAGGTTGCGGCCCTGCAGCAGTTCCATGACGAGGAAGAGGACGCCGTCGGACTCGCCGAAGTCGTGGACGACGGTCACGCCGCGGTGCTGAAGCGCGGCGGCCACCCGGGCCTCGCGGCGAAACCTTTCCCGCAGCACCCGGGTGAAGGACTGGTCGTGGTGCGGGCCGAGGGGTTTGAGGCACTTCACGGCGACGTGCCGGCCGAGCGACTCGTCGCGCGCCCGCCACACCTCGCCCATGCCCCCGCGCCCGATCAGGTCCAGCAGCCGGTACCGGCCCTGGATCAGCCTGGTCTCCCCCATCGCGTGCCGTCGCCCCCGTCGCTGTCCGCCGCGCCCTCCCCTGGCCCGTCCAGTATGGCGACCTGTGGTTCGAGTTTGTACGGTGCCGGGCGGGCGTCGGGGCCGAGTCGCGCCATCGCCCGCAGGATGTGCTGGGGCGGGAGTTGCCAGCGCACCCGGGCGGGAATGGCACGCAGCAGGGTGCCGGTGAGCCGCAGGTGGCGGGTGACGGTCGCGGGTGCCGGGGCCGCACGCCCGTACAGCTCGTGGGCGTACGACGGCAGGGAGGCGTACGCCAGTCCGGCCACGCGCCGCCACAGCAGCTCGCGCGCCGGTACCAGCAGCGGGTGCGTCGGCGGCCGGCGCAGAAAGTCGTCGACGTCCCGCGCCTCGGGTCCGGCGGTGAGTTCGGGCCGCACCTTCACGAAGTAGGCGGCCATCTCCGCCCGGTCGGCGGGTACGGCGGCCGGGTCGAGGCCCACCAGGCGGGCGCTGACCCGGTGTTCGGCGATGTAGCGGTCGGCCTGGGCGTCGGTGAGCGGGTAGCCGGAGCGGCGCAGGACGTGCAGGTAGGAGTCGATCTCGGCGCAGTGCACCCACAGCAACAGGTCGGGTTCGTCGATCCCGTATTCCTGACCCGTCTCCGGATCGGTCGCCGTGAGCATGCTGTGGATCTTCCGGACCCGGGCGCCCGCCCGCTCGGCGGCCTCGGTGGTGCCGTACGTCGTGGTGCCGACGAAGTTCGCGGTGCGCATGAGCCGCCCCCAGGCGTCGCGCCGGAAGTCGGAGTTCTGCATGACGCCGCGCACCGCGCGCGGGTGCAGCGCCTGGAGGTAGAGCGCGCGGATTCCGGCGACCCACATCATGGGGTCGCCGTGCATCTGCCAGGTCACCGACCGTGGAGTGAACAGCCCCGGATCAGCCGCCATGCCGGCAGGTGTGACCACGGCCACTGGTTGTCACCTCTTGTTGCTGTCGACCTGTGCTTTTGCCAACCAGCGGCAGCATCACACTGAGCCGACTACCAAGCCTTCTACCAGTCCCTGCCCAGGTTGACAGTGGATCATTCACTCGAAACTGTGCTCAGTTGCAGACGCTGCACGACTTCACCCGCTGGAAGCGCGAGGGGCGGCTGCTGCAGTTCGGCGGCGACGACACGGAGCGCCGCCCCCCCCTGCTCGATCACGAGATTCGGTGAAGCCGACGCTCGTGCAGGGCCGCCGTGTACACATCCGCCGTCGCCGCTGCGGCCGTGGCCCAGCCGAAGGAACGGGCATGCCGGACCGCGGCCTCGCTCATGCGGGCGGAGCGGGCCGGGTCGTCGGCGAAGCCGCACAGCGCCCGCGCGTAGTGCGCTGGATCGTGCCCTGGTACGAGAACGCCGCTCACCCCGTTTCGTACTGCCACCGGCAGGCCACCGACCTCTGCGGCGATCACCGGGGTGCCGCAGGCCTGCGCCTCGACGGCCACCAGACCGAAGGACTCGCTGTGGGACGGCATGACCAGGACGGACGCCGCCCGGTACCAGTCGGCGAGCTGGTCTTGGACGACCGGTGGCCGGAACAGCACGACGTCCGAGATGCCGAGGCAGGCCGCCAGCTTCTGCAGCCCTTCCGGCTTGGCCAGGCCGCTGCCGCTCGGCCCTCCCACGACCGGCACCACGATCCGCTCACGCAGCCACGGCCGCTCCTCCAGCAGCCGGGCCACCGCGCGCAGCAGGACGTCCGGCGCCTTCAGCGGCTGTATGCGGCCCACGAACAGCGGTATGAGCGCGTCCTGCGGCAGCCCGAGGCGGGATCGGGCCGCGGACCGGCCGGCCTCGACACCACGGGCGTCGGGCCGGAAGCGCTCCAGGTCGACACCGGGGTGGACGACGGCGACCCGGCCGGTGTCGGCGTCGTAGTGCCGGAGCAGTTCGTCCGCTTCCTTCTCGGTGTTCGCTATCAACCGGTCGGCGGCCCGTACGACTTGTGTCTCGCCGAACACACGGGCCGTCGGCTCGAGGGTGTCGCCCTCGGCGAGGGAGGCGTTCTTGACCTTGGCCATGGTGTGCATGGCGTGGACGAGCGGGACGCCCCAGCGCTCGGCGGCGAGCCGGCCGACGTGGCCGGAGAGCCAGTAGTGGGAGTGGACCAGGTCGTAGTGGCCGGGGTGGTGGCCGGCCCAGGCCTGCGTCACGCCGTGGGTGAAGGCGCACAGCTGGGCGGGGAGGTCCTCCTTGGCGAGGCCCTCGTAGGGTCCGGCGTCCACGTGCCGTACCAGGACGCCGGGCGCGAGTTCGACGCTGGGCGGGAGCGCGGCCGAAGTGGCCCGGGTGAAGATCTCCACCTCGATGTCGATGGCGGCGAGGCGCTTGGCGAGCTCGACGATGTAGACGTTCATTCCGCCGGCGTCGCCGGTGCCGGGCTGGTGCAGCGGTGAGGTGTGCACGCTGAGCATCGCGACGCGGCGGGGGCGGCCGTGGGCGTCGGGTGGCCGCACCCGGGGCGGGCCGACGAGCGTGCTGCCGTGGGCACGGCTGTCCTGCAGCCCTTCGAGCCGGGTCATGTACTGGTTCACCTCGCCGGCCCTCCGGCCATGGGCTCGGCATGCAGGTCGAGGCGGTGCTCGCCCGCGTACACGTTCATGGAGCCGCCGCGCAGGAAGCCGACGAGCGTGAGCCCGGTCTCCGCCGCCAGGTCCACGGCGAGGGAGGACGGCGCCGAGACCGCCGCCAGCACCGGAATGCCCGCCATCACCGCCTTCTGCGCCAGCTCGAAGGACGCCCGCCCGGACACCAGCAGAATGCTCCGGGACAGCGGCAGTTCGCCGGACTGCAGCGCGCGGCCGATCAGCTTGTCGACGGCGTTGTGCCGACCGACGTCCTCCCGCAGGTCCAGCAGTTCGCCCTCGGGTGAGAACAGTCCGGCGGCGTGCAGCCCACCGGTGCGGTCGAACACCCGCTGCGCGGCCCGAAGTCGGTCGGGCAGGATCGCCAGCAGTTCGGGGGCGACTCGGACCGGGGGTGTGTCGGCGATCGGCCACCACGCCGTGGTCCGTACGGCGTCCAGGCTGGCCTTCCCGCACAGGCCGCACGACGACGTGGTGTACACGTTTCGCTCAAGCGTGATGTCAGGTACCGGCACGCCGGGGGCAAGCTGCACGTCGACGATGTTGTACGTGTTCGAGCCTCCCCCACTCTCGACTTCGCTCGAGCGGGAGGGACCCCCACGCGTGGCGCCCGCGCAGTACACGATGTTCGCCACATCCGAGGCCCGGCCCACGACGCCCTCGCTCACCAGGAATCCGGCGGCGAGCGCGAAGTCGTCCCCGGGCGTGCGCATGGTGATCGCCAGCGGCTTGCCGCCCAGCCGGATCTCCAGTGGCTCCTCCGCGACCAGCGTGTCGGGGCGCGTGCTCAGCGCACCGTCCCGGATCCGCAGCACGCGCCGTCGCTCGGTGACCCGCCCCATGGCCTCACTCCCGGTTCTGTCGGTGGACGTCGTTCCGCTCCTCGTCCGGCGCCCCGGAGCTCCGTCCGCCGCCTCAGCACTCGATGACGTTGACGGCGAGGCCGCCGCGGGCGGTCTCCTTGTACTTGACCTTCATGTCAGCGCCGGTCTCCTTCATGGTCTTGATGACCTTGTCGAGGGAGACGTGGTGACGGCCGTCGCCGCGCAGGGCCATACGGGCGGCGGTCACGGCCTTAACCGCGGCCATGCCGTTGCGCTCGATGCACGGGATCTGGACGAGGCCACCGACGGGGTCGCAGGTGAGACCGAGGTTGTGTTCCATGCCGATCTCGGCGGCGTTTTCCACCTGTTCGGGGCTGCCGCCGAGCACCTCGGCGAGACCACCGGCGGCCATGGAGCAGGCGGAGCCGACCTCGCCCTGGCAGCCGACCTCGGCGCCGGAGATGGAGGCGTTCTCCTTGAAGAGCATGCCGATGGCGCCCGCGGCGAGCAGGAAGCGGACGATGCCGTCCTCGTCGGCGCCCGGCACGAAGTCGAGGAAGTAGTGCAGTACGGCGGGGATGATGCCCGCCGCGCCGTTCGTGGGGGCCGTCACGACCCGGCCGCCCGCGGCGTTCTCCTCGTTCACCGCCATCGCATAGAGGGTCACCCACTCCATCGCGCGGCCCGCCGCATCGCCCTCGCTGCGCAGCGCCCGGGCCGCCGCCGCGGCCCGGCGACGGACCTTCAGTCCGCCGGGGAGGATGCCCTCGCGGCCCAGGCCTCGGGAGACGCAGGCCTCCATGACCCGCCAGATCTCCAGCAGACCCGCGCGGATCTCCTCCTCGGTTCGCCAGGCCTTCTCGTTCTCCAGCATCAGCGCCGAGATCGACAGACCGGTCTCCCGGGAGAGCCGCAGCAGCTCGTCACCCGTGCGGAACGGATGGGGCAGCACGGTGTCGTCGAGCTTGATCCGATCCGCGCCGACCGCGTCCTCGTCGACGACGAAGCCGCCACCCACCGAGTAGTACGTCTTCTCCAACAGCGGCACACCGTCGGCGTCGTACGCGAAGAGGATCATGCCGTTGGCGTGGTACGGCAGCGAGCGCCGGCGGTGGAGAACCAGCTGGGTCGAGACGTCGAAGTCGATCTCGTGGGCCGGGCCGATCTCGGCACCGAGGAGACGGATGCGCCCGGTGCTGCGGATCCGCTCGACGTCCAGGTCGGCCTGCGCGACGTCGACCGTGTGCGGTTCGTTGCCCTCAAGACCGAGCAGCACCGCCTTGGGGGTGCCGTGGCCGTGGCCGGTAGCACCGAGGGAGCCGAACAACTCCGCCCGCACCGCTGCGGTCTGGGCGAGCACGCCGTCCTGCTTCAGCCGGGCGACGAACATCCCGGCGGCACGCATCGGGCCGACGGTGTGCGAACTGGACGGGCCGATGCCAATGGAGAACAGGTCGAAGACGCTGATTGCCACGCCATACTCCGAGGGATTGGAGGGGCGTGCCGAGCGGTCACGGGCACGCCCCTGCGGGAGGTGTCGGTTACAGGCCGGGGTAGAGGGGGTGCTTGTCGGCCAGGGCCTTCACCCGGGCCTTCAGCGCCTCCGCGTCGTACGACGGCTTCAGCGCCTCGGCGATGACGTCCGCGACCTCGGCGAAGTCCTCGGCCTGGAAGCCGCGGGTGGCGAGGGCGGGCGTGCCGATGCGCAGGCCCGACGTGACCATCGGCGGGCGCGGGTCGTTCGGGACGGCGTTGCGGTTGACCGTGATGCCGACCTCGTGCAGGCGGTCCTCGGCCTGCCGGCCGTCCAGCTCGGACTCACGCAGGTCGACCAGGATCAGGTGGACGTCCGTGCCGCCGGACAGGACGTTCACGCCGGCCTCACGGGCGTCGGCGGCCGTCAGCCGCTCGGCGAGGCTCTTCGCGCCCTCGACCGTACGGCACTGACGCTCCTTGAACTCCTCCGAAGCGGCGACCTTGAAGGACACCGCCTTGGCCGCGATCACGTGCTCCAACGGGCCGCCCTGGAACCCCGGGAACACGGACGAGTTCAGCTTCTTCGCGAAGTCCTTGCTGCGGGCGAGGATGATGCCGCCGCGCGGCCCGCCCAGCGTCTTGTGCGTCGTGGACGTCACCACGTCCGCGTACTCGACCGGGTTCGGGTGCAGACCCGCCGCGACCAGACCCGCGAAGTGCGCCATGTCCACCCACAGGTACGCCTCGACCTCGTCGGCGATCCGGCGGAAGGCGGCGAAGTCCAGCTGCCGCGGGTACGCCGACCACCCGGCGATGATCACCTTCGGGCGGTGCTCCTTGGCCAGCCGCTCCAGCTCCGCCATGTCGACCAGACCCGTCTCGGAGTCCACGTGGTACGCGACCACGTTGAACTGCTTGCCCGAGAAATTGATCTTCATGCCGTGGGTGAGGTGGCCGCCGTGCGCCAGGTCCAGCCCCAGGATCGTGTCACCGGGCTGGGCCAGCGCGAACAGCGCGGCCTGGTTGGCCGAGGCGCCCGAGTGCGGCTGGACGTTGGCGTACTCGGCGCCGAACAGCTCCTTGAGGCGGTCGATGGCGATCTGCTCGGCGACGTCGACGTGCTCGCAGCCGCCGTAGTAGCGGCGGCCGGGGTAGCCCTCGGCGTACTTGTTGGTCAGGACCGAGCCCTGCGCCTCCAGAACCGCGACCGGCGCGAAGTTCTCGGAGGCGATCATCTCGAGGGTGGACTGCTGGCGCTCCAGCTCGGCGTCGACCGCGGCGGCGACCTCGGGGTCGAGCTCGTGCAGGGGCTGGTTGAACAGGGTCATCGGCGGTCTCCTTGTGTGTGGGCGCAGTGGGCGGCATAGGCATCTGCGGACAGTGCGCCGGCGATGTTCTCGACCCGTAGCCGGAACAGCCAGCCGACGGTGTAGGGAGCGGCCGTGACGATGCCGGGGTCGTCGGCCAGCGCGGCATTGACTTCCAGGACCCGGCCCGAGGCGGGGGCGTACAGGCCGCTGACGGCTGTCAGTGACTCGATCTCGCCACAGCTCTCCCCCGCCTCGACCCAGGTGCCGACTTCGGGCAGTCGGAGGTGGACGACGTCGCCGAGGGCCTGCGCCGCGAACGCGGTGATGCCGACGGTGGCGTTGCCCTCGTCCACGACCAGCCACTCGTGATCCCAGGTGTAACGCAAGTGCCGCGGAATGCTCATGGCGGTCTCCCATGCGGATTGCGTGAGGGGGAGTTGAGGCGGGGAACTCATGAGACGGCGGCCGCGGCGGCGGGGACGAGGGTGCGGCGGAGCCGGTTGAAGAACTTCGGCTGGTTGAGGGAGAGCACGGCGACGGGGGTGCCCTCGCGCCGGTAGACGGCCGTGAAGGTGCGGCTGTCGACGTCACCTTCGACAACTTCGGGCTCGGCGCCGGGGGCGACGTGTCCGGCGAGCTGGATGCGCACCTGGTACTGGTCGGACCAGAAGTACGGCGCGGTGAGCGGGGCGGGGGCCGACACACCGGTCAGCAGCGTACGGGCGGCGGTCTTCGCCTGCTCGGTGGCGTTGCTCCAGTGCTCGATGCGGGCGTGCCGTCCGGTGAACGGGTTGGGGCAGCGGGCGACGTCACCGACGGCGACCACGCCCGGGACACCGGTCGAGCAGCCGACGTCGCACACCACGCCGTCGTCCACCTGCACGCCGGAACCGGCGAGCCAGTCGGTGGCGGGCCTGACACCCACCCCGACCACCACGATGTCGGCGGGCAGCACCCGCCCGTCCGCCAGCCGTACGCCGGTAACCCGGCCCTCGCCGACGAGTCCCGCCACGCCGGTTCCGCACAGCAGGCGAACCCCGTGATCGTTGTGGAGCGAGGAGCACACCAGCCCCATCTCGCGCCCCAGTTGGCGTTCCAGCGGTACGTCGAGCGCCTCGACGACGGTGACGTGAAGCCCGAGCCGGTGGGCGGTGGCCGCCACCTCGGCGCCGATGAAGCCGGCACCGATGACGACGACCCTGGGCAGGCCTTCCAACAGCTCGGCGCGCAGGGCCTGGGCATCGTCCAGAGTGCGCAGGGTGTGGACACCGGCCAGCCCGTCCGTGCCGGGGAGCGTCCGGGGACTGGCGCCGGTCGCGACGACGACCCCGTCGGTGCGCACATGCCGTCCTCCGGCCAGGGTGACGGTCCGGGCGACGGGGTCGAGCCGCACCGCGCGCTCGCCGAGCAGCCACTGCACGTCCAAGTCCTCGTACTCGTCCGCGTCACCGAGCGCGAGCGCGTCGGCGTCGAGGCCCCCTTTGAGGAAGTCCTTGGACAGCGGCGGACGGTCGTAGGGAGTGTGGCGCTCCTCGCCGATGACGACTATTTCGCCGTCGTAGCCCTCTGCGCGCAGCGCGCGGACCGTACTCAGGCCTGCGAGGGACGCTCCGACGACGGTGATGCTCCTCATGTCGGCTCCAGACGGAGAGTTGTCTCACATGACACAACAATCATCGTTATACGCAACAAGCTTTCTGCGAGGTGCGTCGCTTGTCAAGGGAGGATTCGTAGATCAATTCCTGATGGCGCTCAATGTTGCGCATTTCGCAACGGAAGCCCCGTGGCCCGTCCACCTGCCGGAGGGGCCACAACAGCAGGTGGACGGGCGGTACCGGGGCGGGAGGGATCAGTGCGTGGGCCGCACCTCGAGCTTGTTCTGCAGCCAGGTGTGGAATTCGCCGATGTGGTGCTCGCTGGGCACCAGCACGCCACCCTTGGCGTACGCCTTCGAGCTCATTCCGGGCTGCGTGCGCTCGCAGGCGTCGAAGTCCTGCTGGTTGACCCGGTGGAAGAGTTCCACGGACCGGCTGACGTCCTTGCCGCTCTCGACGACGTGCGGGAGGTAGAGCCAGTCGCACTCGACGATCGTGCGGTCCACGGACACCGGATACATCCGGTGGAAGATCACGTGGTCGGGGACGAGGTTGATGAAGACCTGCGGCCGGACGGTGATGGCGTAATAGCGGCGGTCCTGGTCCTCGGCGACCCCGGGAATGCGGTCCAGGCCCTCGGAGCCGTCCACGGTGAAGCCGTGGACGTCCTCACCGAACTCGGCACCGTGGCCCACGTAGTACTGGGCCGCGTAGCCGTCCGCGAACTCAGGGAGCACTTCGGTGAGTTCGGGGTGGATCGTGGCGCAGTGGTAGCACTCCATGAAGTTCTCGATGATGAGCTTCCAGTTGGCCTTCACGTCGTAGGTGATACGGCGGCCCACCTGGAGGTTCTCGATGCCGTAGCGCTCGATCGACTCGACGTCGCCGAGACGGGCGACGACCTCACCGATGACGTCCTCCTCGAAGGAGGGCGAGTTCTCCGCCAGGCACACCCACACATACCCGAGCCACTCCCGCACATGGACGTTGATCAGGCCGTACTCGGTGCGGCCGACATCGGGCATCGACGTCAGGTTCGGCGCGGCGACGAGCTTGCCGTCCAGGCCGTAGGTCCAGGCGTGGTACGGGCACTGGAAGGCCCGCTTGACCTCGCCGGACTCCTCGGTGCACAGCTTGGCCCCGCGGTGCCGGCAGATGTTGAGGAACGCCTTGATCGAGCCGTCCCGCGAGCGGGAGATCAGCACGCTCTCCCGTCCGACCTGGTAGGTGCGGAAGGCGCCGGGCTTGGCCAGTTCGGCGGCGCGGGCCACGCAGAACCACATGGCCTCGAAGACCCGCTCCTGCTCCTGGGCGAAGACCTGGGGGTCGGTGTAGTACTCGCCGGACAGCGTGGGGATCAGGCTGGGCGGCAGATTTGTGATGGTCATCGTGTCACCTTCGGAAGACGTCAGACGCGCACGCGGCGGGGGTCGAACAGGGCAATGGGGTGGTCGGTGGTGCCTTCGGTGGCCAGGTCGGCGAGGATCTCCCCGATGACGGGGACGAACTTGAACCCGTGGCCGGAGAAGCCGCAGGCCACGGTCACCTGCGGGTGCTCGGGGTCCCGGGCGAGGACGAAGTGCTCGTCCGGGGTGTTGGCGTACATGCAGGCCGCGGCCTTGAGGAAGCGGCCGGGCAGGGTGGGGATGCGCGGGCGCAGATACTCGGCCATGACCGCGATCTCGTCCGGGTGGATCCGGCGGTCGAGGGTGTCGGGGTCGCTGGGGACGCCCTTGCGGAAGAAGGCGACCTTGGCGCCGCCGTCGGGGCCGTCGAGCGAGGGGAAGCCGTAGATCTGGGTTCCGTCCGGGTCCTCCCAGATGTAGACGGGGTGCCGGTCGGCGGTGAACGGGCCGGTTCCGCCCTCGGGCTGGAACCAGTACATGACCTGACGCTCCACCGTCACGCTCACGCCGAGGTCGGTCAGGAGCTTCGGCGCCCAGGCCCCGGGGGCGATGACCAGCCGGTCGGCGGTGTAGGCGCCGCGGTCGGTCACCACCCAGGCCCTGCCGCCCGGGCCGTCGGCCTCCCAGCCGAGGACCATTTCGGCGAAGTGCAGATCGGCGCCGTGGACCCGGGCCGGGTCCAGGTGGGCCGTGACGGTCGCCTCGGGCCGGGCGATGCCGGCCTTGCGCTCGTAGAAGGCGACGTCTTCCGCCGCCGGGTTGAAGGTGGGGAAGCGGCGCCGGATATCGGCCGCGGCAAGGACCTCGTGGTCCAGGCCCCACTCGTGGGCGCTGCGCAGCGTGCCGGCGAAGGCCGTGCTGTCCTCGCGGCCGATCATGAGAGCGCCGGTTTCGGTGAAGACCTCGCGTCCGGAGTCGGCGGCGAGCTTCTCCCACAGTTCGTGGGCGCGGAGGAGCAGTGGTACGTAGGCCGGGTCCTCGAAGTAGGCCTGCCGGTAGATCCGTGATCCGCCGTGGCTGGAGCCGAGGTTGTGGGCCGGGCCGAAGCGCTCCAGGCCGAGCACTCGCTGACCGCGGGCGGCGAGGTGATAGGCAGCTGCGCTGCCCATCCCGCCCAGGCCGACGACGATCACGTCGTACGAAGAGGCCATGTGTCCATCTCCTGGGAATCTTGCCGATGAGGGTGTGGTTCTGCTGGTGCTCGGGGCCGGTTCAGCGACGGATACGGAACATCTCGGGGTCGAACAGGGGCTCGGCGGCGGTGAGGGCCGCGACCTTGGCGCCGAAGTACTCGATCTCCACCGGGGTTCCGGGAGCGGCGTGTTCGGCGGGCAGCCAGGCGTAGGCGATCGGTGCGCCGATGGTGTAGCCGTAGGCAGCGCTGGTCACGTAGCCGACCGGCCGGCCGTCCACGTAGACGGGTTCGTGGCCCATCACCACGGACTGCTGGTCCTGGATGACCAGAGGGGTGAGCCGGCGGGTGACCGTCTCGTCGCTGATCCCCTCGAGCGCGGACTTGCCGGTGAAGTGCTCCTTGGTGCGTCGGACCGCGAAGCCGAGGCCGGCCTCGTATGGGTTGTGCTCAGTGGTCATGTCATGACCCCAGGAGCGGTAACCCTTCTCCAGACGCAGGCTGTTGAAGGCGCCGCGGCCGGCGGCGATGATCCCCAGCTCCTGCCCGGCCTCCCACAAGGTGTCCCACAGCTTGGCGCCGAGGTCGGCCGTGGTGTAGAGCTCCCAGCCGAGTTCGCCGACGTAACTCAGCCGCATCGCGGTGACCGGGACGTCGCCGAGGTAGGCCTGCTTGGCCTTGAAGTAGCCGAATCCCTGGTGCGAGAAGTCGGTGTCGGTCAGCGACTGTACGAGGTCGCGGGCGCGCGGGCCCCATACGCCCAGGCAGCAGGTGCCGGCGGTGATGTCGCGCACCTGCACCGAGCCGTCGCCCGGCAGGCGCCGGCGCAGCCAGTCCAGGTCGAGGTTGCCGTTGGCGCCGATCTGGAAGCGCTCGGCCTCCAGGCGGGCGATGGTCAGGTCGCTGCGGATGCCGCCGGCGGCGTCGAGCAGCAGAGTGTAGGTGACCGAGCCGACCGGCTTGTCGAGCTGATTGGTGGTCAGCTTCTGGAGGAAGGAGAGCGCTTCGGGGCCCGTGACCTCCAGCCGCTTCAGCGGGGTCATGTCGTACAGGGCCACGCGTTCGCGGGTGACGAGGGCCTCGGCGCCGGCGATCGGCGACCAGTAGCGGGACGCCCAGGCGGCCCGGCCGGGGATGCGGGCCACCTCGGGCAGGGCGGCGTTGGCCTCGTACCAGTGCGGGCGTTCCCAGCCGCCGCCCTCCAGGAAGACCGCGCCGAGGGCCTCCTGACGCGAGTGGAAGGGGCTGATCCGCAGGGGACGCGGGGACTCCATGGGCTGCAACGGGTGCAGGATGTCGTACACCTCGACGAAGTTCTGGCAGCTGCGCTCGTGTACGTAGGAGGGCGCCAGCTGCACCTCCTCGAAGCGGTTGACGTCGCACTCGTGGACGTCGGTGCCGGGCCGGCCGTCGACCAGCCACTCGGCCATGGCCTTGGCCACGCCGGCCGAGTGGGTGACCCACACGGCCTCCGCGAGCCAGAAGCCCTGCACCTTGGGCGACTCGCCCATCAGCGGCATGCCGTCGGAGGTGAAGGAGAAGATGCCGTTGAAGCCCTCCTCGATCTTCGCGTCGGCCAGGGACGGGAGCAGGGCGAGGGAGTCGGCCCAGGCGCCCTCGAAGTCGGCCTCGGTGAACTCCAGCGAGGACGGCATCACGGCGTCACGCGGGTGCGCCACGTCGTCCAGGCTGACGGGCATGGGCCGGTGGGCGTAGGAGCCGATGCCGATCCGGTCGACGAGTTCGCGGTAGTACAGGCCGGCGTCCTGGTTGCGCAGGATCGGCAGGGACGCCTCGGTGCGCTCGTCGTTCCGCCCGGCGAGCAGCGGGAGTTCGGTGGTGCGGGCGTACTGGTGGGCCAGGGGCACGAGCGGCACCGGCTGCCCGACCATGCGGCCGATCTTCGGGCCCCAGAAACCGGCGCAGGAGACCACGATGTCCGCCGGGAAGGTCCCCTGGTCCGTGACGACCGCGCTGACCCGGTCTCCGGTCGTCTCGATCCCGGTCACGGTGTGGTGGGCGTGGAAACGGGCTCCGCGGGCCGTTGCCAGGCGGGCCTGCGCCTCGCTCGCCCGCAGCGCCTTGGCCAGGCCGTCACTGGGGATGTGGAGGCCGCCGAGGATCCGCTCCGGGTCCAGCAGGGGGTGCAGTGCGGCGGACTCCTCGGGCGTCAGCAGGCGGCTGTCGACTCCCCAGGAGGTCAGCCAGCCGTGCCGGCGCTGGATCTCCGCGAGCCGTTCGGGGCTGGTGGCCACCTCCAGGCCGCCGACCTGCCGGAAGCACCACTGCCCGTCCAGGGTCAGCGCGCTGTACTTCTCCACCGTGTACCGGGCGAACTCGGTCATCGTCTTGGACCCGTTGGTCTGGAACACCAGACCGGGGGCGTGCGAGGTGGAGCCGCCCGTGGCGAAGAGCGGACCCTGCTCCAGGACGGTGACGTCCGTCCAGCCTCGTGCGGTCAGTTCGTCGCTGAGTGCGCACCCGACGATACCGGCGCCGATGATGACCACCTTCGACTGTGCCGCCATGGTCTTCCTCCAGATTCGTGTGCGGTGACGGGCGGGTCAGTGGCCTCGGGCGATCCAGTCGTTCACGTGGTCGTTGTGCGAGTGCGTGCACACGACGGCGACCAGGCGCCGGTTGCCGACGGCCGCGGCGATCGCCTCGGCGTCGCTCACGAGGACCTCGTCGTCGTTGCCGATCAGCCAGACGTTGTTGTCCACCTCCCACCTGCCGCCGTCCAGTTGGAAGGTTCCGGAGGTGACGAGGTGCTCGATCCGCGCGGTCACAGGACCACCACCGAGCGCAGGACCTCGCCGTGGTGCATCTTGGCGAACGCGGCCTCTACGTCGTCCAGGCCGATCGTCTCGCTGACGAAGTCGCCCAGGTCGAAGCGGCCCTGGAGGTAGAGGTCGATCAGGGCGGGGAAGTCCCGGGAGGGCAGGCAGTCGCCGTACCAGGAGGACTTCAGGGCCCCGCCGCGGCCGAACACGTCCAGCAGGGGCAGGTCGAGGGTCAGCTCCGGGGTGGGTACGCCCACCAGGACGGCGGTGCCGGCCAAGTCACGGGCGTAGAAGGCCTGCTTGAAGGTCTCGGGACGGCCCACCGCGTCCACGACGACGTCGGCGCCGAAGCTGCCGGTGAGGTCACGGATCGCCTCGACGGCGTCGGTCTTGGAGGAGTCGACGGTGTCGGTGGCGCCGAACTGCTCGGCCCACTTCAGCTTCCGCTCGTCGACATCGACGGCGATGATGCGGCCGGCGCCGGCCACCTTGGCACCCGCGATGGCGGCCATGCCCACCCCGCCGCAGCCGATCACCGCGATCGAGTCGCCGCGGCCGACGCCGCCGGTGTTGACCGCGGCGCCGAAGCCGGCCATGACGCCACAGCCGAGCAGGCCCGCCGCCGCGGGGGATGCTGTCGCGTCCACCTTGGTGCACTGGCCGGCGGCGACCAGGGTCTTCTCTGCGAAGGCACCGATACCGAGGGCCGGGGAGAGCGGGGTGCCGTCGGCCAGCGTCATCGGCTGGGTGGCGTTGTGGGTGGCGAAGCAGTACCACGGCTTGCCCTTGCGGCAGGCCCGGCACTGGCCGCCGCAGACCGCGCGCCAGTTGAGCACGACGAAGTCGCCGGGTGCCACCTCGGTGACGCCCTCGCCGACCGCCTCGACGACGCCTGCGGCCTCATGGCCGAGCAGGAAGGGGAACTCGTCGTTGATCCCGCCCTCCCGGTAGTGCAGGTCGGTGTGGCAGACGCCGCAGGCCTGTACCTGCACCAGCGCCTCACCGGGGCCGGGGTTCGGCACCAGGATGGTCTCCACCGAGACCGGTGCGCCCTTCTTCCGGGCGACGACGGCGCGTACCTCGTGTGTCACGGTCGATCTCCTCGTCGAGGGGAGGGAGAGGACTTCACTGGGGCCCGGGTGAGGACCGAGGCCGAGGCAGAATGTTGCATATTGCGCAACTTTCATCGCTATAAGCAACGACCGACCAAACTGTCTCCCTGCGGACACCCACTGTCAAGGGGTTGGCCGAGCGAACTCGCCATCCCGCTGGAAGTCGTCCGCCGGACACCCGCAGACACAGCGAGAGCCGTGTGCTGGTCAACGGGAACTGCACTATGGCCTTCCGCCGACGGGACGGGCCGTGCAACCATGCGGGCGGCCGGATCCCGCCATGGGGGTCGCCTTCCACGGCCCCTGCGGGACCCATGGACGTATAGTTGCGCTATGAGCAACTACACCGCAGATAGCGAAACAGCAGGTCCCGCGGTGAACGGAGTGCAGTCCGTCGACCGTGCCGTCAGCGTCCTGGAGATCCTGGCCCAGCGCGGCGAGGCGGGTGTCAGCGAGGTCGCCGCCGAGATCGACGTCCACAAGTCGACCGCGTTCCGTCTGCTCGGGGCACTGGAAGCACGTGGTCTGGTCGAGCAGACGGCCGAGCGGGGCAAGTACCGGCTGGGCTTCGGGCTCGTGCGTCTGGCCGGCGCGGTAACGGGCCGTCTCGACATCACCCAGCAGGGCAGGCCGGTGTGCGAGCGGCTCAGCGAGGAGATCGGCGAGACCGTCAACATCGCGGTCCTGCAGGAGCACTACGCGGTCAACCTCTACCAGGTACGCGGCCCGGGCGCGGTCGGCACCCACAACTGGGTCGGGCAGCTCACCCCGGTGCACGCCACGTCGAGCGGGAAGATCCTGCTGGCCCACCTGCCGGAGAAGGAGCGCGCCGACGTGCTCGCGGCATCCGGGATGCAGAAGCTTACGCCGCACACTCTGACCGCCAGTACGAGGCTGGAGAAGAACCTCGCCGAGACGCGGGAGCGCGGGTACGCGGTGACGCTGGAGGAATTCGAGATCGGCCTGCACGCCATGGCGGCCCCGATCCGGTCCCGCGACGGCGAGGTCATCGCCGCGCTCAGCGCCTCCGGCCCCGCGTACCGCTTCACCGAGGAGCGCATCCACGAGTTCGCACCAGTACTGATCAAGGGCGCGGAGGAGATCAGCCGCCGGATGGGCTATCTGGGCTGAGGCTCCACAGGGGCGCTCAGCGCAGCGGCGACCGTGCTGACGCTGCCGCCTCGACGCCCCAGCGAGCCGTCACCCGTACCGCGTCCAGCGTCGAGGCGACGTCGTGCACCCGCAGGCACCAGACGCCCTGCGCGGCGGCGAGGACGGACACGGCGGTCGTCGCGGCATCACGCAGCCGTGCTGGGCGCGGTTGTCCCGTCGTCCGGTCCGCCAGCAAATGGCCCAGGAACGACTTGCGTGACGCGCCCACGAGGACGGGGTGGCCCAGTGCACGGACCTCCTCCAGACGGCCCAGCAGCTCCCAGTTGTGCTCGGGCGCCTTGGCGAAGCCCAGCCCGGGGTCGATGATCAGGCAGCCGGGCGGGATCCCCGCCTCCAGCGCTGCCTCGATCCTCAGGCGGAGCTCGTCGAGCACGTCGGTGACGACGTCGTTGTAGACGGCGTTCGCCTGCATGCCGGCGGAGTGTCCACGCCAGTGCATCACCACGTACGGCGTGCCCGCCCGGGCCATCAGCGGCAGCATCGCGGGGTCGGCGAGGCCCCCTGAGACGTCGTTGATCAGTCGTGCACCCGCGTCCAGCGCGCGGGCGGCGACCTCGGCCCGCATGGTGTCGACACTGACGATCGCGCCCACCGCGGCGAGTTCCCGGACGACGGGCAGAACGCGTCGCAGCTCCTCCTCTACCGGCGGGCGTGTCGCGCCGGGGCGGGTCGACTCACCGCCGACGTCCACGATGTCCGCTCCCTGCGCGAGCAGGGCGAGTCCGTGCGCGACGGCCGCGTCCGCCGCGAACGACAGCCCGCCGTCGGAGAACGAGTCCGGGGTGACGTTCACCACGCCCATGACCAACGTCCGGCCGGGGCGTAGAAGCCCGTGCGGGTGGAGTTCCGGCGTTCCCGGGTGCGGAGCGGTGGTGGCGTGGGTCGTGGTGGTCACAGAGGTCCGACTTTCGATGCGAATCACGAAACGTCATGCAGAAGGCCCTGTGGGAGCCCTTCAGCAGAGCTCCCACAGAGGCGACGGGGGGCAACCCCGTCGTGGTCGCTCAGATGTACTCCGTCGCCGCGTCGAGCAACCAGTCCGCCAGATAGCTGGCGAAGGACGAGCGGACCAGCACCCAGAATCCGGCCCTGGGTTCGCCCCGGGCGACCAGGACCACCTGCGTGCGGCCCAGTGTCGTCTGGGCGCAGCGCCCGGACCCGAAGGCCCGCGGATGCAGGTCCAGCGGGCAGCCGTGGGCCAGCAGGTCGTGGGCGCGGGGGCCCGTGACGAGGAGCGTGGTGCGCTGGGCGGAGACGTCGGTGACGGAGACCGGCTCGTCTTCCGCGGCCTCCCGGATCCGGCTCTCCAGGTCCCGTTCGCTCCCCGGCGGTCCGACCAGCAGCCACTCGTCCGGACCGAGCCACAGCGCGGTCAACTCCCCCGCGCGTACGACGGTGTTCGGCTGGAGGGGCAGTTGGAGGTCCAGTGCGAGCCCGACGGCTTCCGCCGCCGCTCCCTTGGCGTCGAGGCGCACGTTGATCTGGGCCAGGAAGGGGAGTTCGGCCAGCCGGATCGCACCCCCGGACGTGCGTGTCGCGGCGGCCAGGCGCTCCGCGACGTGCGACAGGGGGCTGCGGAGCGGGGCGGTCAGGGCGTTGTCAGCCATCGCGGCGGGCTCCCTCGGGGTCGTAGAGGACGGGGCTTGCGACGGTCACCGGGACCAGTTGGTCGCCCACGGGGGCGTACAGCCGCTCGCCGATGCGGTCCCGGCCGCCCTTGATCAGGGCGAGCGCGAAGGTCCGGCCGAGGGCCGCGCTGCGGTAGCTGGAGGTGACGTGGCCGAGCATCGGGACGGGCGGCTCCGGCAGCACGCTGTCGGCGACCAGGTGGGTGCCCTCCGGGAGGAAGGTGCCCGGGTCCTCGGGGAGGAGGCCGACCAGGTGCTTGCGGTCGGGGCGGGTGGTGTCCGCACGGGCGTAGGACCGCTTGCCGATGAAGTCCGGCTTCTTCTTCGACACCACCCAGCTCATGCCGAGGTCCTGGGGAGTGACGGTGCCGTCGGTGTCCTGGCCGATGATCGGGTAGCCCTTCTCGGCCCGCAGGACGTGCATGGTCTCCGTGCCGTACGGGGTGATGCCGTACGGGGCACCGGCCTCGTACACGGCCTCCCAGAGGGCGAGGGCCTCCCACGGTGACACGTTGATCTCGTAGGCGAGTTCGCCGGAGAAGCTGATCCGGCACACCCTGGCCTCGATGCCCGCGGCGGTCGTCTCGCGCCATGCCATGAACGGGAAGTCGTCGTTGGCGACGGCGAGTCGGGGCGCGAGCGAGCCAAGCACCTCGCGGGACTTCGGACCGACCAGGGCGACCGTGGCCCACTGCTCGGTCACGGACGTGCAGTGGACCTTCAGCTCGGGCCACTCGGTCTGGAGCCACTCCTCCATCCAGTCGAGTACGGCGGCAGCGTTGCCCGTCGTCGTGGTGACCAGGAAGCGGTCCTGGGCGACGCGGATGACCGTGCCGTCGTCGAAGACCATGCCGTCCGGGCGGCACATGACGCCGTAGCGGATCATGCCGACCTTCAGGGTGCTCATCATGTTGGTGTAGAGCCGGTCGAGGAAGACACCGGCGTCCGGGCCCTGCACGTCGATCTTGCCGAGGGTGGAGGCGTCCATGAAGGCCACGTTCTCGCGGGCCGCCCGGCACTCGCGCAGTACGGCGGCTTCCATGTCCTCGCCGTCCTGCGGGTAGTACCAGGGGCGCTTCCACTGGCCGACGTTCTCGAAGAGGGCGCCGTGCGCGACATGCCACTCGTGGAGGGCGGTCGTGCGGATGGGGTCGTGCAGGGCGCCTCGGTCGCGGCCCGCGAGGGTGGCGAAGGAGACCGGGGTGTAGGGCGGGCGGAAGGTCGTCGTGCCGAGCGCCGAGATCTCCACGCCGAGCAGTTCGGCGACGACGCCGCTGGCCAGGACACCGGAGGTCTTGCCCTGGTCGTTGGCGGTGCCGGCCGTGGTGTAGCGCTTGGTGTGCTCGACCGAGCGCAGACCGGCGCCGGTCGCGCGGGCCAGGTCGTCCACGGTGACGTCGCGTTGGAGGTCGACGAAACGGGGGGCGTCCGAGGCACCCGGGACGACGTACACGTGCATGGAGGGCGTCGGCTGAGGCTGTGCGGCCACCGCTGCCGGGAGGCGGGGCGCCTCGGGGGTGTAGCCCTCGGCCTCGATGGCGCGGGCACCGGCGGCCGCGCCCTGTGCCAGGACCGCGGCCGGGTCGAGGACGCCGCTCGCGCTGCCCACGACCTCGACCGCCTGGCGGGTGGTGTCGGGGACGAAGGAGCCCAGCGTCTCTTCGTAGCGCAGCTTGCCGCCCGACTGGCTGAACAGGTGCGCCACCGGGTTCCAGCCGCCGGAGACCAACAGCAGGTCGGCGGCGAACTGCCGCTGCCCCGCGGACTCTCCGTACGGGGCGACGGTCACGGCCGTGAGGCGCGTGTCGCCTTCCGTGCCGGTGACGGCATGGCCGGGCAGGACTTCGATGCCGCCCGCCCTTGCGTGCGCCGCCCACTCCCCCGGTTCGGGGCGGGTGTCGACGATCGCCGTGACCTCCACGCCTGCCGCGGCCAGGTCCAGCGCTGCCGCGTAGGCGCTGTCGTTGGTGGTGAAGACGACCGCGTGGCGGCCGGGCAGGACGCCGTGGCGGTTGACGTGCGTGCGGGCCGAGGAGGCCAGCATCACTCCGGGGCGGTCGTTGTCCGCGAAGGCCAGCGAGCGCTCGTGGGCGCCGGTGGCGAGGACGACGCGGCGAGCGCGGATGCGCCAGACGCGTTCGCGGGAGACGTTCTCGGGGGCCTCGGCGCCGAGGTGGTTGGTACGGCGCTCGACGGCGAGGAGGTGGTTGTCGTCGTAATAGCCGAAGACAGTGGTACGGCGCAGGACGCGGACCTCGGGGGCGGTGTCGAGCTGCCCGGTGATCTCCCGCACCCAGTCGAGGTGTTCGGCCGTGCCCAGGAGGCTGCCGCCGAGTTCCGGGTGGTCGTCGGCGAGGATGACGCGCGCGCCGCTCTTCGCTGCCGCCGCCGCGGCCGCGAGGCCGGCCGGGCCCGCGCCTACGACCAGCAGGTCGCAGTGGGCGTGTACGGCGTCGTAGCGGGCGGGGTCCGGTTCGGTGGCGAGGCGGCCCTGGCCGGGGAGGCTGCTCGCGACCAGGCCGTCGTAGAGCTCGACCGTCGTCGCGGGGAGCATCGGCTCGGGGAACGGGGCCTCGATCTGGACGACCGCGTTGGGCTCCTCCACGCCGGCGGAGAAGATGCCACGGGGGCGGCCGAGCTTGATGCTGGTGCCGGCCTGGATGACTCCGTTGGCCAGGAGGGCAGAGGCGAGGGTGTCACCGCGGAAGCCCTGGTATTCGGTGCCGTCGAAGGTGAAGGTGAGGGGGGCGCCGCGGTCGATACGGCCGCGGGTGGGGTGGCGGAACGGATGGCCCGCGGCGGAGCCGCTGATGGATGCAGCACCCCCGCCGCCCCTACCCGTCCCGTCCTGAAGGGACTCCGCCCCTTCGACCCCGCTGGGGGCTGCGCCCCCAAGCCCCCGCTTCGGCTCTGAACCGGCCTCGTCCTCAATCGCCGGACGGGCTGGTGATGCCGGACGGGGCTGGGAGGTTGCCGTACGCCTCAGTTCATCAAAGTCCCGACGACCCTCCCCCGCTCGATACACCGCCAGAATCTCGTTCGTCGACGTGTCCCGCACCGCGTTGAACCAGCGGCGGCAGCCCGCCACGTGGCTCCAGCGCTCGGCGAAGGGGCCCTTCGGGTTGTCGCGGAAGAACAGGTACCGGGCCCACTCCTCGTCGCTGAGAGACGCCGGGTCCTCCGGATACGGCACGTGGGCCTGGCCGCCGTAGTGGAACTCGGCCTCGTCGCGGGGCCCGCACCACGGGCAGGGGATGAGCAGCATGGATCGGCTCCCTAGTGGGCCACCGCGGCCGCGCCGTGCTCGTCGACGAGCGCGCCGGTGGTGAAACGGTCGAGCGAGAAGGGGGCGTTGAGGGCGTGCGGGGTGTCGTGGGCGATGGTGTGGGCGTAAACCCAGCCGACGCCCGGGGTGGCCTTGAAACCGCCCGTTCCCCAGCCGCAGTTGAGGTAGAGGTTGTCGACGGGGGTGAGCCCGATGATCGGCGAGGCGTCGGGGCTGACGTCCACGATGCCGCCCCAGGTGCGCAGGACGTGGGCGCGGGCGAAGACGGGGAACAGCTCCAGGGCCGCCGACATCTGCTCTTCGATGATGTGGAAGGCGCCGCGCTGGGTGTAGGAGTTGTAGGCGTCGATGCCCGCACCCATGACCAGCTCGCCCTTGTGGGCCTGGCTGACGTACACGTGGACCGCGTTGGACATGACGACGGTCGGGTGCACGGGCTCCAGCAGCTCCGACACGAGCGCCTGCAACGGGTGGCTCTGGAGGGGGAGTTCGATGCCCGCCATCGCGGCGAGGACCGAGGTGTGGCCCGCCGAGCAGAGCGCCACCTTGCCGGCCGCGATCGAGCCGAGGTTCGTCTGGGCGCCCACCACTCGGTTGCCGACCACGTCCAGGCCGGTGACCTCGCAGTTCTGGATGATGTCGATGCCCGCGGCGTCCGCCGAGCGGGCCAGGCCCCAGGCCACGTGATCGTGCTTGGCGATGCCGGCGCGCGGCTGGTAGGTGGCGCCCAAGACCGGGTAGCGCACGTCCGGGGAGATGTTGACGATCGGGCAGACTTCCTTGACCCCGTCAGCGTCGAGCCACTCCGCGTCCACGCCGTTGAGGCGGTTCGCCTCCACGCGGCGCACACTGTCACGTACGTCCTGCAGGCTGTGCGCGAGGTTCAGCACACCGCGCTGGGAGAAGAGGATCGGGTAGTCGAGCTCCTCCGCCAGGCCCTCCCACAGCTTGAGCGCGTGCTCGTAGATGCCGGCGCTCTCGTCCCACAGGTAGTTGGAGCGGATGATCGTGGTGTTGCGGGCCATGTTGCCGCCCGCGAGCCAGCCCTTCTCCAGTACGGCGACGTTCGTGATGCCGTGGTTCTTCGCCAGGTAGTGGGCGGTGGCCAGGCCGTGTCCGCCGCCGCCGACGATCACTACGTCGTACGACCGCTTGGGCTCGGGCGTACGCCACAGCCAGTCGGGGTGGTCGGGGAGGTCGGCGCCGGGAGTGCGGGGGCTCATCGGACGTCTCCGTCTTCTGAAAGGTCTTCTGAAAGGTGCGGATACTGCGGGTACTTGGGGACTGGAGCGTTCATACGGCGGTGGCGTTCCTCTCGGCGGCCTCGACGACGTTGGCGAGCAACATCGCTCGGGTCATGGGGCCCACTCCCCCGGGCATGGGCGCGAGCCATCCGGCGACCTGGGCGGCGTCCGGGTGCACATCGCCGACCAGCCCCTGG
Source organism: Streptomyces sp. NPDC127197 (assembly GCF_042672405.1). NCBI lineage: Bacteria > Bacillati > Actinomycetota > Actinomycetes > Kitasatosporales > Streptomycetaceae > Streptomyces > Streptomyces sp. NPDC127197. The sequence goes on along the minus strand of NZ_JBHXVG010000020.1, from coordinate 31,549 downwards.
TCGGTGCGGGTGATGCCGACGTCCAGGACCGCCGCGCCGGGGCGCAGCATGTCCTTGGTGACCAGGCCGGGCGAGCCGGCGGCCGCGATGACGATGTCCGCCTCGCGTGCGTGCCAGGCCAGGCCCTTGGTGCCGGTGTGGCAGAGGGTCACGGTGGCGTTCTCGGAGCGGCGGGTGAGCAGGAGGCCGATGGGGCGTCCGACCGTGATGCCCCGGCCGATCACGCACACCCGCGCTCCGGCGAGGGGCACGTCGTGGCGGCGGAGCAGTTCGACGATGCCGCGCGGGGTGCACGGCAGCGGTGCCTCGACGCCCAGGACGAGTCGGCCGAGGTTCACGGGGTGCAGGCCGTCGGCGTCCTTGGCCGGGTCCATGCGTTCCAGTACGGCGCCCGCGTCCAGGTGGCGCGGGAGCGGGAGCTGGACGATGTAGCCGGTGCAGGCCGGGTCGGTGTTGAGCTCGTCGATCGTCTCCTCGACCTGCTGCTGCGACGCGTCGGCGGGCAGGTCCCGGCGGATGGAGGCGATGCCCACCTGGGCGCAGTCGCGGTGCTTTCCGGCGACGTAGGCGTGACTGCCCGGGTCGTCGCCGACCAGCACGGTGCCCAGGCCCGGCGGGCGGCCGACGGTGGTCGTCAACTTGGCTACGCGCTCCCCGAGTTCGCGGCGGATGTCGGCGGCGGTCGCCTTGCCGTCGAGCAGCTGTGCGTTCACCGGCGGTGTTCCTTCCCTCGGAGTCGACTCTGGGTGTCAGCCACGGAGGCGGGACATGGTGGGGTCGAACAGGGGCTCCTCGGCGACGACCGCCTCGACGCGCTGGTCGAAGTAGCCGATGTGCACGGTCGTGCCGGGGGCGGTGAGCTCGGCCGGGAGCCAGGCGTAGGCGATGCCCTTGCCGATCGTGTAGCCATAGGCGGCGCTGGTGACGTAGCCGACCGCACGGTTCCCGTCGTACACCGGCTCCTTTCCCATGACGACCGACTGCGGGTCGTCGATGGTGAGGCAGGTGAGCTTGCGTCGCACGTTTTCCTTACGGCGCTCCAGCGCGGCCTTGCCGATGAAGTCGTTCTTGTCGAGCTTCACGGCGAAGCCGACGCCGGCCTCGTAGGGGTCGTGCTCGTAGGTCATGTCGGTGCCGAAGGAGCGGTAGCCCTTCTCCAGCCGGAGGCTGTTGAAGGCGCCGCGGCCGGCGATGACGCCGCCGAGGGGCCCCGCCGCCTGCCACAGGGTGTCCCACAGCTTCAGGCCCTGGTCGGCGGTGGTGTAGAGCTCCCAGCCGAGCTCACCGACGTAACTCAGGCGCATTGCGGTGACGGGCACCGAGCCGATGTAGGCGCGCTTGGCGCGGAAGTACTTCAGGCCGTCGCCCGAGAAGTCCTCGTCCGTCAGGGGTTGCAGGACCTTGCGGGCGAGCGGGCCCCACAGGCCGATGCAGCAGGTGCCGGGGGTGATGTCACGTACCTGGACCGTGCCGTCGGCGGGGAGGTGGCGGGTGAACCAGTCGAGGTCCAGGTTGCCGTTGGCGCCGACCTGGAAGAGGTCGCGGGCCAGGCGGGCGACGGTGATGTCGCTGCGGATGCCGCCGTCGTGGTCGAGGAGCAGGGTGTAGGTGACCGAGCCGACGGACTTGGCGACCTTGCCGGTGCACAGACGCTCCAGGAAGGCGGAGGCGCCTGGGCCGCTCACCTCCAGGCGCTTGAGGGCCGTCATGTCGTACATCGCGACGGTCTCGCGGGTGACCTGCGCCTCGGCGCCGACGATGGGCGACCAGTACTGGGCTGCCCAGTCGTTGGGGGTGGGAATGCTGCGGCCTTCGACCAGGGACGCGTTGGCCTCGTACCACTGCGGGCGCTCCCAGCCGTTCGCCTCCAGGAAGAAGGCGCCGTGCTCCTGCTGGCGAGGGTGGAAGGGGCTGGTGCGGATCGGGCGCGGGTCACCCGAGGGCTGGAGGGGGTGGAGGATGTCGTAGACCTCCACGAAGTTCTGGCAGTCGCGGGCCAGGACGTACTCCGGGGACAGCTGGTGCGGCTCGAAGCGGTTGACGTCGCACTCGTGCAGGTCGAAGGACGAGCAGTGGCCGTCGACCAGCCATTCGGCCATCGCCCGCCCCACGCCCGCGGAGTGGGTGACCCACACGGCCTCGGCGACCCAGAAGCCCTTGACGTCCGGGGACTCGCCGAGGAGCGGGAAGTTGTCGGTGGTGAAGGAGAACAGGCCGTTGATGCCCTCCTCGACCTTCGCTTCCCTGGTCGCGGGGAGCAGGGACTGGGTCTCGGTCCAGGCGTCCTCGAAATCCTCCTCGGTGAACTTCAGGACCGACGGCATCTGGTCGGCCTCGTCCACGGAAAGGATGTCGTCGGCGGAGATCGGCATCGCGCGGTGGCCGTAGTAGCCGATGCCCAGGCCGTCGAAACGGTCGCGGTAGTAGAGGTCGGCGTCCTGGTGGCGCAGGATCGGGCGGACCGCTTCCTCGGTCTGGCCGACCAGGGCCGGGACGGGGCCGGTCCAGGCCAGTTGGTGGGCGAGCGGCGTGAGCGGCAGGTTCATGCCGACCATGCGGGCGATCTTCGGGCCCCAGATGCCGGCGCAGCACACGACGATGTCGGCGGGGATCTCGCCCTGGTCGGTCAGGACGCCGGTCACCTTGCCGTCGGCCCGCAGTATGTCGAGGACCTCGTGGCGGGCCAGGAAGCGCACGCCGCGCTCGGTTGCCCGGCGGATCTGCGCCTCGACGGCGAGGACGGCCTTGGCGAGGCCGTCCGTCGGGACGAGGAGGCCGCCGAGGACCTTGTCGCGGTTGACCAGCGGGTGCTGCTCGACGCACTCGCCGGAGGTCAGGATCCGTGACTCGATGCCCCAGGCGGAGATCCAGCCGTGGCGGCGGTGCAGTTCCGCGAGGCGCTCCGGGGTCGTCGCCACTTCCAAGCCGCCGACCTGCAGGAAGCAGGGCTTGCCGTCGACGTCTAGGGAGCAGAACTTCTCGACGGTGTAGCGGGCCAGCTCGGTCATGGTCTTGGAGGAGTTCGTCTGGAAGACCAGGCCCGGGGCGTGCGAGGTGGAGCCCCCGGTGGCGGGGAGCGGGCCCTGGTCGACCACGGTCACTTCGGTCCAGCCTCGCGCGGAGATCTCGTCCGCGAGTGCCGCGCCAACGACGCCCGCTCCGATGATGACCACTCGCGGTCCCGCCATCGCCGCACCTCCGGTTTGATAACCAGTCGAGCCGATCCGGTTGCTGTTTACGCAACTTGATTCAGGTTGCGCAACTCAATGTGCCTTCCGTGCAGGTGGGTGTCAAGGGGTCCGCGACCTCGGAAAACCGGCCGGAACACGGCAATGCCCGGTGGGCGGTGCGCACCCCGCGCGCACCGCCCACCGGGCATGTTCCGACCGGCTTCCGACTCCCGGCTTCCGGCGCTACTTGAGCCAGGCGTCCACCTTGTCGCGGTTGGCCTCGACCCATTTCTCCGCCGCCGCCTCGGGGGTCATCTTGTCCACCGCGATGTACTTCGCCACGACGTTCTGGTCGTCGTTCGCCCAGGTGAAGTTCTTCACCAGGTCATAGGCCGGGCTGCCCGACTTGGCGAACTCCGCGCTGACGATCTTGTCCAGCTTGTACACGGGGTAGTCGCAGTCGACCTTCTCGGCGTCGGCGTCGCAGCCCGCCTTGTACTCGGGCAGCTTGACCTTCACCAGCGGTACCTCGGACATGAACCACTGCGGCTCGTAGAAGTAGCCGATCACCCATTCCTTGTCCTTCTCCGCCTTGCGGAAGGCCTGGATGAGGGCGGTCTCGCTGCCCGCGTACACGACCTTGTAGTTCAGCTTCAGGTTCTTCACCAGGGCCTCGTCGTTGGTCACGAACGACGGGTCGCCGTCGAGGAGTTGGCCCTTGCCGCCGGACTCGGACGTCTTGAACTCGGCCGCGTACTTGTTGAGGTTGTTCCAGTCGGTGATGTCCGGGTGTTCCTTGGCCAGCCACGGCGGCACGTACCAGCCGATGAGGCCTTCGTTGCCGGTCGGGCCGGCGTCGACGGCGGTCTTCTGGTCGGTGATGTACTTCTTCTTCAGGTCGTCGTGGCCCCAGTTCTCGACGACGGCGTCGACCTCGCCCGTCCCGAAGCCCTGCCAGGCGATCTCTTCCTTCAGGTCCTTCTTGGTGACCTTGCAGCCGAGGTCGTTCTCCGCGACGTAGGCGATGACCGCCGCGTTGGCCTCGTACCCCACCCACGGGTTGACCGCGAGGTTGAAGGTGCCGCACTTGCCGGAGCTGCCCGAGCCGCCGGCCTCCGAGGAGCTGTCACCGACCTTCGCACCGCCGCAGGCGGTGAGGGTGAGGCCGAGGACCGCCAGGCCGGCCGCGCCGACTCTCCACTGTCTTGCTTGCCTTGCCATGGTCAGTTGCTCCTTACGCGCTGGTACGCCGCGCCGCTGCCTGAGTGATCCGGTCGAACATGACTCCGAGAAGGACGATGGCCAGCCCCGCGGCGAGCCCCTTCCCGTACAGCTGTCCCTGCGAGAAGCCGGCCACGACGTCGTAGCCGAGGGCACCCGCGCCCACCAGGCCGCCCACCACAACCATCGACAGCACGTAGATCAGGCCCTGGTTGGTCGCAAGAGTCAGGGCGCCGCGCGCCATCGGCAGTTGGACCTTGGTGATGATCTGCCAGGTGTTGCACCCGGCGGAGGTGGCCGCCTCCACGGTGGTGGCGGGCACGTTCCGTACGCCGTCCGCGATGATCTTCATGGCGACGGGAGCCGCGTAGACGACGGCGGCGACGATCGCCGTGAAGCGGGTCGCGCCGAACAGCGCGAGGAACGGCACGAGATAGACGAACGGCGGCATGACCTGTGCCGCGTCCAGGCTGGGCCTGAGCAGCCGGTCCACGAGCGCGCTGCGTCCCATCCACACGCCGAAGACCATGCCGAGCAGCATCACGAGCACCGTGGCGACGACGGTCGACGCCAGCGTCGTCATGCTGTCCGACCACACCCCGGTGCCGACCAGCAGGCCCACGCACACCGCCGTGGTGATGCCGGCGCGCCAGCCGCCGAGGACGACGCCGAGGCCGATCAGGGCCGCGCCGACGAGCCACCACGGGGAGTCCGTGAGCAGTGTCTGGAACGGGTTGAGCAGACCGTTGGTGATGGCGTCGCGGAAGGCGTTGGTGATGCCCGACAGGTTGTCCTGCGCCCAGGTGGTCACGGTGTCGGCCCCGCTCGAGATGGCACTGCCGGTGCTTCCCTCGCCGGGGAACTCCGCCGCCCATACATAGGTGTGCGACAGGTAGATCAGGACAGCCGTGACCGCCGCGCCCACGCCCAGCAGCGGGCGTCGCCAGGTCAGGAAGCGGTTCTTCGAACGCCGGGCCGCCTCCTCGCGTCCGCTCGCCGCCGTGGTGACCCGGTCCAGCACGATGGCCATGACCACGATGGCCAGACCCGCGTTGAAGGCCGTGCCGACGTCGAGCGACTGCAGCGCCTGGACGACGGTCTTGCCGAGGCCGGGCGCGTCGATCAGGGCGGCGATGGTCACCATGGCCAGAGCGGCCATGATGGTCTGGTTCACACCCATCACCACGGTCCGCTTGGACATCGGCAGCAGCACCTTCGTCAGGGCCTGCCGTCGCGTGGCACCCAGCGAGTCGGCCGCCTCGACCGTGGTCTTCGGTACGGAACGGATGGCGTGCGCGGTGATGCGGATCGCGGGCGGCGCCGCGTAGATCAGCGTGGCGATGGTGGCGGACGCCGGGCCGATGAGGAAGAAGAGGGTCAGCGGGGCCAGGTAGACGAAGGTCGGCATCGTCTGCATGAAGTCCAGGAAGGGCGTCACGATCCGGTTGAACCGGTCGGACAGCCCCGCCCACACACCCAGCGGGATCGCGAACAGCAGCGCCACGAACACCGCGGAGACGGTGAGCGCCAGGGTGTCCATGCTCTCCTGCCACAGGCCCTGCAGGCCCAGGAAGGTGAAGCCGGCCACCGCCAGCAGCGCGACCCGCCAGTTGCCCACGGCCCAGGAGACATAGCCGGCGATGCCGACGACACCCAGCCAGCCGATCTGCGGGACGGGGCGGTCGACGGAGGGCTGCGAGATCAGCTCCTGGACGAAGGTCACCAGGGAGTCGATGACCAGGCGGATCTCGTTGAAGAAGTACAGGAAGAGCGGGTTGGAGTTGCGGTTCGCGCCGATCGAGTCGTTGACGTCGTTGAACCACCGGTGCAGATCGGTCAGGTCCGCCGCGGCCAGGGCCAGGGTCTGCTTTCCGCGCAGCACGAGGAACAGCACCAGCCAGACGACGAGGATCGCCGCCACCACCATGGACCGGCTGACCTTGCGCACGCTCTCGGCGGGAGCGGCCTGCTCCACGGCCTGAGTCTTCTCCGGTTTCTCTGTTTTCTCCACGGCGACGGTCATCACGCGCCGCCTTCCTGCCCGGCGACCACCGCGAGGATCTCCTCGTCGCCGACAATGCCGAGCAGCTTGCCGTTCTCGACGACCTTGACCGGCTTGTCGGCCGCGAGCACCGCCCGGGTGGCCTCCTTCACCACGACGTCCGGGCCCAGCTCGGGACCGTCCAGTTCGTCGCCGTCCTCCGGCGGGCGCATGATCCACCGCAGAGTGAGCACGTCGCCGCGAGGCACGTCCTTCACGAACTCGCGCACGTAGTCGTCCGCCGGGGCGCCCACCAGCTCGTCGCCGGTGCCGCACTGGACCATCTTGCCGTCGCGCATGATCAGGATGCGGTCGCCCAGCTTGAGGGCCTCGGAGAGGTCGTGGGTGATGAACACCATCGTCTTGCCGACCTCGTGGTGCAGGCGGATGACCTCGTTCTGCATGTCACGCCGGATCAGCGGGTCGAGGGCCGAGAACGGCTCGTCGAAGAAGAGCACGTCCGGATCACCGGCCAGCGCACGGGCCAGACCGACGCGCTGCTGCATACCGCCGGACAGCTGGTCGGGGTAGGAGTTCTCATAGCCCGCGAGGCCGACCAGCTCGACGACCTCCTGGGCCCGCCTGGTGCGCTCGGCCTTGCCCATGCCGCGGATCTCCAGACCGAACGCCACGTTGTCGACGACGCGGCGGTGGGGCAGCAGACCGAAGTGCTGGAACACCATGGAGAACTTCCGGCGCCGCAAGTCGCGCAGGCGCTTGTCGTCCGCCTCGCGGATGTCCTCGCCTTCGAACACGACCTCACCGGCGGTGGGTTCGATCAGCCGGGTCAGACATCGCACCAGCGTGGACTTGCCGGAGCCGGACAGGCCCATGACAACGAAGACCTCGCCAGGCGAGACGTCGAAGTGGACGTCGCGTACGGCGGCAGTGCATCCGGTGCGGTCCATGAGCTCGCGGCGGGTGAGCCCGCACAGCTCCTCGGAGTCCGGGACCTGGTCGGCCTTCGGCCCGAACACCTTCCACAGCCTGCGCACGGATATGACCGGGGTGGAGCCCGAGTCCTGGGGCGTGACGCGCCGCTGCGGCACCTCGGTCTGTGTGGTCACGTTCGACCTTCTTTCGGCGTTCAGCCGCGGAACCAGTGCTGCGGCCGGGGTTGGATGTTCTGCCAGATGTGTTTGGGCTCTCGGTACTCGTTCAGGCCGGTCGGTCCCAACTCCCGGCCCACACCCGAATGCCCGAAGCCACCCCATTCCGCTTGCGGCACATAGGGGTGGTAGTCGTTGATCCACACCGTGCCGTGGCGCAGCCGCCGGGCGACCCGCTGGGCCTTGCCGGCGTCCTGCGTCCACACGGCTCCGGCGAGTCCGTACTCGGTGTCGTTGGCGATGCGTACGGCGTCGTCCTCGTCGGTGAAGCGCTCCACGGTGAGCACGGGCCCGAAGGACTCCTCGTGCACCACCCGCATGTCCTGTCGGCACTCGTCGAGCACGGTGGGCAGGTAGTAGTGGCCGTTCGCCAGCGCGGGGTCGTCGGGCCGTGCGCCGCCGCAGCGCAGTACGGCGCCTTCGGCGAGGCCGGACACGACGTACGCCTCGACCTTCTCCCGGTGCTGTGCGGAGATCAGCGCTCCGGTCTCGGCCTCGGGGGCGAAGGGCCCGCCGAGGCGGATCCGCCGGGCCCGGCGGACGACCTCGTCGACGAAGCGGTCGTGCAGCGAGTCCTCGACGATCAGCCGTGCACCGGCCGAGCAGACCTGCCCCGAGTGCAGGAAGACGGCCGTGAGGGCGAAGTCCACGGCCGTCTCGAAGTCGGCGTCGGCGAAAACGACGTTCGGGTTCTTGCCGCCGAGCTCCAGCGCGATCTTCTTCACGGTCGCGGCGGCGGTGGCCATGATGCGCTTGCCCGTCTCCAGGCCTCCGGTGAAGGAGACCATGTCCACGGCCGGGTCATCGGAGAGCGGCGCGCCCACCTCGGGCCCGGTACCCAGGACGAGGTTCGCGGCGCCGGCCGGGAGCCCTGCCTCCTCCAGTGCCTTCATCAGCAGGATCGAGGTGGAGGGGGTGAGCTCGCTGGGCTTGAGGACGATCGTGTTGCCGGCGAGGAGTGCGGGGGCCACCTTCCAACTCGCCTGCAACAGCGGGTAGTTCCAAGGAGTGATCAGTCCGCACACGCCAACCGGCTCGTACACCACGCGACTTACGGCGTCATCGCGGCCGGTGTCGATGACGCGGCCGGCGCCGGTGCCTCCGAGGCCGCCGTAGTAGCGGAAGCAGGAGACGACATCGGCGATGTCGTACTCGCTCTCCACCAGCCGCTTGCCGGTGTCCAGGGACTCCGCGCGGGCGAATTCCTTGGCGTCGCGCTCGATGAGGTCGGCAGTGCGCAGCAGCAGCGCGCCGCGCTCTCGATCGGAGGTGCTCGGCCAGGGCCCCTCGTCGAAGGCGCGGCGGGCCGCGGCGATCGCCGCCTCGGTGTCGGTGCGTGTCGCTTCCGAGACGGTCGCCGCGAGCGTGCCGTCAGCGGGACATCGGATGTCCCGGTGCCCACCGGCCACCGGGTCCCGCCATTCGCCATCCACATACAGGTCTGCCACGCGCCGAGCCTTTCAACCGAAATTCGTTGCGCATCGTGCACCCGATTGCTTGTGGTGGAACACCCTGGCGAACATCCGGACAGACGTCAAGAGGTTGGCCGATGACGATTTGGCCATGCGATCACTTATCCGGCCACCCTTGACCGCAAGCAACACCAAGCCGACCATGTTGCGTATCGCTCACCATGTTGTGCAATACGCACCGACGGAGGCCGACGTGTCCCCTAAGTTCCCTAGACCGCAACCTGGCCGTGAGTACGTTCTCACCCTCTCCTGTCCGGACAGCGCCGGACTGGTCCACGCCGTGAGCGGCTTTCTCGTCAGGAACTCCGGCAACATCCTGGAAAGCCAGCAGTTCGACGATCGGCTCCAGGGCCGTTTCTTCATGAGGGTCCACTTCGACGTTTCCGATCCAAACGCCGAGCTGGAACAACTGCGTTACCGGTTCGGTCCCGTGGCCCAGGCCTACGGCATCTCCTGGACCCTGAGCGACGCGGCCACGCCGACCCGGACACTGATCATGGTGTCCAAGTTCGGCCACTGCCTGAACGACCTGCTCTTCCGCCGGCGCACCGGCGCCCTCAACATCGAGATCCCCGCGATCGTCTCCAACCACCGGGACTTCGAGGGACTCGCTCAGACGTACGGCATCCCCTTCCACCACATCCCGGTGACCAAGGAGACCAAGGCGGACGCCGAGGCGCGGCTGCTGGAGCTCGTGCGTGAGCTGGACATCGACCTGGTGGTGCTGGCCCGCTACATGCAGATCCTCTCCGACGACCTGTGCAAGGAACTGGAGGGCCGCGCCATCAATATCCACCACTCCTTCCTCCCCAGTTTCAAGGGCGCGCGCCCCTACGAGCAGGCCTACGCGCGCGGAGTGAAGCTCGTCGGCGCGACGGCGCACTATGTGACGCCGGACCTGGACGAGGGCCAGATCATCGAGCAGGACGTGGTCAGGGTGGACCACTCGCTCGGCCCCGGCGAGCTGGTCACGGTCGGGCGGGACGTGGAAGCACAGGTGCTCGCGCACGCGGTGAAGTGGCACAGCGAGAGCCGCGTGATGGTGGACGGCAACCGCACGGTGGTCTTCCGCTGAGCTGCAGTCACAGGGGGCGGGACCGGATTCCGGTGCCGCCCTCTTCGTATACGGACCCGGGCGCGCCCCCGGTCACAACGGCTGCTGGAGGAACGCGATGAGCACGGCTATGAGTTCCGCGGGGGCGTCCTCCTGGACGAGGTGGCCCGCGCCGGCGATCGGTTCGAATCGCGCGCCGGGGATGAGAGCGACGAGCTCGCGCCCCTTCGCCACCGGGATCCAGCTGTCGTCCTCGCCCCAGCAGACGAGCGTGGGGATGCCGATCCCGCTGTACCGGCCCTGGATCTCGTCGGTGTAACGCTGGTCGGACTGGGCGATCTGCCGGTGGAAGGCCGCTTGGCCGGGGCCGTCCAGCCAGGGCTCGACGAGCCGGTCGAGGACCGCGGGGCGCAGGCCGGGGCTGCTGGCGGAAGCGACGTACTCACGCACCAGGGCGCCGTGCAGTGCGGGCGGTAGCCGCTCGAACACGTCGGAGTGCTCGCCGACCAGCCGGAAGAACGGGGACCCCCACGGTGCCAGGGCGACCGGATCGACCAGGGCGAAGGCCGGGTAGCGGGCGCCGTGCAGCAGGTGCGCCCGCAGGGCGACGGCACCGCAAAGTCATGGGCGACCACGAGCGGTTCCTCCAGGCCCCAGTGGCTCAGGAGTTCGGTGAAGACGCGGCCCTGCGCGGCCAGGGACACGTCCTGGCCCGCTGCCTTCTCGGAGGTCCCGTAGCGGGGCATGTCCCAGACGAGCACCTGATGGGCTGTTGAAGGTTCGGGTCAGCTTCCAATCGGTGTCCGTTGCCATCCTTCTTCTGGTTCAGCCGCTCAGCCGGTCCAGCAGCGCGCGGCGCCACCGCTCCGTTTCGGCGATCTGATTGAACGTGAACAGGTGCAGACCGGCCACTCCCGCCGAGGGGGCGGTGAGGGCCTCCTCCGTGCGGGCCAGCAGCCTCTCGGGCGCATACCCTCCGGGGGCCGCGAAACGCACGAACCACGAGGCGTGCTTCGTCAGGAAGCGCGTCGACTCCCCCACCCCGATCTTCGTGGCCATCGCCAGCAGCTTCGCCCGCTGCACGGGCCCCGCGATCCCCACATGGACCGGCAGGGTGACGTCCCGGCGCCGTATACGAGCGATCCACTCCCCCAGCACCCGCGGGTCGAAGCAGAGGTTGCTCACGATGTACGTGGCGTGCTCGCGCTTGTCCCACATCGCCTGGATGGTGACGTCGTCGTGGATGAGCGGATGGCTCTCGGGGTAGCCGGTGACGCCGACGTGAGCGAAGGGCCTGCCCAGCTCGTTCAGCTTGCGCAGCACCGGCAGTGCCCCGTCGTAGACCCCGGCAGGCGGGTCGGCGTCGCCGGCCGGGACGAAGACGTCGTCCACGCCCGCCTCGCGCAGCCGGCCCGTGACCTCCTTCAGGTGCAGGTCGTCCCGCAGCAGCCGCGCCGGCACGTGCGGGACGACCCGGTAGCCGTGCGCCGCGAGCCGGCTGGCGAGGTCGAGGGTCGGTTCCAGGCCCTTGACCGGCGACGCCGTCACGGTGACGACGACGTCGCGCGGGACATGGGCGAGGACCTTGTCCTCGGTCGCCTTTGCGGGCAGCACCTCGTAGCGGACGCTGTCCAGCAGCGCCCGGAGCCCTGCGGTGCCCAACGCCTACTCCGCCTGCTTCTGGACGTCGCGGTGGCGGTAGTACGCGGCCTTCGACGGCGCCGGCGGCTCCTTGCCGAGGATCAGATCGGCGGCCTTCTCGGCGATCATCATCACCGGGGCGTAGATGTTGCCGTTGGTGACGTAAGGCATCACCGACGCGTCCACCACACGCAGACCCTTCACGCCGTGCACCCGCATGCTCGTGGGATCGACGACGGACATCCCGTCGGTGCCCATCTTGCAGGTGCAGGACGGGTGCAGGGCGGTCTCGCCCTCCTTCGCGACCCAGGCGAGGATCTCCTCGTCCGTCTCCACCGACGGTCCCGGCGAGATCTCCCCACCGTTGTAGGGGGCGAGCGCGGGCTGGTTGAGGAGCTTGCGGGCCACGCGGATCGCCTCGACCCATTCGCGGCGGTCCTGCTCGGTGGAGAGGTAGTTGAAGCGCAGCGCCGGGTGCTCGCGCGGGTCCTTGCTCTTGATCTTCACCGAGCCGATGGCGTCCGAGTACATGGGTCCGACGTGCACCTGGTAGCCATGGCCACCGGTGGACGAGGAGCCGTCGTAGCGGACCGCGACCGGCAGGAAGTGGAACATCAGGTTGGGGTAGTCGACGTCCTCGTTGCTGCGGGCGAAGCCGCCTGCCTCGAAGTGATTGGTGGCAGCCGGGCCCTTGCGGAAGAGCCACTGCAGTCCGATGAAGGGGGCGCGCCACTTCGCCATGTACGGCTGCATGGAGACCGGCTGCCTGCAGGCGTACTGGACGTAGACCTCCAGGTGGTCCTGCATGTTCTCGCCGACGCCCGGGAGGTGGTGGACGACGTCGATGCCGAGGGCGCGCAGTTCCTCGGCGTTGCCGACGCCGGAGAGCTGGAGCAGCTGCGGGGAGTTGATGGCGCCGCCGCAGAGAATGACTTCCCTGGCGCGGACCTGCTGGAGCGCTCCCCAGCCGCGCTGGAACTCGACACCGACGGCGCGCTTGCCTTCGAAGAGGACGCGGGTGACGAAGGCCCGGGTCTTGACGGTGAGGTTCGGCCGCCTCATCGCGGGCTTGAGGTACGCCTTCGAGGCCGACAGGCGGCGTCCGCGATGGATATTTCGGTCGAACTTGGCGAAACCTTCCTGCCGATAGCCGTTGACGTCGTCGGTGGGGGCGTGACCCGCCTCCTGGGTGGCCTTCAGAAAGGCGCCGAAGAGGGGGTTGGTCGCCGGGCCGCGCTCCAGGACGAGGGGGCCGTCGTGGCCGCGGAACTCGTCGTCCGGGTCGGCCACCAGACAGTTCTCCATCCGCCGGAAGTACGGCAGACAGTGTGCGTAGTCCCAGGTCTCCATGCCCGGGTCGGCGGCCCAGCGCTCGTAGTCCATGGGGTTGCCGCGCTGGAAGATCATGCCGTTGATGCTGCTGGAGCCACCCAGCACCTTGCCGCGCGCGTGATAGATGCGCCTGCCGCCCATGTGAGGTTCGGGCTCGGACTCGTACTTCCAGTCGTAGAACCGGCTGCCGATCGGGTAGGTCAGCGCCGCCGGCATGTGGATGAAGACATCCCACGGGTAGTCCGATCGGCCCGCCTCCAGGACCAGCACCCGGTTGGCCGGGTCAGCGGAGAGTCTGTTCGCCAGTGCACTGCCGGCCGAACCGCCACCGACGATGACGAAGTCGTATTGCAGGGGAGCCATGGTGCCTCGTCTCGCTCGCGCCGTAGATATGCGAGGCATGCTAAACCCGGTCGCGTTATACGCACTAGGTTGCGAACAGCGCAACTTCCAACGTCTTCGTTTCGGTACGGTTACTTGCAAGGGCGTTGTTTACTACGCGTATAGTTTCACTGTGAGCAACTACAGCCCTGACACAGAAACGTCGAATTCGCAAACCGGCGGCGTGCAGTCGGTGGACCGCGCCATCAGCGTCCTGGAGATCCTCGCCCAGCGCGGCGAAGCGGGCGTCAGTGAGGTGGCGGGCGAGATCGATGTGCACAAGTCCACCGCCTTCCGCCTTCTCGGCGCCCTGGAGGCGCGCGGCCTGGTGGAGCAGGCCGGCGAGCGCGGCAAGTACCGGCTCGGCTTCGGCATCGTCCGCTTGGCCGGCGCGGTCACGGGCCGTATCGACATCACCCAGCAGGGCCGCCCGGTCTGCGAACGCCTCGCCGCGGAGATCGGCGAAACAGTCAACATCGCCGTCATGCAGGAGCACTACGCGATCAACCTCTATCAGGTGCGCGGCCCGGGCGCGGTCACCGCGCACAACTGGGTCGGCCAGCTGACGCCGCTGCACGCCACGTCGAGCGGCAAGATCCTGCTGGCCCACCTGCCCGCGAAGGAGCGCGCCGCGCTGCTGTCCGCCGCCGGTATGAAGAAGGTCACCCCGCACACCATCACCGCGAAGACGAAGCTCGAGAAGAACCTCGCCGAGGCGCGGGAGCGGGGCTACGCCTTCACCCTGGAAGAGCTGGAGATCGGTCTGCACGCCATGGCCGCGCCGGTCCGCAACCGGGACGGCGAGGTCATCGCGGCGCTCAGCGCCTCCGGGCCCTCCTACCGGTTCACCGAGGAGCGCCTGCACGAGCTCTCCCCGGTGCTGATCAAAGGCGCCGAGGAGATCAGCCACCGCATGGGCTACCTGGGCTGAATCACCCCTGAGGCGTGCCCAGGCGCTCGTTCACCCAGTTGTGGAATTCGCCGATGTGGTGCTCGCTGGGCACCAGCACGCCACCCTTGGCGTACGCCTTCGAGCTCATTCCGGGCTGCGTGCGCTCGCAGGCGTCGAAGTCCTGCTGGTTGACCCGGTGGAAGAGTTCCACGGACCGGCTGACGTCCTTGCCGCTCTCGACGACGTGCGGGAGGTAGAGCCAGTCGCACTCGACGATCGTGCGGTCCACGGACACCGGATACATCCGGTGGAAGATCACGTGGTCGGGGACGAGGTTGATGAAGACCTGCGGCCGGACGGTGATGGCGTAATAGCGGCGGTCCTGGTCCTCGGCGACCCCGGGAATGCGGTCCAGGCCCTCGGAGCCGTCCACGGTGAAGCCGTGGACGTCCTCACCGAACTCGGCACCGTGGCCCACGTAGTACTGGGCCGCGTAGCCGTCCGCGAACTCAGGGAGCACTTCGGTGAGTTCGGGGTGGATCGTGGCGCAGTGGTAGCACTCCATGAAGTTCTCGATGATGAGCTTCCAGTTGGCCTTCACGTCGTAGGTGATACGGCGGCCCACCTGGAGGTTCTCGATGCCGTAGCGCTCGATCGACTCGACGTCGCCGAGACGGGCGACGACCTCACCGATGACGTCCTCCTCGAAGGAGGGCGAGTTCTCCGCCAGGCACACCCACACATACCCGAGCCACTCCCGCACATGGACGTTGATCAGGCCGTACTCGGTGCGGCCGACATCGGGCATCGACGTCAGGTTCGGCGCGGCGACGAGCTTGCCGTCCAGGCCGTAGGTCCAGGCGTGGTACGGGCACTGGAAGGCCCGCTTGACCTCGCCGGACTCCTCGGTGCACAGCTTGGCTCCACGGTGCCGGCACACGTTGAAGTACGCACGGATGGAGTTGTCACGCGCCCGGGTGACGAGGATGCTCTCGCGGCCCACGTCCACGGTGCGGAAGGCGCCGGGCTTCGCCAGCTCTGAGGCGCGCGCGACGCAGAACCACATGGTCTCGAATATGCGCTCCTGCTCCTGCGCGAAGATCTGCGGATCCGTGTAGGAGGAGCCGGGGAGAGTGGCGATCAGGCTGTCCGGCAGGCTGGTCGAGGTCACGGTGCACTCCTCGGGAGAACGTCGTGGAGGGGTCATTCACGCGCCGGGAAGAGCGACTCCGGACGGCGTTGTGTATGGAGCAACGCTGCGTGCTATGCGCAACCGCAGCATGGGATGCCGCTGGGGCGGTGTCAAGATGCGGTGGCGGCGAGTTGCTTGCGCCAGCGCATGAACAGACGCGGCTGGTTCAGCGCGAGCACAGCGACCGGGTTCCCGGCCCGCCGGTAGACGGCCAGGACGTCGCGGTCGTCCGCGGCGCCCGCCTCGATGGTCACACTGTCCGCGCCGGCCGCGTGACCGGCGAACTGGATCTTCACGCCGTACTGGTCGGACCAGAAGTACGGCGGCCTGGGCACACCCGGTTCCACCGCACCCCCCGCCAGCAGCGTGGCGACCGCGGCGTCGGGGCGCTCGCGCGCACCGGTCCAGTGCTCGACACGGCGATGGAGGCCCGCGCGCGGATCGTACCAGTTGGCGCAGTCACCGACCGCGACCACACCGGCCAGGCTGGTGCGGCCGTCCGCGCCGCACTTGACGCCGTTGTCAAGAACGATGCCGGAACCTTCCAGCCACTCGACGCACGGGCGTGCACCCACACCGACCACGACGATGTCGGCGGGGATGCCGCGGCCGTCCTCGAGCAGGACGGCGTCGACGCGAGTCTCCCCGCTCAGCCCCTTGACGCCCACGCCGCACAAGAGCCGTACGCCGTGGTCGGCGTGGAGGGCGGAGACGATGGCGCCCATGGTCTCGCCGAGCGGTCCGGCGAGCGGTGTCGGGGCCGCCTCCACGACGGTCACCTCGAGCCCGCGGGCGTACGCGGTGGAGGCGACTTCGGCTCCGATGAAGCCTCCGCCGATCACCACCAGCCGTCCGCCGCGGGCCAGTTCGTCCCGCAGGGCTCGGGCGTCGTCCAGGGTGCGCAGGGTGTGGACTCCGGCCAGGCCTTCGGAGCCGGGGAGGCTGCGCGCTGCGGCGCCGGTCGCGATGACGATGCCGTCGGCGTGCACCTCCCGCCCGTCCGCGAGTCGGACGGCGCGCTCCGCGTGGTCGAGTCCGGTGGCATGGACGCCCAGCAGCCACTCCGCCTGGAGGTCCTCGTCGTCCGCCTCCAGGGCGAGTTCGGCCTCGCCGAGAGTGCCGGCCAGGAACTCCTTGGACAGCGGGGGCCTGTCGTACGGGCGGTGGAGCTCGTCTCCGATGATGACGAGCCGACCGCCGTAGCCCTGCTTCCGCAGTGAGCGCGCCGCCGACAGACCGGCCAGCGAGGCGCCGACCACGGCGACGGTCCTCACGCGGGACCCCCGGCGAGCCGGGCTGCGACGCAGGGCGGCAGGTTGGGCGCCTCCGTGGACAGCCGGACGTAGATCATGCCGTCCTCGACGACGACCTCGTGCGTCCGGACCGGAAGCTTGGCCGGCGGGGCGTCGACCGCACCGGTTCTCAGGTCGAACTTCGAAGCATGCAGTGGGCATTCCACCTCGCAGCCCTCCAGCCAGCCGTCGGCGAGCGAGGCGTCCTGGTGGGTGCAGGTGTCGTCGATGGCGAAGAGTTCGCCGTCGTCGGTGTGGAACACCGAGACCGGCGGATCGATGTCGAGCCGGTGGGCCTCGCCTCGCGGGAGATCCTCGAGACGGCACGCGGGAATCATCATGACACCTCGGTGCGTATAACGAAACGGATTGCGGTAAGCGCAACATCAGTCTGAGGTCGCCCAGAACCCTTGTCAAGGCATTCAGAGGGCACCCTGAGTCGCCCATCGTGTTGCGCGATTCAGAACATGATTCACATAGAACAACAGCAGCCCGCCGCATCGGCTCGCGATGGCAGCGAGCCGAGGGCGGGCGCGTGAGGGTCGCCGGTGGGCGTCAGAAACCGCGGTCGATCCACTCCTGGAGGTGCGGAGCCTCGGCGGCGACGGTCGTCGTCTCCCCGTGTCCGGTGCGCACGACGGTGTCGCCCGGCAGCGTCAGCAGCCGGTCCCGGATCGAGTCGATGATGGTCGGGAAGTGGCTGTACGACCTTCCTGTCGCCCCCGGCCCACCGGCGAACAGCGTGTCGCCACTGAAGAGGGCCGTCAGGGCCGGCGCATGCAGGCAGACCGCGCCGGGGGCGTGGCCGGGCGTGTGCAGCACGGTCAGCTCGATGCCGGCCACCGCAAGGGTCTGGCCGTCGGCCAGTTCGGCGTCCGGCGCCTTGTCGGGGTGGGTCTGCTTCCACAGCGGCAGGTCGTCCGGGTGGAGGAGGATCGGGGCACCCGTGCGCGCCGCGAGTTCGGGCGCGGCGTCGATGTGGTCGTTGTGTGCATGCGTGCACACGATGGCCCGCACGGTGCGCCCGCCGACGGCCTGGGCGATCGCGTCGGCGTCATGCGCGGCGTCGATGACGATCGCCTCGGTGTCGTCGCCGACGATCCACACGTTGTTGTCGACGTCCCAGGTGCCGCCGTCCAGGGAGAACGTCCCCGAGGTGACGAGGCGTTCGATGCGGGCGGTCATCAGAGGACCACCACCGAGCGCAGCACGTCACCGTGGTGCATCCGCTCGAAGGCCTTCTCGACCTCGTCCAGCGCGATGGTCTCGGTGACGAAGGCGTCCAGGTCCAGGCGGCCCTGCAGATACAGGTCGATGAGCATCGGGAAGTCCCTGCTCGGCAGGCAGTCGCCGTACCAGGAGGACTTCAGCGCGCCGCCGCGTCCGAAGACGTCCAGCAGCGGCAGTTCCAGCTTCATCTCCGGGGTCGGCACACCGACCAGGACGACCGTGCCGGCGAGGTCGCGGGCGTAGAACGCCTGCTTGTACGTCTCCGGGCGGCCGACCGCCTCGATGACGACGTCGGCGCCGAAGCCGCCGGTCAGTTCGCGGATCGCCTCGACCGCGTCGGCGTCCTTGGAGTTGACGGTGTGGGTCGCGCCTAGCTTCTTGGCCGTCTCCAGCTTGCGGTCGTCGATGTCCACCGCGATGACCTTCGCCGCGCCCGCCAGGTTCGACCCGGCGATCGCCGCGGCCCCGACACCGCCGCAGCCGATGACGGCGACCGAGTCGCCCCGTCCGACGTTCCCGGTGTTGATGGCCGCGCCGATACCGGCCATCACGCCACACCCCAGCAGACCGGCGGCGGCCGCCGACGCGGTCTGGTCGACCTTCGTGCACTGCCCGGCCGCGACCAGCGTCTTCTCCGCGAACGCACCGATGCCCAGTGCCGGCGAGAGCTCGGTGCCGTCGGTCAAGGTCATCTTCTGCTTCGCGTTGTGGGTGTTGAAGCAGTACCACGGCCGTCCGCGCAGACAGGCCCGGCACTGGCCGCACACCGCACGCCAGTTGAGGATGACGAAGTCTCCGGGGGCGACGTCGGTGACCCCCTCCCCCACCGACTCCACGACACCCGCGGCCTCGTGGCCCAGCAGGAACGGGAAGTCGTCGTTGATGCCGCCCTCGCGATAGTGCAGATCGGTGTGGCAGACCCCGCAGGCCTCGATCTTCACCAGCGCCTCACCCGGACCCGGGTCGGGCACGATGATCGTTTCCAGGCTGACGGGGGCTCCCTTGCCCCGCGCGACGACAGCACGGACCTGGTGCGTCATGGCCACTCCTCGGCTGGTCGAGACTTGAATCAGATGTTGCTCATTGCGGCACATATCTCATGTACCGCAACAAAGCATCGTGGAGTGCCGACCGGGGGTCAAGGAGCTCGACGGGGTTCCCTCAGTCGGCCAGGATCGCGGCGCAGCAGCGCGAACGCCCGGCGGGGTCGTGGTTCCACGACCCCCGGGCATGGATTCCTCCGGCCTCAGCGGGCGGAGGAGGATGTGGACTCCCTGGGCTGCTCGGGCTCCTTGGGCTCCGTGCCGTTGGTGGACGTGGCGGGTCCGATGCGGAGCTCGAAGTCGCCGTCGTACTTCTCATGGCCGGCGATGACGGCCGTTTCGATGGCTTCCTTGCATTCCCGCCCACGGATGATGAGCGGGTCGTGCCGCAGGTCGCGGGTGAGGGCGACACACAGCCCGACCATCACCACGGTGAAGGGGGCCGCCACGAGAATGGTGAGGTTCTGCAGTCCGGTGAGCGCGTCGCCCTTGCCGCCTCCGATGAGCAGCATGATCGCCGCGACCGCACCGGTCAGCACACCCCAGAACACCACCATGGCCCGGGTCGGCTCCAGGGATCCGCGCTGCGAGAGCGTCCCCATCACGATCGAGGCGGCGTCGGCGCCGGACACGAAGAAGATCCCGACGAGGATCATCACCACAATGCTCGTCACCGTGGCGATCGGGTACTGCTGGAGCACGTCGAAGAGCTGGCCCTGGGCTGTCGCGGCGTCGCTGAGGCGGCCTTCGTCCTGCAGATGCATCGCTGAGCCGCCGAGGATCGCGAACCACAGCAGGCTGACGGTGCTGGGTACCAGGATGACCCCGCCCACGAACTGCCGGATGGTCCGGCCGCGGCTGATGCGCGCGATGAACATGCCGACGAACGGCGTCCAGGAGATCCACCAGGCCCAGTAGAAGACCGTCCAGCCGGCCAGCCAGTCGGCGACTCCCTCACCGCTCGATGCCTCGGTACGTCCTGCCATCTGGGTCAGGTCGCCGAGGAAGGCGCCGATGGAGGTGGGCAGCAGGTCAAGGATGAAGATGGTCGGCCCGACGACGAACACGAAGACCGCCAGCGTCACCGCCAGCACCATGTTGATGTTGGACAGCCACTGGATGCCCTTGGCGATCCCGGACACCGCCGAGGCGACGAACGCCGCGGTCAGCACCGCGATCACGGCGACCAGCAGGCCGGTACCGACAGATCCCATCCATCCCAGTCCGGTGATGCCGCTGCCGATCTGCAGGGCGCCGAGCCCCAGAGAGGCCGCAGAGCCGAAGAGGGTGGCGAAAATGGCGAGGATGTCGATGACCCTGCCGCCCCAGCCGTTCGCCCGCTTCTCGCCGATCAGCGGGGTGAACACGGCGCTGATCAGCTGTCGGCGTCCGCGCCGGAAGGTGCTGTAGGCGATGGCAAGGCCGACGACCGCATACATCGCCCACGGGTGGAGCGTCCAGTGGAAGAGGGTGGTGGCCATGGCGGTCTCCATGGCCTGGGCGGCGTCGGCCGGGTCGGTGCCCGGCGGTGGCGTGGTGAAGTGGGACAGCGGTTCGCTCACGCCGTAGAACATCAGGCCGATGCCCATGCCCGCGCTGAACATCATGGCGATCCAGGAGACGGTGCGGAACTCGGGCTGCTCGCCCTCCCCGCCCAGGGTGATCCGCCCGTAACGGCTCATCGCCAGCCAGAGGGCGAAGACGACGAAGCCCGAAGCGGCGAGGACGAATGCCCAGCCGCCGTTTCGGATGGTCCCGTCCAGCAGCTTCCCGGACACGCTCTCCAGCGTGTCGGTCGCCGTGGCTCCCCACACGACGAAGGCGAGGGTGAGGACCGCGGCGACGCCGAAGACGACAAGGTCGGTCCGGGGACCGACGGATGCCGGCGGGCTTCCCGGCAGATCCGCCCCGACGGGATGGCTTCGGCTCCCGTTCCTTTCGCGGGTTTTGTTCATCAGCTCGTCCTTTCCGCAGACGGCGGTGCACTCTCTGTCGCGGACGACGGATGCGCGACCGAGCAAGAGGGGAATTCGTCGGTGATTCCGCCGTGCCCCATGGACACACCGGATCGGGTGGGAGATCGGCGAGGGAAGGGGAGGTGGAGCGGCTACCACCCGGATACCGTTGCGAATAATGCACGACTATTCACTATGAGCAACAACAATCTGACGCCTCAGAGAGGCTGTCAAGGGGCACGTCGAGGAGAGTTGCCCGACCGCGATCAACCGGTCAGCTGGTACGCAGCCGACGCCACCCCGAGCAGTCGGCGCGCCTTCAGCTCCGTCTCGGCCCACTCGCGCTCGGCATGGGAGTCCCAGGTGATTCCGGCCCCCGTCCCGAAGCGCAGTAACGGGCCTCCGGGAGCGGTGCGGTCGATCCAGAACGTGCGGATGCCGACCGCGAGTTCACCCGTGCCGCGGTCGGCGTCGACCCGGCCGATGCCACCGCAGTACGGGCCGCGGGGCGCGGTCTCCAGCGCCGCGATGATCCGCAGCGCGCTGGACTTGGGGGGCGCCCGTGACCGACGCGGGTGGGAAGGTTCCGGCCAGCAGCTCCGGCCATCCGGCGCCTTCGGCAAGCTCGCCACGCCTCGTGGACACCAGGTGCACCAAGCCGGAGTGTTCCTCGACCGCGCACACCTCGGGGACGGTCACGGAGCCGGTGGCGCAGACGCGTCCCAGGTCGTTGCGGACCAGGTCCACGATCATGACGTTCTCGACGTGGTCCTTTTCGAGGAGGTCCACGGCGGTCCGGCCGGTGCCCTTGATGGGGCCGGACTTCACCGTACGGCCGTCGCGGCGGAGGAAGAGCTCGGGCGAGGGCGTGGCGATCTCCACACCGTGCGCGGGAAGACGTCCCTCGAAGTCGGCGACCACGGCCCAGAAACCGGTGGAGTCCGGGGCAGCGGGATCACTGGTCACGTCCCGGAGGTCGGTGGCGACGAGGCCGCCGAAGCGGGCCAGAGGGGCGAGGCGGTGCTCGGCTCTGCTCATCGAAGTCAAGCACTCGCGTCCGCTCCGGCGAAGACCGGTTCCAACCGAACGACGATCGACTTCGACGTGGGGGTGTTGCTGATGGCTGCGGTGGAGTCCAGGGGTACCAGGACGTTGGTCTCGGGGAAGTAAGCGGCGCAGCATCCGCGGGGCGTCGGGTACGGCACCGCCCGGAAGGCCGGCGCCCTCCGCTCCACGCCGTCCCCGTACTCACTGACGATGTCGACGAGGTCCCCATCGGCCAGACCTCGCTCGGTGAGGTCGTCGGGGTGCAGGAAGAGGACCCGGCGGCCCTGGTGGATGCCGCGGTAGCGGTCGTCCAGGCCGTAGATGGTGGTGTTGTACTGATCGTGGGAGCGGAGCGTCTGCAGCAGCAGCCGGCCCGGCGGGACGTGGGGGCTCTCCAGCAGGTTGACGGTGAAGTTGGCCAGGCCGGTGGCGGTGGTGAACCGGCGCTCGTCGCGGGGCGGGTGGGGCAGGGCGAAGCCGCCCGGCTGCCGTACCCGGGCGTTGAAGTCCTCGAAGCCGGGGATCACGCGTTCGATGCGGTCGCGGATGCGGTCGTAATCCGACTCGAAGTCGTCCCACGGCACCTGCGGGCCTGCTTCCCCAAGGGCGGCCCGTGCCATCCGACAGATGATCGCGACCTCGCTCAGCAGGTGCTCGGACGCGGGGGCCAGCCGCCCCTGCGAGAGGTGCACCATGCCCATGGAGTCCTCCACCGTGACCGGTTGGGGGCCGGTCGGCCGCAGGTCGGCCTCGGTTCGGCCGAGACACGGGAGGATGAGTGCCTGCTCCCCGGCGATGACATGTGATCGATTGAGCTTGGTCGAGATCTGCACGGTGAGGCGGCACCTGCGCAACGCCTGCTCGGTCAGTTCGGTGTCGGGGGCCGCGGCGACGAAGTTGCCGCCCAGCGCGACGAAGACCCGTACGTCACCGTCGCGCATGGCGCGGATGCTGTCGACCGCGTCGTGCCCGTGGTGCCGCGGGGGTGTGAAGTCGAACTCGGCGCCAAGCCTGTCCAGGAACGCGTCGTCCGGCTTCTCGTAGATGCCCATCGTCCGGTCGCCCTGCACGTTGGAATGGCCGCGTACCGGGCAGAGGCCGGCGCCCGGGCGGCCGACGTTGCCGCGCAGCAGAAGAAAGTTGACGACGTCTCGGATGGTGGGTACCGAGTGGCGGTGCTGGGTGAGTCCCATCGCCCAGCAGACGACGATCTTCTCGGCGGCCAGCACCTGGCGGAACGCGGCCCGGATCTCTTCCTCGGACAGGCCCGTGGCTTTCAGGATGTCGTCCCACGACGCCTTGCGGGCGTGCTCGGCGAACTCCTGGAAGCCATGCGTGTACTGGTCGATGAAAGACGTGTCCAGGCAGGTGCCGGGTGCTTCGTCCTCCGCCTCCAGCAGCATGCGGTTGAAGGCCTGGAACAACGCCTGGTCTCCGCCCAGCCTGATCTGCAGGAACTGGTCCGCCAACCGCGTACCGCCACCGACGATGCCGGAGGGCCGCTGGGGGTTCTTGAACCGGAGCAGCCCGGCCTCGGGGAGGGGATTGACCGCGATGACGCGAGCGCCCCGACGCTTGGCCTGTTCCAGTGCGGAGAGCATGCGGGGGTGGTTGGTGCCGGGGTTCTGGCCGACGACGAGGATGAGGTCGGCCTCGTAGAGGTCGTCCAGGCTGACGCTGCCCTTGCCGATGCCGATGGTCTCCGTCAGGGCCGAACCGCTGGACTCGTGGCACATGTTGGAGCAGTCCGGCAGGTTGTTGGTGCCGAGCATCCGGACGAAGAGCTGATAGACGAACGCGGCCTCGTTGCTCGCCCGTCCGGAGGTGTAGAAGGCGGCCTGGTCCGGGTGATCGAGTGCGGCGAGTTCGCGGGCGATCACGGCGAACGCGTCGTCCCAGGAGATCGGTCGGTAGCGGTTGCTGTCGGCCGGGCGGTACATGGGGTGGGTGAGGCGTCCCTGCTGCCCGAGCCAGTAGTCGGTGTGGGGCAAGAGATCCTCGAGGGTGTGCTCGGCGAAGAAATCCGGGGTGACCCGGCGGAGGGTGGCCTCCTCGGCCACGGCCTTGGCCCCGTTCTCGCAGAACTCCGCTCGGTGCCGGTGTTCCGGCTCGGGCCAGGCGCAACCGGGGCAGTCGAAGCCCTCTTTCTGGTTGACCTGGAGAAGAGTGAGCATGCTGCGGCGGGCCCCCATCTGCTCGCCGGCGTGCCGGAGCGAGGAGGTGACCGCTGGGATGCCGGCGGCGTACTCCTTCGGGGGGCCGACCCGCAGACGGGCGTCGCCGGGATCCTCAGCAGGTGCCTTGCGAGTCATCTGAAGCGCTACTCCGCGGTGTAGGGGAATCAGAGCCATTCCATCGCCGGGCATCGCGGCCCGCCGTACGGGGAGCCGCCACCGGAGACCAGATCAGTTGCGAATTGCACAACAGTATCGTTATACGCAACGCGTCTAAGGAAGCCCGACTTGCGACCTCCTGTCAAGGCCGCTGCTCTGCCGATTCGAGGCCGGGCCCGGCCTGCGCGGTGACTCCCGGTCTCCCCAACAGCTGCGGATCAGGCGTCGGACGAGGAGGCAAGGGCCGGCCTGCTGCGCCCCCCGAAAAGGGTTACGGCGAAAGACGGCCGACCAGGGAAGATGCCGGTCAGCCGCCCTTCCTCGCACAGCCGGGACAGGCGCCCGCGTCAAGGGCACGGGATGCTGGATCAGAAGCGCCCCGGCGAGGACGGCCAGGAAATGATGGCGGTGATCGCTGTCAAAGATCGTCGGCGGACTGCTCTGGTCGCAGAGTCTCGTCCTGGCCGGGCACACCTGGCCCGCGCCTCATGCGTCGAATGATGCCGCCACCACTGCGGACTGATGGTGATCTTGGCGCCAAGTACCCCTGTTTTGTGCCAACTGAAGATCGTGATCGCAGCAGTGTGACCAGGATCGCTAGTTGGCACCAGGCAACGTTCATGCCCTGTGCTGATGCCAACCAGGTGTAGCGACTGAAGGTACGGAATCAGAGAGATAGTTGGCACTTTGGTACAGCGCAGGTCGCAAGGTGTACCAACGCTGGCGCGGCCCGAGGCACTGAGCATCACGACACGCCGTGTGCGGCAGCAGTACACAGCCGAGTTACTGAATGACGTCACTGAACGACGCGCTCGCCCGGCGTGCCGCCAGGAGCGCGACGCGGATGTCCGCCGCCGCCCGTGGATCGGACAGCGAGCGGGCCGTGAGCTCCTCGACGCGCCGCAGCCGGTAGCGGACGGTGTTGGGGTGGACGAACAGGCTGCGCGCCGCGTCCATGGCGGAGCCGGCGGCGGCGAACCAGTGCTCCATGGTCTCCAGGAGCCGGGCACGCTCGGCGGCCGGGAGATCGAGCAGGGGCTGGAGGACCACCTCCACCAGGTGCGCCGCCTCGGCCGGGGCGGCGGCAACCACCATCGCCAGCGGGTCGTCGTCGAACCGCGCGACGCCGGGGCCGGTGCCGGGGAGGCCGGCCAGAGCAAGACGGGCGAAGCGCAGAGCCTGTGGGGTGTCCCGCAGCGAGTGGAAGCACGGGCTGACGCCTACGCGGGCGCCCGCGCGGCGCAGGATGCGCAGGCAGGTGCCCTCCGCGGTCGCGGTGGGCAGGGCGGCCAGACCGATCTGCTGGTCGGGCAGCAGCCGCCAGGCGAAGCGGACCTGGGCCTGACGCAGCGCCGCTTCCGTCCCCGCCAGCGGCTCCTCGCCGGGGGCGTCGGCGGCAGCCGCTGCGACCACGTAGGGCCCGCGGTCGGGCAGTCCCAGCTCGCGGGCGGCCTCCCACAGCGTGCGGTCGGCGATGACGCCGGTGAACAGCGCCTCCACCAGGGCCGAGCGGCGGGCCTGACGCCGCAAGGTCAGTTCGGCGGTGGTCTCCCGGTAGGCCGCCGCCACCGCCTCCGCGTAGCGGCCGAACAGGGCCCAGATCTCCGCCGACTGGGAGACCAACTGGGCGTCGGTGACCTCGGGATGGGTGCGTGCCTCGGCGAGGATGTCCGTCCACAGGAGCTCGAAGCCGATCCGGTACGCGTGCAGGGTGTCCGCCAGCGGCACACCCTGCTCGGCGCGCAGGCGGCCGGTCTCCCGGGCCGGGCTCGGGTCCTGTGCGCCCGCGCGGCCGAGCTGGTCCAGGAGCAGGTCCGCGTTGGCGGTGCACGAGCGGCGCAGCGAGTCGAAGGGGATCAGCGCCTCGTCCTTGTAGGCGTCGACGTCCGAGCGGATGCGCTGCGCCATCCGCTCGCCCAGTTCCGGCAGCCTCGCATGCAGCGCCGAGACCACCCCTGAGAGGTTCATTCCCGCAGCGTAACGCCCCTGTTTTGTTCTCGGGAACAATCCGGGAGGCCAGACGCTGTCGTACCGCACATAGGCCGTCGCCACGGACATCTGCACGATGTCGTCAGCGTGAACGGCGGATTTCGACGGCGACTTTCGTGGAGGCGGTCATGGCCAATCTGGCTCAGTTCCTGGTGGAGACGGCACGGCGGCAGCCGGAACGCCCCGCCCTGCGACTGGGGGGCCAGGTCACCAGCTACGCGGAGCTCGACGAGCGCAGCGCCCGCGCCGCCGCGCTGCTGCGGGCCGAGGGCGTACGACCGGGAGACCGGGTCGCTCTGATGCTGCCCAACGTTCCCGAGTTCGTCGTCCTGTACTACGGCGTGCTGCGCGCCGGGGCGGTCGTCGTACCGATGAACCCGCTGCTGAAGACCCGGGAGACCGAGTACCACCTGCGCGACTCCGGCGCGGTGCTGCTCTTCGAGTGGCACCAGGCGCCGGGCGAGGGCGCGCAGGGCGCGGCCGCCGCCGGAGTGCGGCACATGGCCGTCGAGCCCGCAGCCTTCGCGGGCCTGCTGGCCGGTCACGAGCCGCTGGCGGAGGTGAGCGAGCCGGACGGTGAGGACGTGGCCGTGCTGCTGTACACCTCGGGCACCACCGGCCGTCCCAAGGGCGCCACGCTCACCCACACCGGGCTGCGGCACAACACCGAGGTCAACGCGGTGCATGTGCAGCAGATGACGGCGGAGGACGTGGTCGTGGGCTGTCTGCCGCTGTTCCACATCTTCGGCCAGATCTGCACGATGAGCGTGACCGTCCGCGCCGGTGCCTCGCTCACCCTGATCCCCCGCTTCGACTCGCAGACCGTGCTGGACGCCATCGCCCGCGACCGGGCGACGATCTTCGAGGGTGTGCCGACCATGTATGCGGCGCTGCTCCAGCACCCGTCGGAGGCGGACGTGTCCACGCTGCGCATGTGCGTCTCCGGCGGGGCCTCGCTGCCGGTGGAGATCCTGCACGGCTTCGAGCGTCGCTTCGGCTGCGTGGTGCTGGAGGGCTTCGGCATGTCCGAGACGAGTCCGGTGGTCACCTTCAACCACCCCGACCGGCCGCGCAAGGCCGGGTCCATCGGCACCCCGATCAAGGACGTGGAGGTGCGGCTCCTCGACGACAAGGGCCAGGACGTGGCCCAGGGCGAGATCGGCGAACTGGCCGTCCGCGGGCCGAACGTGATGAAGGGTTACTGGAACCGCCCCGAGGAGACGGCGGCCACCATCCCGGACGGCTGGCTGCGCAGCGGCGACCTCGCGCGCCAGGACGAGGACGGCTACCTGTACATCGTCGACCGCAAGAAGGACATGATCATCCGCGGCGGCTACAACGTCTACCCGCGCGAGATCGAGGAGGTCCTCCACGAGCACCCGGCCGTTGCGCTGGCCGCGGTGGTGGGCGTGGCCGACGCACATCTGGGCGAGGAGATCGCGGCCGCGGTGGTGCTGCGCCCGAAGGCGCAGGTCACGCCCGACGAGCTCCAGCAGTTCGTCAAGGAGCGCGTGGCGGCGTACAAGTACCCGCGCCAGGTGTGGCTCGTGGACACACTGCCCACGGGCCCCAGCGGCAAGATCCTTAAAAGGGAGATCACCGCGCCGACCCACCGGACGGGCTCTGTCACTTTGACCGACCCGGTGGGATGATCTTCTGGTTGATCAAGGTGGGAGGGGAGGGCAGCTCCCGGCTGCCCTTGAGGGACGTCGACACGTTCTTGCTCTGGGGCCATACGACCGGCTCGCTCGCACTCCCCCGCGTGCCGGGATGACTTGTAGCGCAGCGGCAATTCGTAGGACACACCGTGGGCGAATGAATCAGGGTGGTGCTCAGGGGCGCCCCGAGGGAGGCCGGTCGCGGCTCTCGGCGTCCGCGACCGGCCTACGGGCGTGCCCCGTGGGGATTTCCGCTAGCTGGTCTTCCACTTCTGGTTGTCGCCGCCCCAGCAGGACCAGAGCTGGACCTTGGAGGTGGCCAGGTCCTTGTCCAGGCACAGACCGGACTTCACTGAGCGGATCGTGCCGTCGGAGTAGAACATCCATTTCTGGTTGTTCTGCCCGTTGCAGTCGTAGGTGCCGACCTCGGTGGCGTTGCTCGTGCCTTCACGGTAGGCGTCCAGGCACTTCGTGCCGCCATAGACGGTGAGCTGTCCGGAGGGCGTCAGGGTCCACTGCTGGTTGGCGCCGCCCGAGCACTGGTCATAGACCTGGACCTGGACGTTGTCGTGGCTGACATAGGGGACGTCGAGGCAGCCGTTGCCGTCGGCGTTGCGCAGGATGCTCGTGTGTGAGCCGGGGTCGGCACCCCAGGCACGCTTGACGGCGTCGATACCGCTGATGTTGCGGATGCCCAGCGTCAGGTTGGCACCGCTGCCCTCGAGGTCGAAGAGCGAGTAGTAGTCGTGGTCGGGGTACTCCTGGTACTTGCCGCCGATGGCCGGCCAGTAGACCGCGCCCATGCCGAGTTCGTGGACGGTGTCGGTGTCGGCGCGCAGGTACCGCACGAAGTTGTCGGTGCTGTTGGCGTCGTTGTAGTCCTTGCCGGCGTCTGCCCCTGCGCCGCCCATCGGTGCGCCGAACTCGTCCAGGATGGTGCGCTTGGCACAGGTGCCGACCTTGCTCTTGAAGTCGGTGACCCACTCGCCATAGGTCCTCGCCGGCTTACCGAAGGCGTAGTGGTGCAGCGAGAGGTAGGTCCCGTCGAGGCGGGAGTCGGCGCACACGCTCGTGACGTAGTCGTTGTAGCCGGGTCCGCTCACGATGATCCGGTTCCCGGGGACCGACGGGTGGTCGGCGATCCACTTGGCGGCGATGTCCGCCCACTCGGTGGCACTGTGTCCATGGGGCTCGTTGAACGGCTCGAAGTAGACCAGGCCGTTGGACCCGTACTTGTCCGTCACGGCCTTCCACATCGACTTGAACGCATCCGCGTCGACGACCTTGCCGTTCCAGCCGGGCCCGTCCGGCTTCCCGTCGTTGTTCTTGTCCTCGCCGTCCCCTTCCCAGTAGGAGAGGATGACCTTGAAGCCCTTGGCTGTCGCGGCATCGATGGCGCCGGCGTACCTGTCGCCCCACGTCGTGCCCGGGACGGAGTGGCTGTTGATCGGCAGCCGTACGGTGTTGGCGCCGAGCGTGCTCCGGAACCCGCTGAGGATGGCGTTGGCCTTGACCTTGACGGCCTCGTAGCTGTCGGATTCGTTCAGCCCCTCGGGGACAACGGCGCCGTAGGTGAAGTTGTCCCCCACCCTGGCCCAGTTCACGCCTTGGAACTGGCCGGCGTCCAGCGTGGGCTCTTCGGCGGCGGCCGGTGATGCCCCTGACACGGCACTGATCGACACGGTGATCAGCCCGGCCAGCAGACCATCTGCCGCGCGGCGCAGGGAGCGGGTACCCGCGGGAGGGGGTGCAGTGGAGTGAGGACTGGGTCGGGTGCGCTGGTAGTTGAGCATGTCGTGTCCCTTCTGTGCTTGCGGCTCTGTACATACGGCTTTGTGCCGGCCGCCGATCGAAGTGGCGCGGACGGGCTCCGAGGCCGAGGGTCGACTTCGTTCGAGCCGTGGCAGCTGTCGGCTCAAGGTGAGTCCGCTGGAGTCGGCTTCGCCTGTGGTGCCCGCGTGGTGTGAAGTGGCGGAGACGCCGGTGTCCGAGTTGGCAGGCTGATCACGCAAATGTCGCAGAGACTGCGGAAGGTCCTTCATCAGCCCGGCCTCGGGCTCCTTCTTCGCTGTCTCCAGGAGTCGAGCCAGCAAGGCTTCGCCTGCCGAGCGGTCCATCTCATGGACTTGTTCGGACGGCGCCACGCGCGCCGCCGCTGCCTCTCGGCGTAGTCGTCCGCCACTCGCGGATGGGTGGATCGGTGCTGGGTACCGGAGGCAGGAGCGCGCAGCGAACAACTCCTGCCTCCGGCAGACTTGTGTGTTCGGTCCTCAACGGCTCGGACCGGCCTCTGACAACCGCTGAGTCAGCCCTTGTTGGCGCCGAGCGTCAGGCCGCTGACGAACTGCCGCTGGAGCACGAAGTAGACGATCAGCGTGGGGATCGCGGGCGCCCAGCCCCCGCGACAGCGCGCGGCGGTCGGGGCCGGGAGAGGAAAGACCGGAGGAAGAAAGTTGCATGACGACTCCTGGGGCAGAGCAGCGGGCCCTTGGGGTGCAGCCCACGAGGACACAACTTCAATCAGAAGCAAACGAGACCGAACGGCGCGCCCATGAGATCCGTTCGGCCTGCCGAACGTCAAGAGTCGTGCATCCGCTTCTTCTGACCCTTACGAAAACCGGTGAGCTGGAGAACTCGCTTTCCCTGGGCGGTCATTGATGGATTTCCGCAGGCCGGGAGTGATGGGCACGCTCCCATGGCGTGAATCCGCCTGCTGACACTCGCAGTCGCAGGGCCATCGAGCGACAGGGCGTCACAGGCGCGACTCCCGCACGCAGCTCCGAGAGCTTGGAAGAGACTTCCTCTAACCCCTTGCAGAAGCCCTGTGGAACTCCTAAGTTTCCGGGCGCAGCACCGTTGGAGCCATCTCATGTCGAGCCGTAAGCGCGGCAGCCGAACATCGGGCAGGGGTGTCAGCATGTCGGCGACGAAGAACCGGGAACGCCAATCACTCCCAAAACCGCCGCGAACCCGACCCACGGGCAACAACCTCAACAAGACTCGCACTCAGCCCTGCGAGCCAAGGAGGCGTCCGACTGCCGCAGCACGCACCCGACCTCGATGCTGCGTACCGGCCGCCCTGGAACGTTGCCGATCCACAGAAGAAGACGCGGGCAGTGAATGGACACGCTCCGAGCGGATCCGGGCAGCATCCTTGCCCCCGCCTCGGCTGAAAACCCCTCTGCCTCCAGAAATGCGCAAGTCGACATGGGCTCAACCGGCTCGGAACGCATGACGCACTCGCCTGGTCATGCGACTGAGAATGCCTGTAGAAAACCTACATAAAACGAACCTACCGGGCTCCGTCACCACCCAGCCGGAGCAGGAACTCGTGAGGGAGCCCACAAGCGGGTCGATAAGTGGCGCGCGGATGCCAAGAGGGCTATCGTCGAGAGGTAGAAAGACCGGTCTTCCTGCCTCTTGGGGACGGTCGCTCGGACTTCCTAGCCGGGCTGCCCCCAGGCCGGGACATGCCAGTAGGTCGCCGGTGCACGTCG